>NZ_JBHMFD010000001.1:0-350737 GCF_042427575.1 Bergeyella porcorum
TTGCTAAAAGAAATGAACCTTTTGTAAAATTAATCTCTTGATTATTTGTTTTTATCTTAGAATGCTCAGGCTGACATTTCGCGAAATCTTTCTTTGAATCGTTTCAAAGCTTATGGTTTATCGCTTAAAGCCTACTGTGTAGTCAGGGTAAATGAGTGTTTAATTAAGCTTGTTTTGTAAGGTATTTGTAACCATTATTTTATAATTAATCAATTGTATGATTTGTGTGTAATTAAATGTTTGTTTAGAAAAAAATAAAAAAAACAAGAAAAAATACTTGATTTATATCATATTTTGTTGTATGTTCGTGGAGCTTAAGATTTTAAAAATTCGTATAAAATAATGATAGTAGAAGCGTCTATAAAAGTAAGGAAATATTGTAATATAAAGTTTTTAAAAATTAAGAATTATGAAGTTAAAAATTAGTTTTGTTACTGCACTTTGTGTAGTTTCTAGTGTTTTTGCACAATCTTATAAGGTGCATTATACTCAGAAAATAAAAATAGAAGAATCTCAGCTAGCAAGCTTGCCCGAGGCAACACGACAGCAATTACAAAAATTAAGTAAATATTATTCGCTTTACATTAATGATGGTCAATCTGTATATAAAACTTTGGATTCTGCCCCTCAAAGTGTTTTGTCAGAAAAAGAAAATGAGAAGACAACCACAATGATAAGAATGAAAAAGGATAAATATGATGTGTATAAGAATTTTAAAAACAATAGTTTTTATATAGAAACTACTTTGGGGGATGAGCATTATAATGTTGCTGGGGAACTTCCAAATCTAGCGTGGAAAACGACTAATGATACGGATACTATATTGGGGTATAATGTGAAAAAGGCTATAGGGGAGCATAATGGTAAAAGTGTATTAGTTTGGTACACAGAGGAAATTCCCGTAAAGGATGGACCTGCATTGTATAGAGGAGTCAATGGTTTGGTATTGAAAGTGGAATTGGGTAAGGATGTATATGTTGCCACAAGTGTAGAGAAAGGCGATAAAGAAAAAATAAACTATCCTAAGGATAAAAATACCATTTCTTTGGCGGAATATTATAAAAAAAATGAAGAGTTTAAGCAAAAACTTCTAAATAACTTGAAAAACTCTACCAACGGAACAACTACGAGGGTAAAAATACTTTAAAAAATAGGATGATGAAAGCATTATGTTGTTTTACTTTTCTGTGTTTTTCTATATCTTTGCTATATGCACAGAATGAAAGACTTTTCTATGAATATAAAGCAGTAAAAGATTCTACTCAAAAGAATAAAGTTTCTAAAGAAATGATGCTTTTGGAAGTAACCAATCAAGGTTCTGTGTTTTATAGTTACAAGAAATATAAACGAGATTCTACTGATATTACAGAGGTAAGAAAAGGGAGTATGGAAGGCGGGAGAAGGATTATTGGAAAAACTTCTCACTCGCTTGGGGAAAATAACAACCATGTTTCTAAAACTTATCCAGACTATAAAGTTACTTTGCATACTACAATTGGAGAGCATTATTATAGAATACCCGAAGAAAGAAAAATAACTTGGGTATTGCATCCAGAAAAGCAAAAAATAGGAGAGTGGTCTGTGCAAAAAGCTACTGCAAATTTTGCGGGTAGGCAATGGGAGGCTTGGTATACAGATGAAATTCCTATTCCAGAGGGTCCTTATAAGTTTCACGGGTTGCCAGGGCTTATCGTAAAAATAGAGGACAGTCAAAAATATCACTCTTTTGAATTAAAAGGAATCAGTAAAATAACGGATAATGTAGCAACAGCTTCGGAAATATACCGCCCAACAGAGATAGAGTTGGATAGGAAAAAATATAGAAAAGTCTTTTGGGATGATAGAAACGACCCTGCAAGAGCAATGAAGCAAATGATATTAAACAGCGGTGGAAGCAATGTGAATTTTATGATAAATGGCAATAGAGAAACAGACCCTGCCAAGATGATTAAAATCTATGAAAATTCTGCAAAAGAAAGGGTTAAGAAAGATAATAATCATTTAGAAATCGATATGCTTGTGCAATAGAAAAATCATTGGAAAAAATGAAAAAGCTACCTCCACAAAGGTAGCTTTTTTTATACTAAAATCCTCAATTACCCTTCAATACTCGGTACTTTCACATCTTCGTTGGTGTCTTTTTCGTAATCGATGCCATCAATCTCAAAACCGAAAAGATTGAAAAACTCTCTTCTGTAGCCCTCTATATCGCTTATCTCAGAGAGGTTTTCGGTGGTTACGCTATTCCATCGTTGGGCAACTTCTGCTTGTACATCATCTGCCATTTCCCAATCATCAATACGGATTCTGCCTTTGTCATCTAGTGGTACTACGCCATCTTTGGTGTACAATCTATCTGTAAACAATCTTTGCATTTGCTCTATAGTGCCCTCGTGGGTGCCTTTTTCTTTCATTACCTTATAAAGAAGCGAGATGTACAATGGTACAACGGGAATTGCTGAGCTAGACTGTGTTACCAAGGCTTTGTTTACCGATACATAAGACTTACCGCCAAGGTCTTTCAGTAAATCGTCTATGATGGATACGGTGGCTTCCAAATCATTTTTTGCCTGACCAATGGTTCCGTTTCTGTAAATAGGGAAAGTAAGCTCTGGGCCAATGTAAGAATATGCTACCGTCTTCACATTTTCAGTTAAAACACCAGCATTTTTCAGGTCTTCCATCCAAAATTTCCAATCTTCACCACCCATTACTGCAATGGTATTTTGGATATCTTCTTCGTTTTCCACAGGGCTGATGCTGATGTCGGTAACATTCCCCGTGTGGAAATCTACGGTTTTATTGGTAAAAGCTTCGCCAATGGGTTTCAAGACAGAGGCATAAGCCACGCCTGTTTTAGGGTGCGTTCTTCTAGGGGAAGCCAAACTATATACCACCAAATCTACCGTGCCAAGGTCTTTTTTTATCAAATCGATGGTCTGTTGTTTTACTTCATCAGAAAAGGCATCACCATTGATGCTTTTGGCGTAGAGCCCTGCTTTATGAGCTTCTTGTTCAAAGGCGGCAGAATTGTACCACCCTGCAGTACCCAATTTTCCTTCGGAGGAAGGTTTTTCAAAAAATACGCCAATGGTAGCCGCTCCAGAACCGAAAGCCGCTTCAATTCTAGAGGCGATACCAAATCCTGTGGAAGCACCAATGACCAAAACTTTTTTAGGCCCATTTTCCAATTGCCCCTTAGATTTTACATATTCTATCTGATTTTTAACGGTTTGTAAAGCCCCTTCGGGATGAGCCGTTAAACAAATAAATCCTCTTGTTCTTGGTTGAATAATCATAATATAAGTATTATTTAAAGCACTGCAAATTAATGAATTTTTTTCAAAATTTGAAAAATGAATGAAGAGAAATTAAGCCCCTTTATTCATTGACTGAAAGTCTTTTTCTATACGCCTGAATGGTATTTTCTAACCCGAGATAAAGTGCCTCCGATATTAGGGCGTGTCCTATGGATACTTCTAATAGATTGGGAATGTTTTCAGCGAAATATTTTAGATTATCAAGGCTTAAATCGTGCCCTGCATTCACGCCCAAGCCATATTTTTCTGCTTCTTTTGCGGTGGCAATGTAGGGTTTTATCGCTTCTTCTTTGTTGGTAGAATAGCCTTTGGCATACGCTTCTGTGTAGAGCTCTATGCGGTCGGTACCAGTTTCTGCAGCGTATTTCACCATTTCTGGGTTGGGGTCTAGGAAGATAGAGGTGCGGATGCCAGCGGCTTTAAATTCGGCAATGGTATTTTTCAGGAAATCCAAATGTTTCTCACAGTCCCACCCTGCATTAGAAGTGATGGCGTCATCGGCATCTGGCACCAATGTTACTTGCTCTGGTTTTACTTCCAAAACCATATCTACAAATGGGCGGTGTGGGTTTCCCTCGATATTAAACTCGGTGTGTACCAAAGGTTTTAGGTCATAGACATCTTTTCTGGTGATGTGTCTTTCATCTGGTCTTGGATGGATGGTGATGCCTTGAGCTCCAAATTTTTGGGCATCTATCGCCACTTGGGTTACACTAGGCACATCGCCACCACGGGCATTGCGTAATGTTGCTATTTTATTGATGTTTACACTTAATTTCATTTCTGATAATTGTTAATGGTTAATTATTAATTAATTGTCTTCTTTGTAATTCTTCTTTGATTACAAACAACCTTGTTTGTCCTTTCCGTAGCACTTCTTTTATTTCAAACATAATGGGGGAAATTAAAGAATGAATTATTTTTAATAAATCAAATTGATTTTAATTAAATGATTATGTTTATATGGTATGTTGTTTTAATTTGTTCAAAAATGGGATTTTTATTGTAGGTGATTAGTCTATCATTTTTTTATCACAGAGATAGTTTAAGTATTTTATTATCGCTAGCCATCAACCATCAACCGTCAACCATCAACCATTTCCCATTCTACTTCACATTAGTCTGCATCACTTCGAGGTCAAACTTTTGGGCTGCTACGAGAAGGTGATCAAAAATATCGGCTTGTATTTGTTCGTAATTTTCCCATTGCGAGCTATTAGCAAAACAATAAATTTCCAACGGCAAACCTTGTGGCGTAATGTCTAGCTGTCTCACCATCAGGCGGCCTTTCTGGTCTATATTAGGGTTGTTTTTCAGATAATTCATTGCATAGATGCGAAAGGTTCCGATGTTGGTAAGTTGTCGTCCATTGATGATATCATTATCTGCTTCAGCTTTTTCCAATTGGATTTCCTGCTTTTTTTCCTGCATATAGTCTTTGATGAGATTGATGTTTTCTAATCTCAAAAACATTGTTTCATCAATAAATTTAAACGATTTGATATTGAAAATAATTGATTTTTTGATGCGTCTGGTATTGGTTTCAGACATTATTTGCAGGTTTTTGATTTCGGTGGAAAGTAAATCATAGGTAGGTATAGTAGAGACGGTTTTATCAAAATTGATAATTTTAGTTGTCAGCAGATTAATATCGTCGATAGTTCCTTCAATGTTGTATTTCGGGATACCTACCCAATCGCCCACCTTTACATTTTTAGTGGCAGCTACGTGTATTCCGGTAATGAAACCCAAGACGGTATCGCGGAAAATCAATAAGATTAAAGCCGTCATTGCCCCCAAACTTTTGAAAATAGTAAGCAAAGAAATCTGGAAGAGTAAAGAAACACCTACGAAAATAAACAATATATATCCGAAAATTTTCAAGGTTTGCGTTACAGCACGGATTCCCGTAATTCTAGACCAGTCGCCTTTGAGGAAAAAATATTGTTCTACGGCTTTCAGACTTCGGATATAGAGTATGGCAAATACCACTACAAAAATCAAATCGAAAGTAGTGTCTAGAAAAATATGACTTTTGGGATGGCGGTAGAAAATAGCAGTAATCATACTTTTGGTAACGCCTACCGCAATAAAATTGGATACAGAATACAGCACTTTAGTATCGTAAAGTGATTTTAGGATAGGTTTTTCGGAGTGGTTTCTGGTGAGCATGTATCCTAAGCGTATCAACTGCTTAAAAACAAAACCGAGTGCTATTAAAAGCAGCAACAATAGCACTATTTTTGCAACAACTTGCGTAAACAATACCATTCCATCAGGCATCGTATCCCGAATGAATAGATGAATATCATCGCTGATGTGTTGCAATAAGTTTTTGGTTTCTTGTATCTCTTCTTTCATAGATGCAAAAATAATAAAAAGCGTTGTTTGATTGTTGTTTTATGTCTATTTTTAACCAATTTTAAATGATTAATAATGATGAACGAAACCGTTATTTATATTCTCAGTATAATCCTTTTAGTAGTAGGGATTTTAGGAACTTTTTTACCTGTATTGCCAGGGCTTTTACTCAGTTTTTGTGGGATTTTGATTTACAAATTTGGGGCTGATGCAGACTTGCCTATGGCGTATATTTGGATTTTCGGAATTCTTACCGCGATATCTTCGGTGCTCAATTATATTATTCCTGCTAAAACAACAAAAAAATACGGCGGTACCCGATGGGGGGGTATTGGCTCTGTGGTGGGAACATTTTTAGGAATGTTTTTTATCCCTATTCCCTTTGGCTTTTTGATAGGAATGTTTCTCGGTGTTTTTGTAGGAGAATTGCTTCACGACAACCGAGATATGAACAAAGCTCTAAACGCTACCAAAGGCTCTTTTATAGGATTTCTCTATGGTACAGGATTTAGTTTTGTAGTAGGTTTGGCAATGCTAACGATAGTGGTTTGGAATATGCTTTTTTAATTCATTTTACCACTCAATTTTTGCTAAGTTTTTTGAAGCGAGATAACTATTGATTTTAGAAAAAGGCTTACTTCCAAAAAATCCTCTATATACGGAAAAAGGCGAGGGGTGAGCCGATTTTATGATAAAGTGTTTTTGTGTATCAATCAACGATGCTTTCTTTTGTGCAAAAGCTCCCCAAAGCACAAAAACAACATTGTCTTTCTTTTCAGATACCTCTTGGATGATAAAATCGGTAAACTGTTCCCAACCCAAATCCTTATGAGAATTAGGCGAGTGGGCTCTTACCGTAAGCGTGGCATTAAGCAAAAGAACCCCTTGCTTTGCCCAAGATTCTAGTTCGTTGGTATTCTTATCAATGTTTAAATCGTCTTTTAGTTCTTTGTAGATGTTTTGCAAAGACGGGGGCGTTTTTACTTGGTCTGAAACCGAAAAACACAATCCATTAGCCTGAAAATCTCCGTGGTAGGGGTCTTGTCCAATGATAACCACCTTTACCTCTTCAAAAGGCGTGAGTTCCAACGCACGGAAAATCTGTTCTTTTGGAGGGAAACACTTTCCTTGTGCATATTCTTGTTTTACCTTATTCCAAAGGGTAGTAAAAGCATCGGATTGTTTTATCGGGGCTAAAATCTCTTTCCAAGTCATAGGTGTGAATTATTGAAAGCAAAAATACGATTTAGATGTTTATAAAAGAAAGTTTGATGAAAAATAGAAAAAATCACTTGCCAATACAAAAAACATTCATATATTTGTCCCAATGAAAACAATCCAAAATAACAACTGGTGGTGGCAATCAAAATCTTGGTCAAGGTCTTGATGATATCCCCTTTTTGGAGTATAGTGAAATAATAGTTTATCATAACATTATAGGCTTTGACAAATCATCCGTCAAAGCCTTTTTTATTTTTTTTAACAATGAATTTTAATAGAAATATCACCATCAAAACCACGGTAAAGAAAAGCCTTTCAGATTTGTACACACCCGTGGGAATCTACCTCAGACTGAGAGATCAGTTCCGAGATACCATCCTTTTGGAAAGTACGGGAAATCATAATCCTGAAAACAATTTCTCCTTTATTGCTGTAAATGCCATTGCGGGGATTGAAATTAAAAATTACCACGAAGCCGAGTTTAAATTCCCTAATGAAACCCCATTGAAAGTAGATTTAAAACCGAAATCGCTCACGGCTTTGCTTCAAAGTTTTGCCAATTGCTTTCAGGCAATACCTTCCCCAGAGCCTATGGCGAAAAATGGGCAAGGATTCTTTGGATATACCAGCTATGACGCGATTCCTTTCTTTGAAAACATTCAGTTTAAAACCTCCACAGAAGACAATAAAATTCCCTTACTAAGGTATCGTTTTTACCAATATGTAATCGCCATCAATCATTTCAATGATGAGATGTACATTATTGAAAATCACATAGAAGGGGTTAAATCTGAACTGCATAGAATAGAAAATATCATTCAGCAAAAGAATGTTCCTATTTTTCCTTTCGAGACTGTAGGTGAGGAAACCTCTAACCTTTCCGATGAGGATTTTAAAAACTTGGTGGAAATCGCGAGAAAGCATTGTTTCCGTGGAGATGTTTTCCAATTGGTATTGAGCCGAAGATTTCAGCAAAATTTCAAAGGAGACGAGTTTAATGTTTACCGTGCTTTGAGAAATATTAACCCCTCTCCATACCTCTTCTTTTTTGATTATGGCGATTATAAACTTTTAGGTTCAAGCCCTGAAAGCCAGTTGATTATTAAGGATGGAAAAGCCATCATCCATCCCATTGCAGGCACTTTCAGAAGAACGGGTAATGTGGAAAAAGATTTACAGGCTGCCGAAGCACTCAAAAACGACCCTAAAGAAAATGCAGAGCATACAATGCTGGTAGATTTAGCAAGAAATGACCTGAGTATCTGCGGAAAAAATACCAAAGTTTCTAAGTTTAAAGAAATCCATTTTTTCTCTCACGTGATTCATATGGTATCAGAAGTAACAGCAGAGGTGGATACCCATCAAAACCCTTATGAAATGATTGCTACCACTTTTCCACAAGGAACATTGAGTGGAGCACCTAAATACAAGGCGATGGAACTGATAGACCGCTACGAAACAACCAGCAGAAGTTTCTATGGTGGCTGTGTAGGTTTTGTAGGCTTCGATGGTTCTTGCAATCAAGCGATTATGATAAGAACTTTCCTCAGCAAAGACAATACGCTTTATTATCAAGCGGGGGCTGGTATCGTAGCAAAATCTACAGCGGAAAACGAGCTTCAAGAAGTGAATAACAAACTCAGTGCCCTGAAAAAAGCCGTAAAAAAAGCGGAGGGGATTGCTTAATTGGTTGATGGTTGATGGTTGTCGGTTGTTGGTTGTCGGATGATGCTGAAACTTTTATTTAATAATAATTTTAAACACATTATAAAATGGATTATACAAAATTGGAAGTTTGGATAGAAGCTCGATTGTTAACCAATCTATCTTATCAACTAACTAAAAAATTCCCTCAAGATGAAGTTTTTGGCTTAACCAATCAAATGAGAAGATGTGCAGTGTCCATTGCCTCAAATATAGCGGAAGGATGTGGTAGGAGTACCAATAAAGAAACGCTACACTTCTTATACATCGCTAGAGGATCTGTTTATGAATTAGAAACTCAATTTTATTTAGCCTTTGATCAAAGTTACATCAATGAAAAAGAAATAAATACAATTTTAAATCAAATTACAATTTGTAAAAAGCTAATCAATGGATTTATCAATTACTATAAAAAATTAGATAATGAAAAATAACACTAATACAATAGAATCCACCAACTATCAGCCATCAACAGACAACCAAATGATGAAAATCCTTGTTTTTGATAACTATGATAGTTTCACCTATAATCTGGTGCAGATGATAGAGCAAATCACGCAGTCCAAAGTAGATGTTTTTAGAAATAACGAAATTGCTTTGGAAGACATTGCCCAGTATGATAAAATCATTCTGTCCCCTGGTCCAGGCATCCCAGAGGAAGCGGGTATTCTTTTGGAAGTCATTAAGACTTATGCTCCTACCAAATCCATTTTTGGGGTTTGCTTGGGGCAGCAAGCCATCGCAGAAGCCTTTGGGGGCAGCCTTATCAATCTTTCCGAAATCTATCACGGCGTGGCTACTGAGGCTACGCAGATTGCAGAGCATAAAATCTTTCAGCATCTTCCCAAAACCTTGGAAGTAGGGCGATACCACTCTTGGGCTGTGAATCCCGAAGATTTCCCAGAGGAGTTAGAAATTACCTCTGTAGATGAAAAAGGAATGATAATGAGCCTGAAGCATAAACAGTATGATCTCCACGCGGTGCAGTATCATCCTGAAAGTATTTTAACTCCACAAGGAAAACAGATTTTAGCCAATTTTTTAAATCTTTAATCCGTTTTAATTTTTTTTTAGTCCTATAATTATCGTACCGTGAAACAAATCTTACAATACCTTTTCAATCATCAGACCCTCACAAAAGTAGAGGCAAAATCCATACTTTTAGAAATCTCACAGGGCAAGTTCAACGAAAGTGAAGTAACGGCATTCATCACCGTGTTTTTAATGCGAAGCATCACCCTTGATGAGCTGATGGGCTTTCGCGAAGCCTTATTGCAACTTGCCACACCCATCTACTTGGAAGATACCGATGGCATAGACATTGTGGGGACGGGGGGCGATGGCAAAGATACCTTTAACATCTCCACTTTGGCAAGTTTCATTGTAGCAGGAGCGGGGCAAGCTGTTGTGAAACAAGGGAATTACGGAGCCTCCAGCATCAGTGGCTCTTCCAATGTTTTAGAGCATTTGGGCTATCAGTTTAAGAACGATGCCGAGGGGTTGAAAAGCGATTTGGAAAAGGCTAATATTTGTTTTCTTCACGCTCCGCTATTCCACCCAGCATTAAAGTCGGTAGCACCTCTTCGCAGGCAATTGGGACTGAAAACATTTTTTAATCTTTTAGGACCTTTGGTAAACCCTGCCCGTCCTCAATATCGTCTCATTGGGGTTGCCAATTTGGAAATAGCAAGGCTCTACCAGTATCTTTTGCAGAAGGAAAACGCTTCTTTCACTTTGGTGCACGCCTTAGATGGTTATGATGAAATTTCCCTTACGGGCGATACCAAAATTATTACGGAACAAGGGGAGAAAGTCTATTCTGCTGAGGAATTGGGTGGCCAACCGCTCGCTCCTGAAAGTCTTAGTGGGGGTAAAACCAAGGAAGAGGCAGCTCTGATTTTCAGAACAATTTTGGAAGGCAACGGCACGCCCGAGCAAAACGCCGTAGTCCTTGCTAATGCGGCAATGGCACTAGCATCTACCCAAAAATTTGGAAATTATTCCGATTGTTTTCAATTAGCCAAGGAAAGTCTAGAAAGTGGGAAGGCTTTGGAGGTGTTAAAGCGACTTATTCATTGATAATTAATGAAAATTAATAGGAGAAAGTGGGAAATGAAGTAGAAAATATAGAAAATCAATAAGGAAAAATGGAAAATAAAGAGGGGAAAATGGAAAATGAAGTAGGAAATGTAGAAAATCAATAAGGAAAATAGAAAATGAAGAGGGGAAAATGAAAAATGAAGTAGGAAATATAGAAAATCAATAAGAAAAAATAGAAAATAAAGAGGGGAAAACGGAAAATGAAGTAGGAAATATAGAAAATCAATAAGAAAAAATAGAAAATGGAGAGGGAAAAATGGAAAATGAAGTAGGAAATATAGAATATTGATAAGGTGAAAAGTAAAATAATAAATTATTTAGAAAAAAATGACTATTTTAGATAAAATCATAGAACAAAAGGCAATGGAGGTTTCCTTAGCGAAAAAGAATATTCCCATTGAAATGCTAAAAGACACGCTTTTTTTCCAGAGGGAAGGGCTTTCGCTGAAAACAACCGTAAAAGAGCGTAGTGGCATCATCGCTGAATTTAAAAGACAATCGCCCAGCAAAGGCATTATTAACGCCAAAGCACAACCTTTGGAAGTTGCTACAGCATACCAAACCTTTGGAGCAAGTGGTATTTCTGTTTTAACGGATTTTCATTTTTTTGGAGGAAATATTCAGGATATCCTATCCATTAGAGAGCATATCCACACCCCTATTCTTCGTAAAGATTTTATGATAGATGCTTATCAGTTTTACGAAGCCAAAGCCATTGGTGCTGATGTAGTTTTGCTTATAGCCGCCTGCTTATCTCCTTTGCAGGTTTCAGAGTTTACAGATTTGGCTCATCAGTTGGGGTTAGAGGTTTTGCTCGAACTACATACAGAGGAAGAGCTCAATCATTTTAATTCTGAAGTAGATATGGTAGGGATTAACAACCGAAATTTAAAAGATTTCAAAGTAGATTTAGAGCATTCTGTACGGCTTAAAAATGCTTTACCCACAGGGACACTTTCCGTTGCAGAGAGTGGCATTTACACTTTGGAAGATTTTAAATACTTGAAAAAACAAGGGTTTGATGCCTTTCTGATGGGAGAGTTTTTTATGAAAAATGAAAATCCTGCTAGAAAATTTGAACAATTCGCAAATGAAATTTCTAATCTATAAAACCAGATGAAACTTCTTTATTCAAGCCATTTAAAACTTAAAGTTTGTGGGCTTACTCAGCTTTCTCAGGTTACTCAATTGATTAATTGGGAAGTCGATTTTTTGGGATTTATTTTCTATGAAAAATCACCGAGATATGTTTTGTCGCATTTGAGTTTGGAAGAGCTTAAAGGCATCAATCATCAGGGGAAAGTAGGCGTTTTTGTGAATGAATCGGCGGAAACCATTGCCCAGATGGTTGCCCAAGCGGATTTGAATTTCGTTCAGTTGCACGGAGATGAAGATGCTCTTTTCGTTCAAAATCTGAAATCCTTACTGCCCTCAGATGTGAAAGTTATTAAAGCCATCAGAGTGGGAAAAGATACGGACGGTAGCCATTTGCAGGAGTTATTAGCCCATCACAAAACGGCAGATTTTTTCCTTTTTGATACCGATTCCTCCGCTTTCGGTGGTACGGGTATTAGTTTTGATTGGGCATTGCTTCAGCATTTAGAAATTCATAAAGACTACTTTCTAAGTGGCGGCATTTCAATAGATCATATTGGTAATATCCAACATCTAAAACAGCAACCTTTCGCTATCGACATCAATTCCAAATTTGAAACAGCACCAGGCGTGAAGGATTTGGATAAAATAAAAACACTTTTAAACATACAACCTTAAAAACAACAACAATGAAATACAGAAATCCCGATGCTCACGGCTATTATGGCGATTTTGGAGGAGCCTTCATCCCAGAAATGCTTTATCCCAATGTGAAAGAATTACAAGACCATTATTTGGACATTATAGAAAGTGAAGATTTTAAAAAAGAGTTCAAAGACCTTCTGAAAAACTATGTGGGAAGGGCTACGCCTCTTTATTTTTCCAAAAACTTAAGTGATAAATACCAAGCTCAAATTTTCCTTAAAAGAGAAGACCTCAATCATACGGGGGCTCATAAAATCAATAATGCTATTGGTCAGGTTCTTTTGGCAAAAAAACTAGGAAAACAGCGTATCATTGCAGAGACAGGAGCAGGGCAACACGGGGTAGCCACTGCCACAGCTTGTGCTTTGATGGGCTTAGAATGTGTAGTCTATATGGGCGAGGTGGACATTGCCCGCCAAGCTCCCAATGTTGCCAGAATGAAGATGCTAGGAGCCACAGTAATCCCCGCAACATCGGGAAGCAAAACCCTGAAAGATGCCGTAAATGAAGCATTAAGGGATTGGATAAACCATCCTACCACCACCCATTATATCATTGGGAGTGCCGTAGGGCCTCATCCTTATCCAGATATGGTGGCAAGGTTTCAATCTATTATTTCGGAGGAAATCCAATCTCAACTGAAAGAGAAAATCGGTAGAGATAATCCAGATTATATTGTAGCTTGTGTGGGAGGTGGGAGCAATGCGGCAGGGGCATTTTACCATTTTGTAGAGAATGAAAGTGTAAAAATCATTGCTGCTGAAGCGGGTGGACACGGGATTTCTTCTGGATTATCTGCGGCAACTACGGCTTTAGGAAGTTTGGGCGTTTTGCACGGTAGCAAAAGCCTCGTGATGCAAACTACAGACGGACAGGTAATAGAGCCTCATTCCATTTCAGCGGGATTAGATTATCCAGGGATAGGTCCTATGCACGCCAATCTGTTTTCCCAGCACAGAGCTGAATTTATAGCAATCAATGATGATGAAGCTTTGGAAATGGCGTATGAACTGACAAGGTTAGACGGAATTATTCCAGCATTAGAATCTGCTCACGCTCTGGCGGTTTTAAAGAAAAAAACATTTCAGAAAGAAGATGTCGTAGTAATTTGTCTCAGCGGACGTGGAGATAAAGATATGGAAACCTATTTGAAAGCAATGAAATAATTAAAAACCTTAACAAAGTGTTGAGTTTTTTGAAGAAAGAAGAAAGAGAAAAGAACAAAGACTTTTTTTCTAACAACTAACATCTAATCTCTAACCTCTAATCTCTAAAAATAATGAAACAACTAAATATCTATTTTACAGCAGGATTTCCAAATTTGGAAGATACCACTACAATAGCAGAACTGATACAAAATTCAGGAGCCGATATGATGGAAATCGGGATTCCTTACAGCGACCCCGTTGCCGATGGTGTGGTCATTCAAAAAGCCCACGAAAAAGCTTTAGAAAACGGAATGACCATAGAAAAACTTTTTGAACAATTGTTGAAAATTAAAGAAACGGTCACCATCCCGAAAGTTCTGATGGGTTACATCAATCCCGTTTTAAGCTATGGTTTTGAAAACTTTTGCAAAAAATGTCAAGAGGTGGGCATTTCGGGATTAATACTTCCAGATTTACCTCCTTACGAATTTGAGAAAAACTATCGAGCCATCTTAGAAAAATATGGTTTGCATTTCACTTTTTTGGTTACGCCCGAAACAGAACCTCACCGCATTCAGTATTTAGACCAGTTGAGTTCGGGGTTTCTATATGCCGTATCTTCATCCTCCACTACGGGTAATGAAACCAAATCGGTACACAATGAAGCCTATCTAAAACGCCTTCAAGAGTTGAATTTGCAAAATCCCATTTTTATAGGTTTCGGCATTAAAAACAAACAAGATTTTGATAGTGTTACCCAATACGCTCAAGGTGGGATTATCGGTTCGGCGTTTGTTAAAATTCTTTTAGATAATGAAGATTGGAAACCAAAAGCTCAGGATTTCATCAAAAGCATTAAAAATTAACTTTTTATATTAGTTTTATCATCTTCAAAAAGGGATAAAGGGCATCAAATTGGTATGAATTAAAGTGCTTTGATATTGATTATATTTATGAATAAATCTATTTTAATAGTTATCATCTATAATTGATTTTGAAATTACTTACCTTTTTTAGGTTAAACTTATTGAAAGTATCTATTAAATTTGCATCATTAAATAGAAATTATAAATACAAAATATGAGCAACACAGAACAAGGGAAATGCCCTTTCCCACACGAAAATCTAACGCCTGAGCAAATAGAGGCGTATATGAGTCAAATGAATCATCAAGGGAAAAATACAGCAGCTGCCGGAAAATGTCCTGTAATGCACGGTGCTAATACCGAAGAAAATCAATCGGTGATGAGCTGGTGGCCAAAATCGCTTAACCTAGACATCCTTTCGCAACACGACAAGAAAACCAACCCTTTTGGTGAGGAATTTAACTATGCTGAAGAATTTAAAAAATTAGATTTAGAAGCTGTAAAAACAGACCTTAAAAACCTAATGACCGATTCGCAAGAATGGTGGCCAGCGGACTGGGGAAGCTATGCAGGGCTAATGGTGCGTATGGCGTGGCACGCTGCAGGAACCTATCGTACTGCCGACGGAAGAGGTGGAAGCAACACAGGAAACCAGCGTTTTGCACCGCTTAACTCGTGGCCAGACAACGCCAATCTAGATAAAGCAAGAAGATTGCTTTGGCCTATCAAAAAGAAATACGGAAACAAAATCTCGTGGGCAGACCTAATGATACTAGCTGGAAATATGGCTTATGAATCGGTAGGTCTTAAAACCTTCGGCTTTGCAGGAGGTAGAGAAGATATTTGGCATCCTGAAAAAGATATCTACTGGGGGTCAGAAAAAGAATGGCTCGCAAAATCTGGTAGCCAAGGCTCTAGATATTCTGGCGAAAGAGATTTAGAAAATCCATTAGCTGCCGTAATGATGGGATTGATTTATGTAAATCCAGAAGGAGTAGATGGAAACCCAGACCCGCTGAAAACAGCACAAGATATGCGTACTACCTTTAAAAGAATGGCAATGAACGACGAAGAAACCGTTGCCCTTACTGCAGGTGGGCATACCATTGGGAAAGCACACGGAAACGGAGATGCTGCTACCCTAGGAGCAGAGCCAGAAGGTGCCAACCTAGAAAATCAAGGTTTTGGTTGGATGAATCCAAAAGGTGCAGGTATTAACACGGTAACATCAGGAATTGAAGGTGCGTGGACTACCAACCCTACAAGATTTGACAATGAATTTTTCGATTTGCTATTTAAATACGAATGGGAATTAAAGAAAAGTCCTGCCGGAGCGTGGCAATGGGAACCGATTAACATAGACGAAGCCGATATGCCAGTTGATGCTCACAACCCAAGCATCAAACGCAATCCGATGATGACCGATGCAGATATGGCACTGAAAATAGACCCAGAATACAGAAAAATTTCGGAGAGATTCCACCAAGACCCAGAATATTTCAAAGAGGTATTCGCAAGAGCGTGGTTTAAACTAACCCATAGAGATTTAGGCCCAAAATCAAGATATCTAGGAGCAGATGTGCCTGCAGAAGATTTGATTTGGCAAGACCCAATTCCTGCTGCAAAATACACCCTTGCAAGCGACGATGTTCAAGTGTTGAAAAATAAAATCTTGAACAGTGGATTGAGCAGAGTAGAACTCATTAATACCGCTTGGGATAGTGCTAGAACATTCCGCGGTTCAGATTTTAGAGGTGGAGCCAATGGAGCCAGAATACGATTAGAACCTCAAGTTAATTGGGAAGGAAACGAGCCACAGCGTCTTCAAAAAGTGTTGTCTGTTTTAGAACAAATACAAAAAGAATTCGGAAAAGAAGTAAGCATTGCAGACCTTATCGTACTTGCAGGAACAGCTGCCATAGAACAAGCGGCGAAAGACGGAGGAATCAATATAGAAGTGCCATTCTTAGCTGGGCGAGGCGATGCTACCCAAGAACAAACCGATGTAGAATCTTTTGAAGAACTTGAACCTTTACACGATGGTTTCAGAAACTGGCAAAAGAAAAACTATGTAGTAGCACCAGAAGAAATGTTGCTAGACAAAGCCCAATTACTCGGACTTACAGCTCCTGAAATGACCGTGCTCATCGGAGGTATGCGTGTTTTAGGAACCAACTACGGAGGCAGCAAACACGGTGTGTTTACCCACAACGAAGGCGTGCTTACCAACGATTTCTTTGTCAACCTTACGGATATGAACTACAAATGGGAGCCTGTAGCAGAAAACCTCTACAACATTGTAGATAGAAAAACAGGAGCAACCAAATGGACGGCAACGCGTGTAGATTTGGTATTCGGAAGCAATTCTATCCTAAGAGCATACGCAGAATTTTATGCCCAAGACGACAACAAAGAACGCTTTGTGAAAGACTTTGTAAAAGTTTGGACTAAAGTAATGAACGCTGATAGATTTGATGTAAAGTAATGTTTTTTTCATAATTATTTATTTAAAAGGATGCAGTCATAGGGCTGTATCTTTTTTTTATGAAGAATTTGGATTTTTTTCTTGCTGAGAAAATGAAACCATTATCGGAAAAAACCCGAAGCCCGTTTCATCATTGCGGGAGTCATCGGGATAAATTAAGGTGGTATTTATATTTTGGTAAAATTTGAATAGGCTCTTAGTTATTAATCCTTATTTTTGCCTTGTGAATCCAGAGTTAGAACTTCAGCTGAAAACGCTTCCCAATGAGCCAGGGGTTTATCGTTATTACGATAAAAACCAGCAACTGCTCTATGTAGGAAAGGCTAAAAACCTTAAAAAAAGGGTGTTGTCTTATTTCAATAAAACCCTTTCGGGCTATCGTACCAAGATTATGGTGGGGAAGATTTATCGTTTAGAAACCACCATTGTCCCTAGTGAGTATGATGCTTTGCTATTAGAAAACAATCTGATAAAAGAGCATCAGCCGTTCTATAATATTATGATGAAAGATGACAAATCTTACCCGTGGATTTGCATCAAAAATGAACATTTTCCAAGGATTTTTCTCACTCGGAATAAGATAAAAGATGGCTCGGAATATTTTGGGCCTTATGCCAAGGTGCGTCCTGCCAAGGTGTTGTTAGAAACCATCAAGCAGATTTATAAAATCAGAAGTTGTAGTTTAAATTTATCACCAGAAAAAATAGAAGAAGGGAAATACAAGGTTTGCTTAGAATACCATATCAAGAACTGTAAAGGGGCTTGCGAACAGCTGGAAACAGAGGAAGAGTACGATAAAAAAATAGAGGCTATACGCGGGGTTATCAAAGGCGATTTCCGTAAGGCAAAGCAGTTTTTGATGGATGAAATGATGCAGTATGCCAATCAGCTGGCGTTTGAAAAGGCACAGATGGTAAAAGAACGCTTGGAGCTATTGGAAGACTATCAGGCAAAGCATACGGTGGTGAATCCCAGTATAGATGATGTGGATGTGTTTGGTATGACAAGCGATGAGACGGCAGCGTATGTCAATTATTTCAAAATACAGAATGGAAACATCATCCAGAGTTATACTACCGAAATCAAAAAAATGCTGGAAGAAACAGATGAGGAGATTTTAGAAGAGGTTTTGATAGAAATTCGTAAAAAGTTTCGTTCAGAGTCCAAAGAGATACTTTTGCCTTTCCATCTCAATTTTGAAATTCCTAATGTGAAATTAATTGTTCCGAAAGTAGGGGATAAAAAACGCATTGTAGAACTTTCGGAAAAAAATGCAAAGGAATACCGCTTGGAAAAAATTAAGCAAACCCAAATTATAGACCCAGAGCGGCACACCAATAGAGTGATGGCAGAAATGCAAAAGCTGCTGAGAATGCCCGTGGAGCCTCGCTATATCGAGGGGTTTGATAATTCTAATATCCAAGGGACTAATCCTGTTTCTGCTTGTGTGGTTTTCAAAGACGGGAAACCTTCTAAGGCAGATTATAGAATTTTCCATCCCAAAACGGTGGAGGGGCCCAATGATTTTGCAACGATGGAGGAAGTGATTTACCGCCGATACAAACGCCTTTTGGAAGAAAATGAACCGCTGCCACAGCTTATTTTGATAGATGGCGGGAAAGGGCAACTGTCTTCTGCGGTGAAAAGTTTGAAACTCTTGGAGCTTTATGGTAAAATTACCATCATTGGAATAGCAAAGCGTTTGGAAGAGATATTCTTTCCAGAGGATTCTATTCCGCTTTATTTGGATAAAAAATCGGAAACGCTGAAGGTACTCCAAAGGGTAAGAGATGAAGCTCACCGCTTTGGGGTAAAGCACCACCGCACCAGAAGGAAAAACGCTACCATCACTACCGAGTTGGAAGACATCCCAGGCGTGGGGGAGAAGTCTGTGGAGCTATTGCTATCCAAGTTTAAATCTGTAAAGCGGATCAAGGAAGCTTCACAGGAAACCTTAGAAGAGGTTTTGGGTAAATCCAAAGGCGGTATAGTCTGGCGTTATTTCCACGATGAGAATTTTGATAAATAAAAAATCCCGAACACATTTCGGGATTTTACTTATTGTTTGATAATCTGGGTTACTTTTTGCGTGTTATCGCTAAGGATATATCGCATCAGATATTTTCCAGATTTTAGTTTATCCAATCGGATTTCTCCAGAGTTCATATTTACAGTATAGGTAGCAACTTCCACTCCCAAAATGGAATAAAAAGTAACCGATTTCACCTTTAGGGAAGCATCTTTTGCTTTTACAATGATAAAATCTTTAGCAGGATTAGGATAAGCCACCAAAACGCCATCATCAGACTTCTGGGACATTGCCATCGGCTCTCTCAGCGACTGGGCTTGAAGAGTAGCTCCAGAAAAGAAAAGTCCGACAAAGAATATAAAGAATAAAAGTTTTTTCATAAGCCAAAATATATTTCTATACTGAGATTCAACAAATATATGATAAATTAAAGTAAAGCGCAATACTTTTTTATCACTAAATTTGTACCAAATATAATACCAATTAATATTAACTCTAAATAATACTCAATAAAATGATAATATATTCTAGAAATAGGAGGCTGAGAACCAACGCTTCTATTCGCGGGTTGGTGCAGGAAACAGTACTGACAACCAACGACTTTGTAATGCCAATGTTTATAATGGAAGGCGAAAATCAGCAGGAGCCTATTCCCTCTATGCCAGGTATTTATAGACGCACATTAGACTTAGCCGTGAAAGAATGCAAGGAGCTCTTTGCCTTGGGCATCAAATCCGTTAATATCTATATGAAGGTTTCGGAACACCTGAAAGATAATACAGGGAAAGAAGCGTGGAATCCTAATGGATTGATGCAGAATGCCATCAGAGCCATTAAAGACGCCGTCCCAGAGATGGTTGTAATGCCAGATGTCGCCCTAGACCCTTACTCTATCTATGGGCACGATGGTATCATTACCAAAGGAAAAGTGGATAACGATGCCACCAACGATGCCCTAGTGAAAATGGCGGTATCCCACGCCGAGGCAGGGGCAGATATCGTAGCACCCAGCGATATGATGGATGGTAGGGTAGCCGCCATTAGAACAGGATTGGAAGAGAGTGGGCATACCGATGTGGGGATTCTTTCCTACGCAGCCAAATATGCCAGCTCTTTCTATGGACCTTTCCGTAGTGCTTTGGATAGTGCACCGAAGGAAGATACGGAGATACCAAAGGATAAGAAGACCTATCAGATGGACTTTCATAACTCGAGGGAGGCAATAGATGAAGTGCTGAAAGATGTAGCTGAAGGGGCTGATATTATAATGATAAAGCCCGGTATGCCGTATCTGGACATCGTGGCAAAGGTAAGGGCAAGCATAGACCTTCCTATTGCGGTGTACAATGTGAGCGGAGAGTATGCAATGCTGAAAGCTGCCGCACAAAACGGCTGGCTGGATAACGATAAAGCCATTATAGAAAGCCTTACCTGCATTAAGAGGGCAGGGGCAGATATGATTTTCACCTATGCAGCAAAAGAAGCAGCCATACTACTGAACGGATAATGAGGATTCGGTATAAAAGTACCTTTGTCTAAACAAAAAATTACTTTCATAGGTAATCCAAATCATTTTGAAAGTTAGAAAAGAAAATCTCTGTAATTACAGGGATTTTTTTGAATAGTGCTATCATAAAATTTCTAGACCGACGGAGAAAAAATTCCAGACCGACGGAGAAAAATTTCCGCACCGACGGAAAAAAAATTTAAGACCTACGGAGAAAAATTTCAAGACCGATGGAAAAAAAATCCAAGACCGATGGAAAAAAACTTCTAGACCGACGGAGAAAAATTTCCACACCGACGGAAAAAAACTTCCAGACCGACGGAGAAAAATTTCCAGACCGATGGAGAAAAATTTCCATACTGATAGAAATAAAAATATATCCCGATAGAGTTTTTGTTTTATTTCCATTGAGCTAATATTTTACCTCGATTGGTTAATCTGTGTTTTCTTAATGAATAAATATTTTGCTATTATCTATGAAAATTTGTAAAAATATAGAAATAAATTTGGTTTGTATGGAAAGTTTTGTTACTTTTGGAGGGAATTAAATTTTCTTTACTATGAAATATAGATTAGTACAGAAGGGAAACCCTGGTAATCCCGAAGCAGAGAAGAAGTGGTATGCCAATCCAGTAAAAGCAGGTACTACCACGCAGAAAAATTTAGCCACTCAGATTTCTGGTCGCTCATCCCTTACGGCAGGTGATGTAAGCAATGTGATACAGAATCTTGTAGAGCTATTGCCGCAAGAGCTTATCAAGGGGAATAGCGTGCAGCTTGGTGATTTCGGTACCTTTCGCATTTCTTTCTCTAGCGATGGCGTAGAGAAGGAGAAAGATTTTACAGTAGATAAAATCAAAGGAGTGAAGGTGTTGTTTACCCCAAGTGCCGATTTCAAAAAGGTCTTGGCAGGTATGAAATACGAGAGGGAAAAGTAATCCCATTGTATTTTTATAGGGATTGAGGTTCAGGCTATTAGTAGTCTGAACCTGTTTTTTTTTAGGAAAAAATAAAATTTTTTCTTGCGTAGTTCATTTACTTCCGTAACTTTGCACCCTGTTTTATATCGAATAGCTTATTAAGAAAGGTGGAGGGACTTGACCCGCTGAAGCCTTGGCAACCTGTCTGAGAGGATAAGGTGCCAAATTCAACTCACACCGTGAGAGAGATAAGTAGGTAAAAGTAGATAATAAGAATTAAAATTTCTCATTTGACCTTTCCGGCTTATCGGGAAGGTTTTTTCTTTTCTATATAAGTGGAGATAGGTCTAATGCGAAAAAAAATTATAGATAATATGGATAAAAAGAATGTAAAGTTAGCCGTTCTGTTCTTCATTGGTGCAGCGGCTACGCTCCAAGCTCAGAAGACTGATAAGGATTCTATAAAAGTGAAAAATGTAGAGGAAGTCGTTATCCTCGGAACTCGGGGAAAGCCCCGTACCAATACCGAAAGCCCCGTGCCTATTGATGTATTCAATATCAAGGAGCAATCGGTAGTATTGCCACAGACCAATGTGGCACAGATTCTTAATGCTGTGGCACCATCGTTTACTTCTACGGTACAGACCAATGCTGATGGTACAGACCACCTAGACCCCGCACAGCTCAGAGCCTTAGGCCCAGACCAAGTGCTGGTGTTGGTGAATGGTAAGAGAAGGCATACTTCTTCCCTTGTTAATGTCAACGGAACTACGGGGCGTGGAAGTGTAGGAACCGACCTCAATGCTATTCCTTCCTTTGCCATCAATAATATTGAAGTGCTTAGAGATGGAGCCGCAGCTCAGTATGGTTCTGACGCTATTGCAGGGGTTATCAATCTCGGTCTAAAACGAGATACAGGCAAACTTACAGGGCAACTTACCTATGGAGGGCATCTTACCCCTGCAGCAAACGACCATCAGGGAGACTTTGATGGGGAGAACATTCAGGTGGATTTAAACTACGGTAATAAGATAGGAAATCGTGGTGGATTTTTTAATATTACTTGGACATCTCAGTTTCGGGATAGAACTTCCCGTGCCGGTACGGAATCGGGGACGCTCTTCAATGCTTACAATGCTATTGAGAAAAGAGCGTTAGATAGCGGTGTCAATCTATCACAGTATTTCAGTAATATCAACAGTCTTACTACTTCCCAGTCGGATGCTTTGATAGGAGCCATCCAGCAGTATGCGGGGAGCGTAGGTTATTTCTCCTCCGATTATTTGAACCAGATTTTGGGAGCTAATAGCATCACTTCTCTACAAACGCTACTGAAAACTGATGTTACCGACCAAGAGCTGGCTGCCAGAGGACTGACAAGAAAGGATTTTAATATGCAAGTAGGGCAGTCTAAACTGTCTAATCATCAGCTCTTTGCTAATGTAGAAGTTCCGCTAAACGATAATTGGAAAGTTTATTCCTTTGGAGGATATAGCCTAAGGCAAGGGGACGCAGGTGGTTTCTATAGAAGGCCTAACCAAGCCAGAACCTTTACAGGGTATTATATCAACGGATTTATGCCACAAATCTCTACTACGATAGAGGATGTTTCCTTAGCTGCAGGGATTAAAGGAAACTGGAAGGGCTGGAATGTGGATTTGAGCAACACTTTTGGGCAAAACACCTTTGATTATGATATTACCAATACTTCCAATACTTCGCTGCGTTTTGCATCGCCCACGGAATTTGATGCAGGTGGACTTAGATTTAGACAGAATACCCTCAACCTTGATTTTTCAAAACCTTTCGATTGGCTGAAAGGGGCTAATGTGGCATTCGGAGCAGAGCATCGCTATGAGAACTTTGCCATCCGTGCGGGTGAGGCAGCGTCTTATCTTCAGTACGATGTTAATGGGTTGCCGCGTACGGTAGCAACACTTGCTTCGGAACTGCCTACGGATTTCTTTGGTAACGCTTTGCCAGGAGGGGCTCAGGTATTCAGTGGATTCCGAGCTGAGAATGCGGTAGATAAAAACCGCCAGTCAGTTGCAGCGTATGCCGATGTGGAGGTTAATTTCACCGATTGGCTCCTTGCCGATGCAGCGGTACGCTATGAAAACTACTCCGATTTTGGTTCTACATTCAATTATAAATTGGCTTCAAGGATTAAGTTGGACAAGAATTTAAACCTTAGAGTGGCAGGTTCTACGGGATTTAGAGCACCATCTATCCAGCAGATTTATTACAATACCACCTCTACACTATTCACCAATGGTGTGCTACAAGAGGTAGGAACCTTCAGCAACGATTCTAATATCGTAAGAAACCTATTAAAGGTGCCACAGCTAAAGCAGGAAACCTCTAAATCTGTAAGTGCGGGACTATCTTACCGTATTCCTTCGGCTAATTTAACCTTTACTGCAGATGCGTATTTTATTAGAATAGATGACCGTATTGTACTTACAGACCAGTTTCGCTATGCTAGTGCCTCAGCAGAGGCTCAGGCAGCATTTGATGCAGCGGGGGTAAATGCCGCACAGTTTTTCGTTAACTCTATAGACACCGAAACGCGTGGGATAGACTTTGTGGCTTCTCATAAGGCGAGATTAGGCTCGGTAAGGTTGGAGAATAATTTGGCTTTCAATCTAAATAAAACGCAAAAGGTAGGGGCTGTGAAGACGGCAGGTTTGCTGAATGATGAGGCGTTACAATCGGTGTATTTCTCCGAAAGGGCGAGGGTGTTTTTGGAAGAGGCTGTACCAAGAGCTAAAGCCAGTCTTTCTCATAATTTGAATTGGAAGGGCATTGGTTTTTATTTGAGGAATACTTACTTCGGGAAGGTTACCTCGCCAGATGTGGTAGATGCTAATGGCGATGGCGTTACAGGTTGGAATGAGCATCAGCAGATAGATGCCAAAGTGATTACAGACCTTTCTGCCAACTATCAGTTTAATAAAAATGTGGGATTGACCCTTGGGGTGAACAATGTTTTTGATGTCTATCCAACGAAAAATCTTCCTATTAATTCTAACAATGACCAATTTGTGTACAGCCGTTCTACTTCCCAATTTGGGCAAAACGGACGCTATGTCTTCGCAAGATTGAGTTTTAGTTTTTAAAATAGTTTTGATTAGATACTGCGTCGGCACTTGCATTAGCAAGTGCCGATGTTTTGTAAAGGTGTATCACGATTTGTTAGATATTCTATTGCATTAGGGGCGTGATGGTTGAATCTGCCAATGTTCGTAAAAAAAACTTTTTACTTCATTTTTTTTTGTAATTTAGAAGCGGAAAAAGTTTTTTGTTTAGGTGGGGATTAGTTGAACTTTTGGTTATATTTTGCCCGCCTATAGAAATATCTATTCCGTTATCTACAATGTTACCCAAAAACCGCAGAAAAATTATGGAATTGATAACGCAACAATTTACACCAGAAGATATTCTAAATATTTTGGTTGAACAGCATAGAATTTCTAGCATTTTGGACATTGAAGCGAATCCAGAAGCCAAATTAAATTTTGATTCTACTGTTAATGATTGGAGAAATGCAGGAGATTTACTTCCGTGGAAACCTCTTTCAGAATTTTTGAATAAATGCTTCGGAATTTCTGTTTCTGAAAATCAGTGGAAAGAAACCTTAACACCTTCAAGGAAAAGAACTTTAAGAGAAGTTTGTGAGTTAATTGCTGAAAATTGCCAATATGACGACATAAAACCGAGGAAAATTTTTGGAAATAATTGTTTAAGTGCTTCAGTATTTTTGACTTTGAAAAAATATTTAATGAGAAGAGATGTTGATGTTTCTAAAATTCAGCCTTCAACATTAATTGCTCCTTATCTTGACAAATATTATTCTGAAATGCTTGAACAGATTGGAATAATATCAAAAGGAAAAAGAATTTTTGAGGAATTTGATTATAAACCGACAAGAAAACTTAAGTTTTGGGAAGTATTCAACGTTTTAGACTACAGCAGATATGCGTTTGAAACAGGTGAAATAAAAACTTTTAGAGATTTAACAAACAAAATAATTGAGACTGCATAAAAAAACTGCATATAACACATATAACATAGGTTTTGCAAGATGCAGGGTTCAGTCGCAGTTAGAAAAACTCGATACATTTAGTTGCAACTTACTTTTCATAATTACTTTTTTGTAATCTAGTAATCTGAAAAAGCGAATACTTTTCCCGTTTACAGAAATACCTTTCCAATTACCTATAATGTTTCCAAAAATTGTGTACAATGAGAAAACATAAAAAAATATATTATTTCGGAGGAATGATAAGTTTAGTTTTCATTCCAATTATTTTTTTGTTTTCAGCACAACCAACTTTGAACGAATTAAACTTAAGAGTTTTAGATATAGGACTACCTTATAAAGTAAAAGAGGGCGAAAAGGTATCAAATTATGCGATTATTCCGATAGAAGGTTACAAGTATGAGACAATAAATTTACCCAGTAATTTTAGTGAAGAAATTGAAAATAATTATGTAAATAAAGTCTTGCAGCTACAAAAACAAAATATAGATAAGACTGGAATTAAATTTCAATTGACTGATTCTAATAATTATAATGATATAGTTAGATTAATAAATTTAATGCTAAAAACTAAACAAGATTTTTGGGGTTTAGATACTGAAAATACAAACGCATTTTATGTTGTACATAGCAAAATTGATTATAGTAATGATGGTGATTTTGTAGTTTGTGGTGGTGTAATCCGGGATTATATTAATATGAGTGAATATGATTTCAAAAACGCTAATTTCTTGACTAGAATTATCAAATATTCTCCAAAAGAATCTTATTATTTGATATTAGGATTTTTAGTTTTAACATATATGTCAGTAAATCGTTTAATTAAATTTACTAAAACAAACACTATAGATAACAGTGTATTGGCAAAATGCGGACTGAAACAAAGTAGAAAGATTTGACTCATTAAATCGCAAACTGCTTTTTATATTGTATCTTTTTTGTAATTTAGAAGCGGAAAAAGTTTTTTGTTTAGGTTGGGATTAGTAGAACTTTCGGTTGTGTTTTGTCTCGGCTACAGAAATACTTTTTCTGTTATCTGTAATATCAAAAAAATGTCAAAAAAATAATATGAGAGAATACAAATTACCAATTAATAAGAAAATATTACTAACTATTGCATCTGTTGGATTCTTTTTTGTGATAATTTCAACTTACTTGAAAATTATTGGCAAAAATTATTCTGAACTGTTGCTAGGAATTGCACTTTTGTTCCAAATAATTCCACAGATAATTGTTTTAATTGATATAATAAGGAATCAACTTCATAATAAACTAATGTGGCTGGTAGGAATGTTTTCTTTTGGACCTTTAGCTACAATTATTTACCTTTTAAATCGAGAGAAACACTTGAGGCTTTATAAAAGATTTGAAAATATATAGTTAGAAATAAAGTTAGCATTGCCTTGCTATTTTGCGAAGGATATTTCATCATTTTCCTATGATGTCTCCCAAATTTAGACCACAGTTAAGCGGATTTGAGTTGATAATTGGGTTCAAATTGAATTAAATCTTTTGTTTTTTGATAGTTAATTCCTTGATGTTTTAGGCTAAACGCACGAAATTATATTTTAAAGACATTTGCCCAGTACGCATATTGAATATCAGTATATTATAATTTAACTTTGATTGACTCTATAGAGAATGACTAAAATATAAATTGCTAGTTATTAATGTTTTATAAATTTCGTGCGTTTGACCTATTTTTGGGGGATATTATACTCGTAAAAGATTTTTTTTTAAGTTCTAAACA
This sequence comes from Bergeyella porcorum, assembly GCF_042427575.1. NCBI lineage: Bacteria > Pseudomonadati > Bacteroidota > Flavobacteriia > Flavobacteriales > Weeksellaceae > Bergeyella > Bergeyella porcorum. Next base: position 27,254 of record NZ_JBHMFD010000001.1, read on the forward strand.
AGTATATTTGCAAACGATTAATAACAACGGAAAGTTACTTTTATAAGTTGAATCTAAGAAAGATAACAGATGAATTTAAGAAAACTATTATTTATTTTATTAATGCTTTGTTCAATATCATTGCTCCAAGCTCAAAAAAAGAAGAGAGAGAAATATAACGATATTCTCACTACAACTGATATTGAAAGAATTGAAACCTTTCTAAAAGAAGCTCACCCTGAAGACCCTAGAAGGTCTATTTTAAAACCAAAATTAGTTGCACTCAAAAATAAAAAATGGACAGAAGGAGCTAAAAATGCCAAGCCTATGGAGGCTCGCCCAATCATCACGGAAATTCCAAATTCTGTAATGAAGCATCCTCACTCCGATGAAGCCGAAGAGTTTAAAAAACTAATGGCAGAAAGTTCTAATGCTCATACCGAAAAAACGGTAAAACTTCTCAATACGCTTTTTGACCAAGACATCAACAACAAGGAGGCTATTTTGCTTGTGCAAAACAATTCTGATTGCAATATGATTTTCAGAATACAAGGGGTAAACAAAGAGTTCTACAATCTTGCTGTACCAGCAAAAGGCGAAAACTCTATTGTCCTCAACAAAGGAAACTATACAATGAAAAGTATTGTATGTGGAGCTACTTACAGTTCTTCGAAAAATATAGAAAAGGGGATAATAATCATTATTAATAATCCCGTTGCTAAACCATAGAAATACCTCGTTATCAATTAGGAATATTGAACACTATAACGTTTAGTCAATAAAAGAGAACTGAAAAAATAAGGATTCAAAAAAAATTAATAAAATGAAGTTGGCTCACAGTTAGAGAAATCCAATTTTTTTTGTGATTTCTGCTGTATCCCTACAACTCACAGATACTTTCCCAAAGGTGTGTAAAGTACAAAAGGATTATCTTTGATTTAGCAACCCCAAAAAATGAGAAAAATATTCATTTAATCCCAAGGGAAGTTTCGGCTTCCCTTTTTTATTTACACTCTCTAAAAGTTACTTTGTGAGTTTGCTATACAATAGCAAGGTGTTAAGACTTGTTGTAGGGGGTATCCGTTTGGTAATGATTTCTTTTTTAGCGATGGTTTTGTTCTGCCAGTGCCGTTTCTTCTTTCAAAAGTCTATTGTAGGTACGGCTACTTAGGGCAACACTCAGCTCGTAGAGGGCTAATAATGGGATGGCTGCCATCATCATACTGAGAACATCGGCAGGAGTAATCACAGCAGCTATGACCATTATGAGTACAATGGCGTGGCGGCGATAGGTTCTAAGGAAAGCAGGGGTAAGAATGCCAATGCTGGTGAGAAAATAAATAATGATGGGAAATAGAAACACTACTCCCATACCTACTACAATCTGGAAGAAAAGTGCGGTATAATCTGAGAGGTCATACAGCGGTTCTATAACATCTGAAATCTTGAACATCACCCCGAAATTGATGGCAAATGGAAGAATTAAAAAATAACCGCTAAGCACTCCCAGCATAAACATTATCCATACAGAATTGATAAGGAAGATAGAGTTTTTCTTTTCTTTTGGATGCAGAGCAGGGGAAATAAACCGCCATAGTTCCCATACAATATAAGGAAACGCCAAGACCATACCGCCCACCACAGAAACAGACATCATTACATTGAACTGCTGCATTAGTTTTTGTGTTCTTACAGGGAAATCCTTAGGAATATCAATGGCTTGGGCACCGAAGAATTGCTCCGAAAGTTGATTGATGAGCTGGAAGGTAGGGAAATCACTTCTCACAGGACCAAAGAAAATACGATCCATAATCCATTCGATATTGAAGCCTACTACGAAACCACAGATGATAATCGCAATAATGCAGCGTATCAAATGTCCTCTAAGTTCGCCAATATGCCCTAAAAGGGACATCTCCTTATCTTCGTTCACTATATTCTACTTTAAAATTCGCACAAAAATACATATATTTAGCCTAAAAGCAAGGGTTGTAAATCTTCACTAAGCAGCTTAATTCAAATCTAAAACCTAATTAATCCCTTCATCCAAGAGACGATGCAAGTCTATAATGCCGTAGTATTTCCCTTGATGGGTTACGATGAGTTGCCCAATATTATTCTCCTTCAAGAGAAACATCGCATCTTTTGCCAACTGATTCTTCTCTATGGTTTTAGGATTTTTACTCATAATATCTTTGGCTGTAAAACCGAAAATATCCTCAGTTTTCATTAGCATTCTTCTAAGGTCGCCATCGGTAATTACGCCTAAAATTTCATCACCATCAGTTACCACCGTTACACCGTGCGAGGAGCCGCTTACGGAGATGATTACCTCTTTCAGTGGCGTATTGCCGTTAACTTCAGGTTTTTTAGAGGATAGAAACTGTTCCACTTTTGCAGTTAAATTTTTTCCCAAGCTTCCCCCAGGGTGGAATTTAGCAAAATCTCTATCCTTAAAGCCATTAAGCTCCATAAGACAAACCGCTAAAGCATCTCCCAGAGCCATTTGCACGGTAGTAGAGCTGGTGGGTGCCAGTTGATTGGGGCAGGCTTCTTTTTCTACATAGGTATTAAGAACCACATCAGAGAACTCTGCCAATTTGCTTTTAAGATTACCCGTCATACCTATAAGAGCAGCCGCATAGTCTTTCAAAAAAGGAACGAGGGTAACAATTTCTGGAGAATTTCCAGAGTTGGAAATGCAAAGCACCACATCTTGTTTTTGAATCACGCCTAAATCCCCGTGAATGGCTTCTGCAGCGTGAAGAAACTGGGCGGGTGTTCCAGTAGAGTTTAGAGTGGCTACAATCTTATTTCCAATATGGGCAGATTTTCCAATGCCCACTACAATAAGCTTTCCTGTGGCGTTATTAATAAGGTTGATGGCTTCCACAAAACGATGGTCTATACGGTTTTTCAGGAGCTGGAGTTCTGTTATTTCCGTCTCTATAGCCTCTTGGGCTAAGGTGATGATGTCTGTATTTTTCAAAACCAATTTAGATTTAAAACAAAATTATGATAAAAATCATTAATAAATACAATATAATTTACTAACTTTGACTACCGTGCAAATTTAGCAAACAAAATTTATAAGAAAGAACAAATGGATACTAAAAACACCGATTTATCGAAGGAGTTAAAGAAATACTTCGGGTTTTCAACATTCAAAGGGCAGCAGGAGCAAATCATTAAAACGCTGCTGAGTGGGAAAGATGTTTTTGTACTGATGCCAACAGGGGGCGGTAAGTCGCTCTGTTATCAGCTTCCGGCTTTAATGCTAGAGGGGACTGCCATAGTGGTTTCTCCTCTCATCGCTCTGATGAAAAATCAGGTAGATGCCGTGAATGGGCTTTCTTCTGATGAAGGTGTTGCCCACGTTCTCAATTCTTCCCTTAATAAAACGCAGACCAATCAGGTATTTAGTGATATTAAAAGTGGAAAGACCAAGTTACTATATGTAGCTCCAGAATCCCTAATAAAAGAGGAATACCTAGAATTTTTACGAGAGGTGAAAATCTCTTTTGTTGCCATAGATGAAGCCCACTGTATTTCAGAATGGGGACATGATTTCCGCCCAGAGTATAGAAACTTGAAACTCATCATAGATAAAATAGCAAAGGTGCCTGTAATAGCTCTTACGGCAACAGCAACGCCAAAGGTGCAAGATGATATCCAAAAAACTTTGGGAATGAGCAGTGCTACGGTATTTAAGGAAAGCTTCAATCGCCCAAATCTCTATTACGAAGTTCGCCCTAAAGTGAATGTGGATAAAGAAATCGTGAAGTTTATTCATAAAAATAAAGGGAAATCTGGGATTGTGTATTGTCTTAGCAGAAGAAAAGTGGAAGAGTTTGCACAGCTCCTTCAGGTGAATGGCATCAATGCTTTACCATATCACGCGGGATTAGACCAAAAAACAAGAGTAGCCAATCAGGATAAGTTTTTGATGGAAGAATGTGATGTAGTGGTGGCAACCATAGCCTTTGGGATGGGGATTGATAAGCCAGATGTTCGTTTTGTAATCCATTATGATATTCCAAAATCTTTGGAAAGCTACTATCAGGAGACGGGTAGAGCTGGTAGAGATGGAGGTGAAGGCCATTGCTTGGCGTTTTATGACCCTAAGGATATTGAAAAACTGGAAAAATTCTTGGCACAGAAACCTGTTTCCGAAAGAGAAATAGGGCTTCAATTGCTGAACGAAGTGGTGGGCTATGCCGAAACTTCTATGAGCAGAAGACAATATATTCTTTATTATTTCGGTGAACAGTTTGACCCTGTGAATGGTGCAGGGGCTAAAATGTGTGATAATTCTACCAATCCGCCAGTTTTAAAAGATGCTACCAAAGATCTGATGCAGGTGTTGGAGATGGTGAAGAAATTGGACCAAAAATTCCGAACCAAAGATTTAATCAATGTCTTGATGGGGAAAGAAAGTTCTGTTACCAAATCGTATCGTCTAGACACGCATAAATTATTTGGAATCGGTAAACACGAAACAGATAATTATTGGAAAACCATTATCCGACAAGCAACGGTGCAAAATTTCTTGCAAAAAGATATTGAAACCTATGGTGTTTTAAAGATTTCTGAAAAAGGACAAAAAATGCTAGATGGCGAGATTAAAAACGCCTTTATGATAGCAGAAGACCGCCATTTTGATTTAGAACAAATCAAATCCACATCAGATAAAGTAGAGATACAAGCAAGCAGTGGGCTAGACGAAAACCTATTTAACCAACTGAAAGAGTTGCGAAAAAAAGTGGCTAAAAAACACGGTATCCCACCTTATACGGTGTTTATGGACCCGAGTTTGGAGGATATGACCACGCAATATCCCATCACGGTAGAAGAGATTGCTAAAATCTATGGTGTAGGCGAGGGAAAAGCTAAAAAATATGGAAAAGAATTTGCGGAATATATTGCGAAATATGTGGAGGAAAATGATATAGAACGAACCCAAGATATGGTGCTGAAGCAAGTGGCTAATAAGTCTAGTCATAAGGTATTTATCATTCAGAATACAGATAAAAAGATAGATTTAGAAGATATTGCAAAGGCGAAAAACCTTACGATGGATGAACTGCTGAAAGAGATGGAAAGTATTGTATATCAAGGGACTAAGCTGAATATAGATTATTACATAGATGCTAATATAGATGAAGATATTGTAGAAGAGTTTATGGATTTTATGAAAGAAAGTGAAAGCGATAGTATGAAGGTCATTACGGCAGAGTTTGGAGATGATTTGAGTGATGAAGAACTGAGAATGCTTCGCATAAAATTCATTAGCGATGTTGCTAATTAATTGGTACATAAGTAGTTTTTATTTTCTATAGGTCTTGAAGATAAGTTTTTGGGAAACCTTGTGAAAATTCATACTTTTGTGGGATTCAATTTTGAAAATCAACTTTTAATCATATCATAATTTTAAAAATTAAAATAAAAAATAAAAATGAGTCAATTTGATGTTACCGTTATCGGTTCTGGTCCTGGGGGCTATGTAGCGGCTATTAGAGCTGCACAATTGGGTTTTAAGACGGCTATTATAGAGAAGTACCCTACAATGGGCGGTACTTGTCTCAATGTGGGATGTATCCCATCCAAGGCACTTTTGGATAGTTCAGAGCATTATCATAATGCGGTTCACAATTTTGAAAATCACGGAATCAAAGTAGAAGCACCGGTTGCAGATATTGCAAGAATGGTGGAGCGAAAAAATGAAGTAGTAGAGCAGACTACCAAAGGTATCCAGTTTTTGATGGATAAAAACAAAATCACCGTTTTCCAAGGGGTAGGAAGCTTTGAAAGTGCTACTCAAGTGAAAGTAACCAAGGACGATGGTTCTTCGGAAGTTATTGAATCTAAATATACCATCATTGCAACGGGATCTAAGCCATCAACTTTACCATTTATTGAAATCGATAAGAAAAGAATCATCACCTCTACAGAGGCGTTAAACTTAAAGGAAATCCCTAAGCACCTTATTGTTATCGGCGGAGGGGTTATCGGTTTAGAGCTCGGTTCGGTTTATTTAAGACTCGGTTCTAAGGTAACTGTGGTAGAGTATATGGATAAGATAATCCCAGGGATGGATGGAGCATTGTCTAAGGAGCTTCAAAAAGTATTGAAGAAACAAGGGATGAAATTTGAGCTTTCTACTGCCGTTTCAGGTGTGAAGAATGAAGGGGAAAATGTGGTAGTTTCTGCTAAAAATAAAAAAGGTGAAGAGGTAAGCTTTGAAGGAGATTATGTTTTGGTATCAGTGGGTAGAAGACCTTATACCGATGGTTTAGGTCTAGAAAAAGCTGGGGTAGAGCTAGATGAACGCGGTAGAGTGAAGGTTAATGAGCATTTGCAAACCAATGTTTCTAATATCTACGCTATTGGAGATGTGGTGCAAGGGGCAATGTTGGCTCACAAGGCATCAGAGGAAGGTGTTTTGGTAGCAGAGCAGTTGGCAGGGCAGAAGCCTCATATCAATTACAATTTGATTCCAGGAGTGGTTTACACTTGGCCGGAAGTTGCTGGAGTAGGGAAAACAGAAGAGCAACTGAAAGCGGAAGGGGTAGCCATTAAGGTAGGAAACTTCCCAATGAGAGCTTTGGGAAGAAGCCGTGCTTCGGGCGATACCGATGGTTTTATCAAGATTATTGCCGATGAAAAAACCGATGAAGTATTGGGCGTTCATATGATTGGAGCAAGAGCAGCAGATATGATTGCAGCAGCCGTTACAGCGATGGAATTCCGTGCCAGTGCGGAGGATATTGCTAGAATGTCTCACGCCCATCCAACCTTTGCAGAAGCTATAAAAGAGGCGGCTTTAGATGCTACAGCTAAAATCGCTATTCATATGTAATCATAATTAATTGAATTTATAAAGCGGTGTATCAAAACGGTACGCCGTTTTTTTTGTTATCTTGTGGCTGAGGCAAATCCATTGTAAACCCAGATTACGCAGTAGAAATTCATTTTTATTGTAACAAAATCTTAAATAAGATGCATCTTTTATTTCGTCCTTACTGATAAAAGATCAGTTTCAATAGAGGGCGGGTTTTAACCCGGCTTTTGAGATGGTTTTCCTAAGAGGCTTTAGCCAAATAAAAAAAATCTTGCTAGAATCAGCACTATTCCAAGCGGGAGGTACATTGTTTATTACCTACAGCTTAAAACTTATAGCTTACAGCATAGTTGGGGCTAAAATTGATATATTTCATATTATTTAGAATAAATAAATTTAACTTTTATTTGTAATTGTTCTAAATAAAAGTTAAATTTGCCCCCATCAAAAATAAGAGAATGAAGCGATATATTTGTTTGATAGGTTTACTTTCTGCGATGTCTTATGCCCAAGACACGAAAGAGAATCTAAAAACAAAGGATATAGAAGGTGTAACCCTGAGTAAAGCTCAGGCGATAAAGGCTGAAATAGAGCGGGAAGGCTATGCCGTGAATGTGGTGGAAACTAAGGAACTGGCACTTAGAAATTTGCAGACTAACGAGATTTTGGACAGAACTGCTGGGTTGAGAATAAGGCAAGATGGTGGTCTAGGCTCTCGGATTAATTTTAACCTCAATGGGATGACGGGGAATGCGGTAAGAGTGTTTATAGATGGTGTACCTGCAAGTAACTTTGGGCGTTCTTTTTCTCTGAGAAGTATTCCACCTGCGTTGATAGAGCGTATAGAAGTTTATAAAGGCGTAGTGCCAGGGCATCTTTCAGAGGATTCTTTGGGAGGTGCTATCAATATTATTCTGAAAAAGCAAAATAAAGACCTCGTTAATACATCATATTCTTTTGGTTCGTTCAATACCCATCAGGTCAATGTGAATGCCTCTCATAGAACGGATAAGGGGCTTTTTGTGGATATTTCAGGATTTTATAATTATAGTGATAATAGCTATGAGGTTTGGGGCGATCAGATTACCCATATAGATTATTTGGGAAAGCTTACCCGCGGGCACAAGGAAAAGCGTTTCAATGATGCGTTTCGCTCTTATGGTAGTAAGATAGAAGTGGGCTACACCGGAGTGAAATGGGCAGATAGATTTGCGATAGGTGGAGTGTTTTCAGATGACTATAAAGAAATACAGCACGGGGTAACAATGCAGAGGGTATTTGGAGATAGACACAGCCGAAGAAATGCCAATATGGCAACTTTGAGTTATCGCAAAAATCATTTGTTTACCAGAGGGTTATCTTTAAAATTAGATGCCAATTATTCCCATCAAAAAAATCAAGCCATTGATTCTGTTGGTATTATGTATGATTGGAGAGGACCAATTCTCTATCCAGATGGAACGCCCGTAAGATATTCTAGTGGAGCAGAACTAGGAAATAGAAAAACTGCAGAAATTAATACCAATAAATCAATAGCTGTAAGAGCTAATCTGGGGTATCAGATTACAGAAAACAATGCTTTGTATGTCAATTACCTTTTCAATAATTATGAAAGAGGAATTTCTGATGAGTTTTTACCCTTAGCACAGCAAATGTTGCAGAATACTAGAGATTTGCAAAAAAACATTGCGACAGTGACATTTGAAAATTTAGCTTTCTCCAGAAGGTTAAGAACCAATGTGTTTTACAAATATTATCAGCAAAAAGTAACTTCCAATGAGCCTTATTTGCTCACAGCGACTCCCTCACCACAATATGATGTGAGAAGTACCTCCAAAGTTGAAAAATACAATGGTTTTGGAGGAACATTGTCTTATGCTTTGACCTCGAAACTCTATCTGATGACCTCTGCGGAACGAGCCATTCGCTTTCCAGATGAAAATGAAATCTTTGGTAATGTGGCATCATTGGTAAACCCTGCTAATGGATTGCGTCCAGAGGAAAGTTTTAATGCCAATCTGGGGGTTAATCTCACCAATCTTGATTTCGGAAAGCATAATCTAAAAGCTAATGTTTCTGTGTTTTACCGAGATACCAAAGGAATGATTCGTCAAGCGGAAACGCCAGGAAATACAGGAACAACCTACTATGAAAACTTGGAAGATGTATTGACTAAAGGGATTGATGCAGAGATTAGCTATACTTATAACAACCGGCTGAATCTGATGCTAACGGCATCTAAATTTGATGTACTCTTTAATACGGAGTACAATAGCAAAGGGGAACGATATTTATATTACAGACAGCAGATTCGTAATGAGCCTTCCTTCAAATTTAATGCGGGCTTGTCCTATTATCTGAATGATGTTTTGATGAAAGACGCTAAAGCATCTTTTCACTATAATGTGCATTACATTAATGAATTTAAAAGAAACTGGTCTAATGTAGGGCTTACCAATTTGGAGATTATTCCAAGACAGTTTTCTAATGATGTCGGTTTTGTATTCACCTTTCCAAAACGAAAAGTAACCATAGGGGTAGATGCTAAAAATATTTTTAATCAGCAGTTGTTTGATAACTTCGGATTACAAAAACCCGGAAGAGCATTTTATGTAAAAATTACTTATAACATCTTGTAAAACCTTAATTAAAATAACCAATAAAAAAGTAAAAATTATGAGTACGTTTAAAACAAAAACATTAGCCGTGCTAGGGGCAATGGCAATGGCGCTTACCTCTTGTGATAGAGGGACAGATGTTGTAGATTCAGGTGTAGATCCTACAGCTAATAAAGAATTTCAGTTGGCTTTTGCCAGTGGGTCGGGGTCTATCTCTGGAACTTACCTTCAAGGGGTATCAGATGTAAGCACAGGGACCATTTCTTTCGATGGTAAAGGGTCTCATATTAGCGAAGGGCGTACCTCTCGTATTTTCCCGTCTGCAGATGGTAAGTATGTGTATAGCCTTACCTACCAGCAAGGTACCGTAGATAAGTGGGAGTTCAAAGGTGGAAGCAGCTACACCAAGCTACAAACGATTGATGCTAAAGTAACACTGGGATACCAAGGAGTTAGATTTTACAAATTGAATGAAAACGAAGGTTCATTGCACTACATTGTGGGTAATCCTGTTTATGGAAATGATAGTAACCCAAGTACTTACAAATATCATACTATGAAATTGACTATTGGAATTTTAGATTTCAATACAATGTCAATGAAGAGTGGCTATGTCAAAGATTATGAGTTTCAACTACCAGGGAATTTAGCAGCAGAAGGTTACCACATCACCAGAATTGATTGCCCAGTATTGTCCAACGGGAAACTGTATTACGGAGCGGCATTGAGTAAATTTAACCCAACTACCAATCGTTCTGTAGAAGCAGATAAGGCTTTGACTTTGGTAGTAGATTATGCTAATTTGAGTAGCGTTTCAGCAGTAGAAACCACGCTGGCAACAGGTTCTACCAACGGATACAGAACGCCTACACAGCACGTGAATGAGAGAGGAGAAGTATATCAATTGGTGAATAGTCGTAGCGGAAAGACCTCTATTTTGAAGATGGTAAACGGGCAATATGATTCTACTTTTAAATTCAGCTTAGATGAAGCTCTTGGAAGACCAGGGAAAACCTCTAGTAATGGATTCTTCTATGCAGGCAATGGTATTGTTTATATGCCTTATGAGAAAAAACACTTGGCTCAGATTCAGATTGGGGTAGATCCTAGCGGAAATCCATCATACTCATCTGCGTGGGGAGTTGCAAGAATAGATTTGAATAGCAAAACTGTTGTAGATCTAGATGTACCAGACGGATTATGGCTTACGCAATGGCAAAACTCTGTGGTGAGAAATGGTAAATTCTATATCGTTCTAGCACCAGTAGGGCAACAAGGGTATGTTTATACCTTCGATGTTAATTCTACCTCTCCTACAGGAACCAAAGGTGCTGCTACTGTATCTGGAGCCGACCAATACTTTATCGGTATCTATTAATATCTTAAATAAAATGAATCACCTAATGGAGATTCATTACAAGAAGTCGGGGGTTTTCCCGACTTCTTTTGTATTGTAGGGGATACTATGAAAAATCCAGTAGATTGTTTGATTCGCAATAAATAAGAAATCTTTAAATTTGACACTTAAATCTACTTATGCTGTTAAAGTCGTTAAAATACATCTTGATTGAAAGCCAAATTTTTGTATCGATGATGGCAACAGCTTTATCTTTGTTTTTTCTATTGAATTTTAACGCATTAAATTATATAAAACTGGGGGTTATAGGTTTGCTGTATCTTAATGGATATCTCTATACTAAGTTTCAAAATCATTCCAATTTATTTTATAAAATCATAACTTTTAATGTTATATCATTGGTTATCAGTGTTTTAATTATAACTTATTTGTTGTCCTCGTATTTTTTATTCTCATATTTCGTTATTATCCTATTAGGTGTTTTGTACAATTCCAAATTTCTTACGCATTATACGAGAAATATCCCGCTGATGAAGATTTTTTATGTTGGTTTTTGCTGGGCTCTCATCAATACTGGGTTGCTTCTAGAAACTTGGCATTGGCAAGTTTTTTTCATCACTTGGTGCTATATTTCGGCACTTATCATTCCGTTTGATATTCGGGATATACGCCACGATAGTATCTTGACTTTCCCGAGGTATTGTGGCATTTCTAAAAGTAAATTGTTAGCGTATAGTTTGCTTGCAATCAGTAATTTGTTGGTTTTGTTTGCTTTCAATTCTGTTGCTTTTTTCGCTTTTCAAATTGCCATTGTCATTGCTTTTCTGTTTATTTTTTATGCTCAGGAACATCGCAGCGATTGGTATTTTTCTCTCGGTGTGGAAAGTTGTGTAGGGCTACCTCTTTTATTTTTCGTTTTATTGAAGTAATTTTGGCGTATGATTATTCGTAAACTTTCAATACAGAATTTCAAAAATCACCCTAAACAAGTGTTTGATTTTTCGCCGCAAATCAATTGTTTTGTGGGCAATAATGGCGTGGGCAAAACCAATCTCTTAGACGCTTTGCATTATCTTTCTGTGGGTAAAAGTTTCCTCGGAAATACAGACCTTAGCAATATTCTTTTTGAAAGTGATTTTTTCACCATCGAAGCGGAGATTTTTGATGGAGAGAAGGATAATATCATAAAAATTCAGCAGGCAAAAGACACCAAAAAAATCATCAAAAAAAATGATAAAACCTACGAACGCTTGTCAGACCACATTGGCTTTTTGCCCAGCGTGATGATTTCGCCGTATGATTCTAACCTGATTTCCGATTCTGGAGAGAGCCGTAGAAAGTTTTTAGATGCGATGATTTCCCAGACCGATTCGGAATACCTTTTCAGTATCATTCAGTATCAAAAAACCTTGAAACAAAGAAATGCTCTACTCAAATATTTTCAAAAAAATAGAGTTTTTGATGCGGATTCTTTAGAAATTTATGATGACCCCTTGGCTAAGTTTGGGAAAATCATTTTTGAGAAGAGGAGGGAGTTTGTCACTCGGCTCAATCCCATTGTGCAAGAGTTTTACGCTATTATATCTGGAGGGAAAGAGCGTGTGGCGGTGCTCTATCAGTCAGACTTAGAGCAAACGGAAATGCAACAGCTGCTTAAAACCAACTTGGATAAAGATAGAATGCTAACCTACACTTCCGCAGGTATTCATAAAGATGATTTGCTTTTTGAAATGAATGGTACTCTTATCAAAAAAACGGGTTCTCAGGGACAACAAAAATCTTTTTTGATTTCCCTCAAATTGGCTCAAATCAAGCGGATAAAAGAGCTAACACACAAGAATCCTATTTTGCTATTAGATGATATTTTTGATAAGCTAGATGACCATCGCGTAGCACAGCTGATAGAGCTTGTGAATAGAGAAAACTTTGGGCAAATCTTCATTACCGATACCCATAAAGAGCGTACGGAAGCGATTGTAAAGACGATTAATGAAGAGTCTATCGTGTTTGAAATAGTGTGATTTTTTGTGTTCAATATCCACCTAATAAAAATCACATCAAAATAAAAGATAAAAAGGTCTTTTTATTCATTAATATACTCTATCTTTGTCAAAGAAAAGTGATACAAAATGTTTTCTAAAACTTGTGAATATGCTATTAAAGCATTGATTTTCATTGCTCAAAAAACTAATAGTGAGAGAAAAGTAGGGATAAAAGATGTGGCAGAAGGGATAGATTCTCCAGAGCATTTTATTGCTAAAATATTGCAAACACTTTCCAAAAAAGGGTTTGTAAATTCCTCAAAAGGACCTAATGGTGGGTTTTATATGGATGAGAATACCTTGGAGGTTACCTTAGCAGATGTAGTAAAAGAAATAGATGGGGATAAAATCTTATATGAATGTGGTATAGGACTAAAACAATGCTCTGAAACTCATCCTTGCCCAATACATAATGATTTTAAGGTTATTAGAGAGCAAATAGTAGAAATGTTAGAAAAATCTAAAATTAGAATGTTTATTGAAAATTTAGATCAAAATATTACATTCTTGAAAACATAATAATATAAAATATTTGAATTATGAACACAAAAACAGACCTTATTGGTGATATTGTAGCTCAGGACTTTAGAACAGCTGCAATATTCAAAAAACATCATATAGATTTCTGCTGTAAAGGAGGCAGAACCATACAAGAAGCTTGTGAGCATAAGAACATAAATCCTGAGTTGCTCTACAATGAGATAGAAAACCTTCCGAAAGACAATGATTCTCAGATTGATTTTAATAACTGGGAATTAGATTTATTGGCAGATTATATAGAAAAAACGCACCATAGATATGTTACGGAAAAAATTCCAATTTTGCAGGCTTTCTTAGAAAAATTAGCTAAGGTGCACGGCGATAGGCATCCAGAACTTTTAGAGATAAAAAGTTTATTTGATGCTTCGGCACAAGATCTCTCTGCACATCTCAAGAAAGAAGAACTTGTTCTTTTCCCTTTTATAAGAAATATGGTAAAAGCTAAATTGGAGCAGTTGCCACTTCCACAGCCACATTTTGGTACCATTGAAAATCCAATTGCAATGATGAAAGAAGAACACAGTGTAGAGGGAGAAAGACTCAGAAAAATAGCAGAACTTACTGATGAATATCTTCCGCCAGCAGATGCTTGTAATACCTATAAGGTAACATTTGCAATGTTGCAAGAGTTTGAAGATGATTTACATAGACATATCCATTTGGAAAACAATATCCTCTTCCCAAAAGCCATTGCAATGGAAGAACAACTTAGGGTAAACGGATAGTAAAGAACCACCATAAATTTTAAGATAGAAGAGCAGTGGAATACATCATTGAGCTGCTCTTCTTTAAAAAAAAATCTGATGAAAAGAAACGAAAATCTAATTCCCTTATCCAGAGATCATCATTTTGGTTTGCTGTGTAGCTGGAAAATACGCGAAGGCATCAAGAAAAATATTTCTTACGAACGCATTAAAAGGTATATTAACTACTTTTGGGAACATCATCTCTCTACCCATTTTGATTTAGAAGACCATATTTTACCTAAGACTAATGATGCTATTCTATCCAAAAAAATGGAACAAGAGCATAAAGAAATTCAGAAGCTTATTAGTAGTATCAACCACTCTGATGATGTGAAACTTTTAGAAAGTTTTGCCCTCACACTTCAAAATCACATTCGCTTTGAAGAAAGAGTCTGTTTCCCCAATTATGAAAATCAGCTCTCCGAAGAAGAACTTTTTCAGATAGGCGAGGCTTTAAAAGACCAGCATATAGTTTTGGAAGACGCTTATGATGATGAGTTTTGGAAATAAAAATCGATAGAAATTTTTACTTTCGTTTTTTATTACTACTTTTCGCATCGTAAAATAATCCTAATGAGACCCAAAAAAAGACGAACTTTTGAATCCTCAGAATTGGTGAAATCTTTCGCAAAAATCTACGGATTTGAAGACAAACTTATTGCCCTTGAAGTAAAAGACTTCCTGGAAGAATACTTAGACGAAGCCTTATTTCAAGAAATAATCGCTGTGAATTTGGAGCAAAAGACCCTCAAAATCAAGATAAAATCTCCTCTGCTTAAAAATGATTTTCGCCTTAGAAAAAGCTTTTATTTGAATAAGTTTCAAGGGCTTTTTGAAGATGAAAAATTTAATGACCTTCAGATTGATTAGTCTTGTTTACTTTCATTTCTTCAGCTCTTTTTACCACTTCTGGAGACCTTACGGGAAAAAAGAAACTCATAGGATTCTTGATAAAGAAACGGAAGATTTCCTTTAAAATTTCTCCTACTTCATCAAAACTGATTTTTCTGGAACGCAACGCCAATCCCATTGATAATCCAAAACTTACCAGAAAGTTGAAGAGCCCAATGAGGAATACGGTGATTAGGCATATCCAAAATAGTGATAGTTCTACATCAAACCCTTTACCATAAAGCCCAATGGCAAAATTACCTGCCGCAAAGGTAATGTGGCGAATATCTATATCAATTCCGATGAATTTACCTATGGTTCCTGTAACGCCAAGGAATACGCCAAACCAGAAATTGGAGGCAATGCCTGCCCAATTTTTCTCATAATATTTGGATAGGGATTGTGCGGTTTTTTCACCTACAATATTCTTTAGCATAGGGTTTTTCGCAATTCTATTTGGGATGTTATAAAACACGGAGTTGTTCCCGATATTTCCAGAAATAATCCCTGAAATAAACAAATAAAAACCCGCTATACTAGCGTGAAACAACGCTTTGGATTCAAAAGGATTCAAATCTTTGAGCAAGATGGTAGATTTTTCAGCGGCAAAATTGTAGTTGAACAACACATCCAAACCATAGATTAACGCCAAAGATACCGGAAAAGCCCAAAGGACATTGCCTATAAAAGCTACAAACTGCGTTCTGAATAACCTTGAAACAAAAAGGGCAAAGTCTTGATAGTTTTTACGGGTGTTGACTTCATCTGATAATACCTTTGCCATTGTAGCTGCCGTCATTGCTGGTTGCTTGGTGGCCAATGTAAAGCCCATCAGATAAATCATAATAAAGCCCATTGCATAGTTGAATGCATACATAAAGGCGTGAGAAAATTCACTGCCAGCAGGGTAGGCGTACATCATTTTCAGAATACATAAAGCTCCTACCACTACACCACCGCCACTGGCTTTCCAGAACATTTTCATATACTCCTTCTGGGTAGAAGAGATATAATGCGACCCTGTCTCTGCCGTATGATTGGTGATGAGATGGGACATCAGTCGTGTACTGTCATTAAACAGTTCTGTGATGTTGTTTTTATGAGATTTGTATTCTAAAATATTAAAAATAAGCTTTTTAGATTTACTTACTTTGTCTTCCTCTTTATCTAAAATCAGCAAATGGATGATGTCTAATATCCTCTTAATCTGCTGTTTGATTTTCAATAAAGATTGATTGATTTTTCCAGAGATACCATATTTAGAGGAATTTTTAAAGGCGGTATCCACAAAGGTAAGGCACTGTTCTAAGTAAATTTTGATTTGCTTATAGTGTAGGTCTTTGCTGGTGAGCTGGTAGTTTTCATCTTTTCTGTACTCTCTATTGAGCAAATCCAGTTCGTCTTGAAGGGCTAAAAACGGATTATCGTAGTTTTTATACTCAGGCACCATATTCATCACACCGATATCCAACGCATTCCCAATGGCTCGCCACGCCAAGATATTGGCAGAAAAAAGCAATTCTTCCCTTACATTTTTTAGAGCAATAAATTTAGAAATTCCTAAAAGTTCAAAACATTCATCTAAATCTGTTTCGGAAATTTGTCTTAAATATTCTAAATCTTTACCTGGGCGAACGGAGACATAGTCTATCAGATACCAAATGGAACATTCATTATCCACGGGAGGTAATACCTTGTCCAGCAATCTTTTTTTCAGTTCAGGGAAAAACGCATTTTCGGATAAAATATTAGCTTCTGTCAAAGAGAGGTTAAAAGGTTTTCCGCTGAATAAACTACGGAGGTAATACCCTAAGTTTTCAGCAATTTCGGGCTTTTCTTTCAAGAAATCAAGGACAATTTCAAAGTCTTCACGCTTGATGCTATGCCATACTTCGTATAGAATATCAATGGACTGACTCTCATTCTTGAAAGTGAAATATTTCGTTAAAACTTTAGCAAAAGTTTCGGTGTTAGATTTTAAAAATCGCATTACTTTAGGGTAATATTATTCATTTGTTTTAGTATCCAAGTGTGTTTTTTCCTTAGATAAGGGGTAGGATTTTTAGGGTCATATTTTTGGGGATTGGGCAAAACTGCAGCAATCCAAGCGGCTTCACTTTTGGTTAAATCCATAGAAGATTTTCCAAAATAGTACTGTGCCGCTGCCTCTACCCCGAAAACACCTTGCCCCATTTCTATGGAATTGAGATAACGCTCTAAGATAATATCCTTGCTCCAAAATTTCTCTATGGTAAAGGTGTAGAACGCCTCTAAGCCTTTCCGTAGCCAACTTCTGCTTTGCCACAAGAAAACATTTTTAGCCGTCTGCTGAGAAATCGTGCTACCACCTCTCAGTTTTTTTCCTTGCTCATTATGTTTAATTGCTTTTTCAATGGCTTGATAATCAAATCCATTGTGGCTAAAAAACTTTTGGTCTTCCGATGCTAATACGGCTTTCTTTACATTGCTTCCCATTTCATCGTAGGCAATGTAGTCCCGTTTTAGTTTGCCATATTTCAGCAGTCCACCTATCTGTGTAATGGTGATGGGAGGGTTCATATAGCGTCCTGCAACTATTCCTAAAATGTTCAGAACGATGATGATGTAGATAATTCTTTTAATCAGTTTAAACATAAGATGATGCCAAAAAACTGTACAAAAATAATGATTAAAATTGAACTTTACTTTAATTCTTTCATATAACGCAAAGTATCATTGGGTAGCCACTGTGGATGCAGAGCCTTGATATAATCTTTCAAAACGAGGTCTGCTCGCACGGCACCACTTTCAAAGAAATCATTCGCCATACCGAGTTGCCTTGCATTGGTGGTGAATATTTTCCCTTGTTGAAACACTTTGAGCTGGGCATAGTGTGGTTGCATCATCAGCATTTCTTTTTTAGATTGGTAATTTCCTGCATTCACCCATACGGTAGCCTCTTTCGCTTTCGCATAGACTTCTTCAAAACTCATAGGGACTGCTTTTTCTTCCAGATTATCTTTCAGGATATAACGCCCGCCAGCATCTGCAATATAAGCCGCAGTAAAAGTCTTTCCACCAGAGAGAAACCATTGATTGCCATACATTTCGTTGGTCAAAACGATAGGCTGAGGAGTAAGGTGTTTTGCAACACTGATTAAAGAATCATAACGGGTTTTAATCTCTGAAAATCGTTCATTGGCTTTTGTCTCCACACCAAAGAGTTTCCCGAAAAGTAATAAATACCTTGATTTGTCCAAAGGCTTTTGTTCTAAGTATTCATCTAAAAAAATCAGTTCTATGCCATTTTTTTTCAGCAAATCGTAGGTGTTTTCAAAACTGGCAATGTAGTTGGTGAAAATAGCATCAGGCTTTAAGGCAATAATTTTTTCCACATCATATTTCTGTTCGTTGCCTATATTTTGTATCTTATTTTGCCCAATAAGTTTCAGAATAGTTTCAGAATAGATATACTCGGGGCTTGAAACGCCTACAATATTCTGTTCCAAATTCAGCTCTGTAAAATAACCCACCAAACTGGAATTGAGCAAGACCACGCGTTTAAAAGGTAGCTTTTCTGATGGGATTTTATAAGTAAATTTCCCCGATTTTAGCTCTAAAAAACCGTTCTGCTCTTTCATTTGCACTCTTTCGGAGATGGTTACTCCTTCGTGATGGTGGTTGTAACTTTCTTTTTTACAAGAAGTTAAACCTAAAATAAAAATAAATGTAAAAAAAATCCTTTTCATATTTCAAAGAAAAGAAAAAAGTACTATATTTGCAAACCGAAAGAACGGACGCGTAGCTCAATTGGATAGAGCGTCAGATTACGGCTCTGAAGGTTGGGGGTTCGACTCCTCCCGCGTTCACAAACCACTAATGGATTGGATATCAATTTGTTAGTGGTTTTTATTTATAGGCTTTCCCCACTTTTTCCCTACAATATTTTTTGATAACTTTTAAATTTCAATAATATCACTTCCCTTTTATCAATAGAAAATAAAAAATGGGAATACTTCATATATTTCCATTTATCCTATTTTGTAAATCTTTGATTTTCTCTATCAATTCGGAAAATGATAGACTATTTCCCACAATCATATTTTGTTGCATCAATTTATAATCGTTTTCCCATTTAGGAAAAACCTCATCTGGTGGAATGATACTGATTTTCTCTTTTTGATGATTTTCAAAGGAAATTCCTTTGGCATTATTCATCACTTTTCTAAAATCAGCAATGTCTTGGAATAATTTATCGTCGTTTAGAGCATTTTCTGCATATGCCGTGTGCGTTATTTTCTCCAAATCGTATAAATGTCTACTGAGTTTATCAAAACGGATTTTTTCGGTGGGTTTTGTAAATTCTTCGTGCAATAGAAAAATTTTCTCCAAAAAAGTTTTGGTAGGAACAATTACATTAACCTCAAAATCAGCAAAAACAAAATCTCTTTTCTCAAAACTTTGGTCAATATAAGAATTAACTTTTCTGTTTTCGGAGGGTTCAGACAAAGCCCTTGCCCCCATTTCAATCACGATTTTCTTCTGGATATGATTTTGGATCGGAACTACCGAATGATAATACAATTCCAGCCGATTGGGGTCGCTGGTATCAGCTGGTTTGTAATTTAAGAGTAAAATTTTTGTTTACACATTATTTATCCTAAGATGGTAACGCCGTTTTCAAGCATTTGATAGATGGCATTTTTAGCATTGTCTGGTTTTACATTCACGGCTTTGGTACCGTTGAAATGGAGGCAAGTGATGAATCCCGCTCTGGCAGCATCTATACAGGTATCTTTCACGCAATAGTCTAATGCCAAGCCCACGATTTCTACCAACTGGATATCGTGGTATTTGAGGAAATCTTCCAAACCCGTTTTCATAAAGTGGTTATTATCTTGAAAGGCACTATAGCTATCCACCTCTTCATTTTTCCCTTTCTGGATGATGTGTGTGGCTTTGGAGGTATTCAAATCTTTGTGAAACTCTGCCCCGAAGCTTCCCTGTACACAGTGGTCTGGCCACATAAATTGCGGAATACCATTGAGGCTAATGGTTTCGCCCACTTGCTTTCCATTGTTAGAAGCAAAACTTTTGTGGTTGGCAGGGTGCCAATCTTGGGAGAAAATGATTTGGTCATAATCATTGGTTTCCATCAGCTCGTTGATATAAGGGACAATCTCGCTGGCATTAGGCACCGCCAGGGCTCCACCTTCACAGAAATCGTTTTGTACATCTACTACAATAAGTGCTTTTTTCATATTATCATTTTGATTTTTAAAAATTGAAATTGTTGAACTTTATTATTTTTGATGTAAATTTACTCAAAATTTTAGCCAGATGATTTTTATAGGTCATTTTGGCAGATTATTTTTTTAGTAATATTATTTGATATGGAAAATATAGAACATTATCTTTCCGAAGTTTTGGAAATTCCCAAAGAATTTATTGCCCAATGCGGGGCATATTATACAACAAAGAAAGTGAAAAAAGGAGAGTTTTTGCTTCTCGAAGGTGAGGTCTGTGCCCATACCTACTTTGTGGAAAAAGGATTGCTTAGGATGTATTCTGTAGATAAAAACGGGAAGGAGCATATCATACAGTTTGCTCCAGAATCTTGGCTCATCAGCGATAGGAGTTCGTTGTATTTCAATGAAAAATCCAAATATTATATAGAAGCGGTGGAAGAATCGGAGGTTTTATTTCTTACTTTAGATTTTTTTCAAAACCTCAATATCCAGTTTCCTGAAAGTATCGTGAATAATGATTTGCTGCTGCAAAGGCATATCCGCAATCTTCAGAATCGGGTTAATTCTTTACTATCAGATACCGCGGAAGAGCGTTACCTCAGCTTTATAAAGATGTACCCCGATATTTTGCAACGGGTTCCACAGTGGATGGTGGCTTCTTATCTGGGGATCACCCCAGAGAGTTTGAGCCGAGTAAGAAAAGAGTTGGTGAAAAAATAAGGAGGGTCTCTTGAGCCTCCTTATCCTTCTGTTAAATATCAATAACTTAAACTTGTATTAAAACTTGAAAGCCAAGCCTACTTGTAAGTTGTTGTTCTTCACAGCATCTCCGCTGTTATTCTTGCGGATATCAGTGAAACCAGCCACATATCTTGCGGTGATACCGATATTCTGTGTGAAGTAATATCCTGCACCTAAACCTAATCCGAAATCAAAAGCATTGTAATTATCTTTTGAATTCAGAGCGTTGAGTAGGGTGTTTGCTGTACTATTACCTGTATCAAGTTTAGTATTTACCAAAAATCCAAACTGAGGGCCTGCTTCAAGATAAAACTCTGGTGTAGCATTATATTGGAACATTACAGGTACATTAATGTAATCCATATTAAGTTTTACATCGTTATTAAGTACCGTAGCTTTTGCTCCTTGATTGCTATAAAGCACCTCTGGTTGTACGCTGAAAGATTCGGCCACTGGTACATTCACGAATGCTCCTGCATAAAATCCAATCTTAGATTTTGGTTCACTAGTGAGTATGTTTCCAGAAAGCGAAGAAACATTCATCCCTCCTTTAATACCAAACTGTTGTGCGAAAGATAATGAACTTACAGCAATAGCTGCTCCTAAAAATAACTTTTTCATAATGTTTTAAACTTTTATTTTACATTCTATCCTCTCGCAAGGACTATGCCAAAATTTTAAAATAGAACTACGAAAAGCTTATATAATTTCCATCTGATGGAGATGAATAGGAGCTTTGTAAATGTGGTAAATGGTTATAAATCAAAGGTATTTTGTTTATAAAATTCCAAGCTTTTAATGATGTTTCGGGTATCGCATTCGTAATCAAAAACACTACTTCCAATATTGTTTATAAGGGCAAATTTAATCTTTCCATCGGCGTTTTTCTTATCGTTTCTCATCATTGCCAAAATGTCCTCGTTCGTAAAGTCTGAAATATCTACATAAGGATAATACTTGCTAATATTTTGGATGATGGAAGTAGCTGTTGGCTCATCAATCAAATTTTCAAGTACGGCAAGCCAAGTTTCGGCTATCATACCTATGGCAACACATAATCCGTGTGGTATAAGGTTCCCTTGTTTCAGGAAAAGGCTCTCTATAGCGTGCCCTATGGTGTGTCCAAAGTTGAGCGTTTTTCGGATATTCATCTCTTTAAAATCTTGCTCTACTACTTTTTGTTTTATCTGCATAGAGCGTTCTATCATTGGGGCAATGGCTTCTGCGGAGAGAGTATCTATGGCGGTGAGCTGTTCCCAATGGGTAGCGTCTGCAATAAGACCGTGTTTCAGCATTTCGGCAAAACCACTTACCAATTCTTCGTAGGGTAAAGTTTTTAGAAACGGAGGATATACAAAGAGTTGCTCTGGCAAGGCAAAGGTTCCAATGATGTTTTTGAGAAAGAGATGGTCTATCCCAGTCTTTCCCCCAATAGAGGCATCGCACATCCCCAAGAGTGTCGTCGGGATATTGATGAAAGGGAAACCTCTTTTATAGGTAGAAGCAATGAAGCCCCCCATATCGGTAATCACACCGCCCCCGAGATTGATGAGCAGAGATTTTCTATCCGCCTCAAATTCTGAAAAAATTTCCCAAAGCTGCACCGCCGTATTGATGTTTTTCAGCTCTTCACCCGCTTCTATTTCAATCACTTCAAAAGGAATATCCGTTTCCAAATTGCCCAATAGGGTAGGAAGGCAGTATTGGTGTGTGTTTTCATCTACCAAAATTAAAATTTTGCTGGGTGTGCACTGCTGTATATACTGGTTAAGCTGAGAAAAATTATCGTCAAGTATTGTTATCATTCCGAATTTTATTTTTTACAAAAGTAATTAATTGGAATTAAAATTTTAAGATTTCAACAACTATTAGTAAATTTGACGCTGAAAAGTTATTCTATAATATTATGTCAATTTTCAACGATACCAAGATAGCGTTCCAAGATAAAACTACGGAACAACTGAAGAAAGCCAAATGGATGTTCAAAGCCATAGAAAACCCAACACTTACGGGCGTAGGTATAGGGCTTTTGAATTTTTCCATTAAGAATAATTTTCCCTTTGTGGAAGGCATTGTACGCAAGACTTTGTTCGAACAGTTTGTAGGAGGAGAAACCCGTGAGAAGAGCAAGGAGGTAGTGCAAAAGCTGCATAAGCATCATATCGGTAGTATTTTTGACTACTCTATTGAAGGGAAAGAAGATGAGCAAACCTTTGATCATACTTGCGAGGAAATTATAGAAAATATCAAATTTGCAGAAGGTAACCCAGCCATTCCGTTTGTGGTGTTTAAGCCTACGGGATTTGGAAGACTAGACTTGTATGCAGAAGTTCAGGCAGGAAAAGAATTGACAACCAGTGAGAAAGCAGAATGGGAACGCATAGTAAAGCGTTATGAAAAGGTGTGCCAGTTGGCTTATGAGAAAAATGTGATTCTGATGGTAGATGCCGAGGAAACTTGGATACAAACGGCTGTAGATAACTTGGTAAACGAAATGAAGGCGAAGTACAATAAGGAAAAAGCCATCGTTTGGAATACCATACAGATGTACAGAACAGGGCGTATAGAATATCTGGAAGAAGATTTGAAAAGAGCCAACGAAAAAGGGTATTATCTAGGGTACAAGTTTGTGCGTGGGGCGTATATGGAAAAAGAAAGAGCCAGAGCTCAGGAAATGGGATATCCAGATCCTATCCAGCCTAATAAGCAAGCCACCGATGACAATTACAATGCGGGAATAGATTTTGTGATGAGAAACTTGGACAAAGTATCTGCATTCTTCGGAACACACAATGAAAAATCTACCGAGTTGGTAATGGATAGAATGAAAGCCCTGAACCTGCCCAACGATTATGAGAAAATTCATTTCGGACAGCTTTATGGAATGAGTGATAACATCACCTATTTCCTTGGAGATAGCAACTATAATGCTACCAAATATCTACCTTACGGGCCTGTGAAAGATGTAGTGCCTTACCTTACCAGAAGAGCACAAGAAAACACTTCCGTAGCAGGGCAAACGGGAAGAGAATTGGGCTTGATAGAAAAAGAACTCAAGCGTAGAAAAGGTCTGTAATAGCATACCAGCATACCAATGAAAAAGTAGCCGACTACCATTAATGGAGTCGGCTTTTTACATATCAGTAAGCGTTTCGTTTAGAAGAGTCTTATTGATACCATTATTTGTAATATAAATCATTTTTGCGATAAAATGTTTTTAAAATGCTATAAATATTGTGTTTGTTGAATAAAAATAACAAAAAATAATCTAATGTAAAAGGAAAATGACCTGATGTAACGCCAAAATAAGCCGATGTAAGAGGAAAATAAGCTGATGTAAGCCCGTTTTACACTGATGCAACAAGAAAATAGCCAGATGTTTTCCGTTTTATTAAGATGTAATTCCGTTTTTTATAAATGTAGATAGTAAAAATGATAATGTTTGTTAAAATAATAAAATTTAAGGTAAATCTGTTTCCCGATGAGCTATTTTTTGGATGATGGAACATTGTTCATCAATCTTTTTTTCTTTAATTAATCCTTAAATTTGCACACTGAAATAAGCTACAAAAAATTGAAATTCGCACAAGTTGTTTTACCTCTCAATCTAAAAGGAACTTTCACTTATGAAGTTCCCGAAGCTTTAATGGAAGAAATTCAGGTTGGGGTAAGGGTGTTGGTTTCCTTCGGAGGAAAAAAAATCTACACAGGATTGGTCTTTGAACTGCACAACAATGCTCCTGAAAATTTTGTCCCGAAAGAAATCATCAGCATTTTAGATGAATTTCCTATTCTAAATGAAGCACAAATATCATTTTACAATTGGCTTTCAGAGTATTATATGTGTCATCTGGGAGAGGTGTACCGCTATGCTTTTCCAGGCTCGTTGAAATTGGAGAGCGAAACCTACCTCAAGCTAAAACCCAATGTTACCATAGATTTTGAAAACTTAGATGGCAACGAAATCTATTTGATTCAGGCATTAGAAGTACGGCAGTTGATTAATATCTCGGAGATAGAAGCTTTTATCCCGAAAAAACACATTATGAAAACCATCAATGGATTGCTTGATTTACAATACATTGAAATAGATGAAAAAGTAACCGAAAAATACAAAGCCAAGGAAGTGGCTTATCTGCGAATTTCAGAGGCGGGAGCAGAGAAAGAAGCCCTTCCCAATCTATTACTCGCTCTTAAAAAATCGCCTAAGCAGAAAGAATTATTTCTTACCCTTTTGGAACTGCAAACCGAGCAGCCACATCGCCCAATAAGAAAATCGGAAGTTTTTGAAATGGGAAATTTCGGCAACACCCATCTAAAACCATTGATAGAAAAAGGCTTGGTGGAAGAATACTATCTTCAAAAAGACCGTATAGAAGGCTATGAAGGCGAAATAGAAGCAGTGGAAGAGCTGAGCGATGTGCAGAAGCAAGCTAAAAAAGAAATAGACATCGCATTTGAAGAAGGAAAAAATGTATTGCTCCACGGCGTGACTTCCTCTGGTAAAACACATCTTTATATAGACAAGATAGAAGAAACGCTTGGGCAGGGCAAAAATGTTCTGTTTCTATTGCCAGAGACTTCATTGGCGAAACAAATCATCCAGCGATTAGAAAAAAAATATGGAAATCAAATAGGTTTTTACCATCAGAAACTCACCGATTTTGAAAGGGTAGAAGTCTGGAAACGCATCAGAAAAAACGAGGTCAGAATTCTTATCGGTACTCGCAATGCCCTCTTTTTACCGTACCAAAATTTAGGATTAATCATCGTAGATGAGGAGCACGATAGTGCCTACCGCCCTCGCGAGGTTTCTCCTTATTTTAATGCCAAAGATGCTGCCCTAATGTTGGCTCATTGCTATGGTGCTAGAGTGATTTTAGGCTCTGCAACACCTTCGGTAGAGAGTTATTGGCTAGCCAAGAAAGATAGAATACGGTATGTTTTTTTAGGCGAAAGATATGGAAATGTGGCGCTGCCTACTTTTGAGATTGTCAATTTCAAGGAAGCTCAGGATACCAAAAAGGTGAATGGCAATTTTACGCTTTCCACGATAGAGCAGATGCAGGGGCTTTTGGAACAACGGAAGCAAATCATTGTATTGCACAATAGAAGAGGCTATGCCAATGTGGTAGAATGCGAAAGCTGCGGCTATGTAGCCTATTGCAGCAATTGTGATGTGGTGATGACCTATCATAAGTATTCTAACGAACTGAAATGCCACTATTGTGGCCATAGAACCTCTAAGCCTAAAACCTGTCCCAAATGTTTCTCTGAAAACCTTAATACCAAAGGGCTGGGGGTAGAGCAGGTCTATGAAGAAGTTGCCCGTCTGTTTCCCGATGCAGGAGTAGATAGGATGGATGTAGATGCGATGCGAAGAAAATTTGCCTACGAAAAACTCTACGAAAAAATAGAAGAAAGAGAAACCAACATCATTGTAGGCACTCAGATGATAGCCAAGGGGCTAGATTTCCCCTTTATTGATTTGGTAACTATTCCGCGAGCAGATCAGATGCTGTATGTGCAAGATTTCCGAGCAGAGGAGCGAGCCTATCAGCTCATTATGCAGGTCTCGGGGCGTGCAGGGCGTGCTTCGGGGCAGGGGAAAATTATCATCCAAACCTACAACCCGTTTCATTCCATTTTTCAAAAAATAAAAGAAGGCGATGCAGATGCCATTTATACTTACTTTCTAGAAGAGAGAAAGAAATTTTTATATCCACCATACACCAAAACCATTATGATAGAACTGAAACACCGCAGGGAAGATAAAGTAAACCGAGCATCTCAGTTTTTAGGTTCTATTCTCAGAAAATATTTACCTTACGAATGTGTTTTTGGTCCAGAAAAATCACCAATAGGCAAAATTAACCTTTTGTATCAGTATCAGATAATGCTCAAACTTCCGAGAGGGAAAAAGTATCAAGCTTACAGGGAAAAAGTGTTGCTTAGTTTAGAAGAGTTTAATGAAGTGCAAGCCTATCAAAGTATTAAGAAGCAAATTTATGTGGACTATTAACTATGATGATGATTTGTAGTAGGGTGAATATTAAGAAATAATAGAAGAAATGAAACTTGTTAACTTTTGTTAACTTCTATTAACTTAAAACAACAAAACCCTGATTTTATCAGGGTTTTAAAGTATTCTGCGGAGAGAGAGGGATTCGAACCCCCGGACCTGTTACAGTCAACGGTTTTCAAGACCGCCGCAATCGACCACTCTGCCATCTCTCCAAAAACAAGCTATTTCCTTGTTTTCATTGGTGCAAATATAGAATGTTTTTTTGGTTTGAACAAATTATTTTTGCAATTATTTTTTAACCGATTGATTTTAAATTAGAAAAGTTTTATTTACCTAATTGAAAGCCCAATAAAACAGCACCTATACCGCATAAAATACTAAGTAAAATATAGAGTGAAAGCATTAAAAATTGCTGATTTTGCCATAGCGTAAGGTTTTCTAATGAAAATGTAGAAAAAGTGGTGAGCCCTCCACACAACCCTACCAACAGTAATGAGCGAAGTGCTGAATCAGACTTTGCTAAAAACGAACTTAAAAATCCGATGACCAGACAGCCTAAAAGATTGGCTAAAAAGGTTCCCATAGGAAAGCCCCCGATGGACAATGCCTTATGGGTATAATGAGAAATTAGGAAGCGTAAAACACTTCCTAATCCTCCTCCTATAAAGATGTATAACAAACTTTTCAAATTAGTGTAATTCTTGCAAGTAACGCTCTGCATCTATAGCTGCCATACAACCAGATCCTGCCGCTGTAATGGCTTGTCTGTAGATATGGTCCTGAACATCTCCCGCTGCAAATACACCTGGCAGGTTGGTTCTAGATGAGCCTTTTTCGGTTACGATATAGCCATTTTCATCGGTGGTGATTTGCCCTTTAAAAATAGCAGTATTGGGCTGATGTCCTATGGCAATGAAAATACCGTGAACATCTATCTTGGATGTTTCTTGTGTTTGGTTGTTGATAACAACCGCTCTTTCTACCAAATTGTTTTCTCCTTCGATGCCGATAAGCTCGTGGTGAAAGAGGACTTCTATATTAGGCGTATTTTCCACTCGGTGTACCATCGCTTTGGAAGCACGGAAGTGGTCTTTTCTTACCAACATCGTTACTTTTTTGCAAAGCTTGGCAAGGTAAGTAGCTTCCTCAGCAGCGGTATCGCCTGCACCTACTACAATCACTTCTTTCCCTTTATAGAAAAATCCATCGCAAGTAGCACAAGCAGAAACGCCACCTCCTGCGTATTTTTTCTCGTCTTCTAAGCCTAGATATTTTGCTGTAGCTCCCGTGGAGATGATTACTGTTCTAGCCAATACTTCTTTATCTCCTCCTGCCCAAAGCTTGTGTATGCCACCCACTTCTTTAGCAAATTCTACTTTGGTAATCATTTCATAATGAACTTTGGTATCAAACCTTTCGGCTTGTTTCTGTAAATCCATCATCATTTCAGGGCCTGTGATGCCATTAGGATACCCTGGGAAATTGTCCACTTCTGTGGTGGTGGTAAGCTGTCCACCAGGTTCTAATCCTGTGTATAGCTGTGGTTTTAGGTCGGCTCTTGCAGCGTAGATGGCTGCGGTAAATCCTGAAGGGCCTGAACCGATAATCACACAATCTTGAATATTTTGTTCCATTTTTTTGAATTTATTTTTCTGTTAAATGAATTGTTATTTTAATGATTTTTTGAAAGCTCAAAATTCGGAATTTTATTTGGTTTAAAAAATTTAAAACCATTTATTTTTTCAATAATCTTATTTTAAAGGAATTTTTTTAAGTTCCTTTTTACTTCTTATGGTGTTGGTCTGAGTAATTAGAATTCTAATATCAAAAGTTTCCGTTTGTTTTTATTGGCTAGTAGTAGTGAATAACTTCTAGGTTAAACGCATGAAATTCATAATCCATTAATAACTAACGATTTGCACTTCCGTTGTTTTCTATAAAATCAATCAAGGCTAAATTATAATACGCTGATATTCAATATGTGTATTTGTGAAATATCTTTAAAAGTTTAATTTCGTGCGTTTAGCCTATTTTAAATTCCTCAAGAAACCAGCCAATGGCTCTTTTTTTGTATATTGTAACCATTATTATAAGGTTTAATTGGTTATGAAAAACATCGGAACGCTCATTCTTTTATTTTTAATGATGAATATAACGCCACTTTTTAGTCAAGATTACTACGAACTCCAATGGAAGCAAGTGGAGAACAATGCTAAAAAAGGCATTTATAAATCTAATCTGCCTATTTTTTTAGATATCCAGGGTAGGGCAAAGAAAGAAGGCAATGTTACCCAGCTCATTCGTGCCTTGAAAGGTGAGTTTGGCATTCTTACCACTACGCACGATGATACTCAAAACGATTTAGACTCCCAGTTTTTCAAGAAATTGGGCGAAATAGAAACATCACTTAAAGGGGAAAATCAATTGGTTTTTCAGGTGTTGAAAGGGAGTTTCATTAAGGAATATTATAACAATAATCGTTGGGAAATAGATGGTAGAACAGCCATTGATAAGCAAGATTTTTCTCAGATAGAAACTTGGTCTAAACTAGACTTTAAAAACTATCTATCTCAGCATTTTTCAAAGATGGAGCAAAATACTCAGGCTTTGAAAAATATTCCCATTTCCAAATATCAATCCATATTTATCCGCACCGAAGATTTAGAATATTATCCTGATTTATTCACTTGGAATGCAGTTCAATATATTGAGTTTCTGAAAGATATAAATTTATTTACCCAAAATGAACTCGTTGGAAATCAGCCGAAAATAGACACGCAATACACTGCGTTGGTAGCTCATAATACGGGGAATTCCAGATTGATGTTTAGGCATAAACTATTGAAAGAGCGTTGTATAGCAAGCCATTGTAAAGATGAATTGCAACAACTCATCGTATTGGAAAAAGAGGCGTCTGGCGACTACGCAGTGAAAATTATTTCGGATATCGCACAGCAACTGAACCAGCAAGGAAAAGAAAAAGAATCTTTGGAATGGCTACGAAAAGCAGAAGAAAAATATCCTAAATCTCCTTTTTTAAACGAAGTTAAAAATGAAATTAATGAGATTACTGCCGCCAATTTAGAATTGGCGTTTAATGCTGAAAACTCACAGAACTTGCCGATACATTTGGTAGCAGAGCATAAAAATGTCAATCAGTTTTCAATGACTATTTATCAAGTGAAAGATGATGAGCATCGTTTTTTGAGATTTATTAATGATTCAAGGAGAAGGTTTTCAGGGCTTAATAAAACTTTGATACGCAAAGAAACTTTTGATTTAGAGAACAAAAAAGATTACAGAAATTACAAAACCTCCTTAGCCATTCAGCCTTTGCCAGCGGGTATCTATGTGGGCGAGTATGTGGTCAATGGCAAGGTGCAAGGGTATTTTCATTTCATTGTGAGCAATACCACGCTGGTCTATAAAAGTAAAAGCACTAAAAGTACTTCCAATAATATTTTGAAATTGGTAGATAGAGAGAACGGACAACATTTTAAAAATCAAAAGGTAGAGGTTTATGAACTGGGGCATTCTAATCAACTGATTAAAACCGAATACACCACCAATGCGGAAGGTGAATTTAGTCTCTCTCCCGAAGAAGAAAACATTTATAGTAGAATACTATTAATAAAGCGTTCAGGTACAGAGGAATATCATTATTTCAATGATTGGGAGAGGAACTCATATTACCCTAATCGAGAGCATACGAAATACAAAGCCCAAATCTTTTTAGATAGAGCCATTTATAGGCCAGGGCAAGTGGTTTATTTTAAGGTGATTAGCACGAAGCTTAATCTGGACAAAGAGGAGGTTTTTGCTAATACCATCCAAGAGGTAATTTTGCACGATGCCAATGGTGAGGAGATTGCAAAACAACAATTCACCACCAATGAATATGGCTCTTATCACGGTAGTTTTACCTTGCCAAAGGGTTTGCTCAATGGTCATTTTTATATTGAGGTAAAGGCTAAAAATGCTTTGGAGACTTTATATGAAAGCAAATCTTTCCAAGTAGAAGAGTACAAAAAACCAAACTTTGAGGTTACATTTATGCCTATCAAGGAGGAATATCAATATGGGCAAACCATTGCATTGAAGGGGAAGGCAGTTTCTTTTTCGGGCGTTCCATTAAACAATGTAGAGGTGCAATATGAGATTAAGAAGGAAAATATAAGATGGAAATACTTTGGGTGGTACCCTCACGAAGTAGAGGATAACGAAAACTCTATTTTAGGTGCCGCAACTACCGATGAAAAAGGGGAGTTTACCATTTCTTTGGATTTGAAAAAAGATGATAATGTAGAGGGCGTGCAGGTGCATCACTATGTTATAGAAGCAGATGTAACGGACATTAACGGCGAAACGCAGTCGGCATCCACCAGTTTAAGAGTGGCATCGGTGTCGCATTATATCACAGCATCTAGTGTGCAGGATACTTTCAGTGATGAGGCGGTGAAAATAAAGGTGGAAACAAAGAACTATAGCGAGCAAAATCTAAAAAAATCCTATTCTGTGAAGCTCTCTCAGCTAGAAGCTCCGCAGCGGGTTTTTAGGGGTAATTTTAGAAAAGAAATACAAGATTTGCCGAAGTTGTCGCGTGAAGAGTTTATCCGAAAATTTCCACACGATAGATATGATAAAAACGATTTGCCAGAGCATTGGAAAACCATTAAAACCACAGAAAGAATGGCAACTCCCGAGGAAGTAGAGCAATCTTGGCTCCAATTGGGAAAACTTTCCGCAGGGCATTATCAGCTGGAGTTATACAACATCGAAGGGCAAGATACCATCCGATATCAAAAGCAATTTGAAGTATTTGATAAACGCTTTTTAGCCGATACTCA
This sequence comes from Bergeyella porcorum, assembly GCF_042427575.1. Lineage (NCBI taxonomy): Bacteria > Pseudomonadati > Bacteroidota > Flavobacteriia > Flavobacteriales > Weeksellaceae > Bergeyella > Bergeyella porcorum. The sequence goes on from NZ_JBHMFD010000001.1 coordinate 59,109, forward strand.
AAAGCCATTTTTAAAGGTTTTACAAGGTAAAAAGAAACTGAAGCAGAATGAGAAAGGTAGCCTGTATATTTACTCTGCCATTCCTAACGCTAAGGTGAATATCTATGTGCAGAAAGGAGATGGAGAGACCTATACTATTAGCAAGAATTTAGATAATGGTGTATTGCATTACGAGGTTGAAAATCAGATGAATGAGGAATTTCCGCAGTTGGATGTTCAGGTGCAGTTGGTGGCATATAATGACATTCAAACACAGAATGTTAATTTTACCTATCTATCAGAAAAGCAACCGCTAAGGATAGAGACGGTAACCTTCCGAGATAAGTTGCAGCCTAATTCTAAAGAACGCTGGACGGTGAAAATCTTAGGCAATGATAAAGAAAAAGTACAAGCCGAAGTTTTAGCCAATATGTACGACAAAGCTTTGGACCAATTCGCTTCCAACAGCTATTCTTGGACACCTTTACTAAGAAAGTATTCCATTATCAAGCATTATGCTATCAGCAAAAGATTGACATACCAACATTATAATGATGAGTTTGAGTACCTTTCTGAGGAATATATAGAGATGCCTTTTTTTGAGTGGAGGGAGGAACAATATTATATGGAGAGTTTTCCGATGCCAAGGATGGCAGCATTAGCAGAGATTGCAGCAGAGGGCGCTCCTATGGCTTTTAAATCAAAGGGAAATGCTGATAGTGGTCTTTCGGCTAATCAAGAAGAGGTAGAAAATCTCGCCAAAGTTCCCGTTCGTGATAATCTGAAAGAAACGGCATTTTTCTATCCTAATTTGCTTACGGATAACGAAGGGAATGTACAGTTTGAATTTACATCTCCAGAAGCACTCACGCAGTGGAAACTGATGTTTTTGGCTCATACCAAAGACGCTCGTGCTGCCGTACTGGAACAGCAGGTGATAACGCAGAAAGAATTTTCTGTAACGCCCAATTATCCAAGGTTTTTAAGAGAAGGCGATGGGATGCAGTTCCAGTCTAAACTGAGCAATCTGACGGATAAACCATTGAATGGAGTGGCTCAATTGCAGATTTTAGATGCCCTTACCAATGAAGAGATAACGGAGCATTTTGGCGTTTCGCAGAGGAATCAAGCGTTCCAGTTGAATGGTAATGCCAGTACCGCGGTGAAGTGGAATATCAAAGTGCCAAGCCAATATTCATCCATTATTCTGAAAGTGGTAGCCAAAGCGGGAGATTATGCCGATGGAGAGCAAAAGGCCCTCCCGATATTGCCTAATCGAATTTTGGTAACCGATACCCAGCCTATTTTGGTAAAAGAAGGACAGACCAAGACTTTTGTTTTGAAAAACTTAGCTGAAAATCGTTCCTCTACGGTGAAAAATGTGTCTAATACGCTGGAGCTTACCACTAATCCTATTTGGGAAATTATGCTGGCTTTACCGAGCTTGAAAGATGATGCCCATTGGTCTGCAGATGTTCAGTTTAATAGATGGTTTGCAGATGTTTTAGCATCGGAAATCTTCAAGGCTAATCCGAAATTGAAAGCCGTTTTTGATGAATATCAAAATAAAGGATTATTGGTTTCAAACTTGGAGAAACATCAAGAATTGAAACAACTGCTATTCGAGGAAACGCCGTGGATTTTGGAAAGTAAAACCGAAACGGAACAGATGCAAAAACTTGCCAGATTGTTTGATGCCAATACAATGCGTCAGTCCATTCATCAAGATTGGAATGACCTGAAGAAACTGCAAAACCCAGATGGCGGTTTTAGTTGGTATTCTGGTTATCCAAGCTCGTATTATACTTCGCTTTATATTCTGAAAAATTGGGGTAGAATCAAAGCGTGGCTCAAGGGGAATATGACCGATTATACAGATGGCGATGCTAAGGCAATGGAGCGAAAGCTGGTGGCGTATGTAGATGAGTTTATCCACCAATATGCTGAAACGCGAGGGAAAACGGTTTGGAATAATTTCGTGTTAGATTATCTGGATACCCGCCACTATTGGGAGAAAGACTATCCACTGAAAGGCAAGGGAGCTCAGCTGAAAACCCTCGTTATCCAGCAAGCATCTAAGGCAGATATCAAAGACTTTACCTTCTTTGGTTTGCACCGTGCGGCGATGCTTTTCCATCATTATCAGTTATCGAGGGTTTCCAAAAAACTACTCACTTACCTCAAAGAAACTTCTACGGAAACAGAGACGCAAGGGATTTATTGGAAACAAAACCTGAACGACTGGGGCTGGCACTCATCCAAAGTGGTAAACCACGCGGGGGCATTAGAAGCCTTTGAAGCCTTGATGCCAAATGATACCGCCTTCATTGAAGAGCTCAAAATATGGCTGATAACCCAAAAAGAAGTTTCTGCGTGGGAGACTTCCAGAAGTACAGCGGAGGTTATCTATACCATTTTAAACAGCGGAAAATCTTGGACTACAGCGGAGAGCGAGAAAGTAGCCATCACTTGGGGTGGAAAGCCACTTCAGGAGCGAGATGGGGTGCAGCGTGCTACGGGATATTTGAAATCTTCGGTTCAGTCGGATAAGGTAGATGCAGATTTAGCCTCGGTTACCATTACAAAATCAGGAGCGGGTATCGTTCAGGGTGGCGTGTTTTGGCAGTATTATGAGGATTTGGATAAAGTGAAATCCACAGCAACGCACCTTTCTGTAAGCAAAGAGTTTTATAAGAAAATAAAAACCGAAAACGGTGAAGAACTGAAAAAAATAACACCTACCACCCCTCTGAAAATAGGGGATAAAGTAACGGTAAGATTAATTTTAAACACCGATAGGGCTATGGAATTTATCCATCTGAAAGATATGCGAGCGGCAGGGCTAGAGCCATTGGATGTGATATCGGGCTACCGTTGGAAGAATAATTTGGGGTATTACCAGAGTACCAAAGATGCTTCTACCAACTTCTACATAGAATATATGCCGAAGGGGAAATATGTCTTTGAGTACGATTTGGTTTGTAACGCTTCGGGAGATTTCAGCAGTGGTATTACCACACTCCAGAATTACTACGCTCCACAGATGAACGCCCGTGAAGGCGGAATGAGGCTAGAGATAGGGGAGTAGAGGGGAAAGAAGTATGATTTATTTTGCATAAAGTATCAATAAAACCTTCCAAGAAGCAATTTTTGGGAGGTTGTTGTTTTAAGAAAATAAAAAGTTTATGGCTTTCTGTGCAATTGGGGTTAGCTAATCCCAAGTTATGCAGTAGAAAAAAACACTTTATATTTTAGAAAAATTACCTTTTATTTAGATAGTTTGAATTTTCAATACTTTCTTCAAGGTTCTATTTTTTTACCATCTAATCTAGCCTTTTACCATCAATAATCTATCCTTTCATTTTTCAATAGGGATGGGTTTTAACCCGACTTTTGGTATGATTTTCCCAAAAGGCTTTAGCCAAATTAAAACTTTTTTGCTTTATTCTAAATGAAAAATGGAGTCGTTGCTTCTTAGACCACTATTGCGGAATTTGTTTCAATCCTTATTTCTATTACTATTTTGATATTTTTCTTTCAAAGACTTGACATTGGGTGTTTATCACAGTATCTTTGCAAACTTTAATTTTATAGATAAAATCCGTAAATTTTATGAAAACATCAGATTTTAATTTTCACTTGCCAGAAGAACTCTTGGCAGAGCATCCATCAGAGCATAGAGATGAAGCAAGACTAATGGTACTGAACCGAAAAACAGAAACCATAGAGCACAAACTCTTTAAAGATGTGGTGGATTATTTTGATGAAGGTGATTTGTTCATCTTTAACAATACCAAAGTATTCCCAGCAAGGCTTTATGGTAATAAAGAAAAAACAGGTGCCAAAATAGAGGTGTTCTTACTAAGAGAGTTGGACAGAGAAACCAGAGTTTGGGATGTGCTAGTGGACCCTGCTAGAAAAATAAGAATTGGCAACAAACTCTTCTTTACCGAGGACGAATCTCTGGTAGCAGAGGTGATAGATAATACCACATCTAGAGGAAGAACTCTCAGATTTTTATACGATGGATCTTATGAAGAATTTCGTGCTAAGCTGAAAGAACTGGGAGAAACACCACTTCCAAAGTACATTAAAAGAGCTGTAGAGCCAGAAGATGCAGAGCGATACCAGACCATCTATGCTAAGCACGAAGGTGCCGTAGCGGCTCCTACTGCTGGATTGCACTTCTCAAAACACTTGATGAAACGCCTTGAAATCAAAGGAATTGATTTTGCAGAAGTAACGCTTCACGTAGGTTTGGGAACTTTTAATCCTATCGAAGTGGAGGATTTGTCTAAACATAAAATGGAATCTGAAGAAGCCATTATAGACCAAGTGAATGCCGATATCATCAATAGAGCTGTAGATGCCAATAGAAGAATCTGTGCGGTGGGAACTACCACAATGCGTGCCTTAGAAACTTCGGTTTCTTCTAATAAGAAAATAGGAGCGTACCACGGCTGGACTAATAAATTTATCTATCCGCCACACGATTTTGGAGTTGCCAACGCAATGATTACCAACTTCCATACACCAAAATCTACTCTCATTATGATGATTGCAGCTTTTGCGGGGAAAGATTTTGTAATGCATGCCTATGAAGAAGCCATCAAAGAGAAATACAAATTTTACTCTTATGGTGATGCAATGCTGATATTGTAATTTTTTAATTAGAAGTTATTAGAAGTTAGAGGTGAGAAGTTAGAGGTTAGAAGTTAGAAGTTTGAGGTTTTAAATTGATACATTAATTCACAACTATAATCTTTTTGAAGAAGAATAACAACTCTTCCAACATCTAATATCCAATATCTAATATCTAATATCTAATATCCAATATCTAACCTCTAACTTCTAACCTCCAACCTCTAATCCCCCAAAATGAAAGACATACGGACATTATCATTAGACGAACTCAAAGATTATTTTGCCACCATTGGTGAAAAGCCTTTCCGTGCCAAGCAAGTTTATGATTGGCTGTGGAGCAAAAATCTGCATTCCATTGATGAAATGACCAACCTTTCCAAACCTTTGAGGGACAGGATTTTGCGGGATTTTATCATCAATCCTGTTTCTGTAGATGTTTTGCAAAAATCTACCGATGGCACCATCAAAAACGGCGTAAAACTACACGATGGACTGATGGTAGAATCGGTTCTAATCCCAACCGAAACCCGTACCACCGCCTGCGTATCTTCGCAAGTAGGATGCTCACTCAATTGTGAATTCTGTGCCACCGCAAAACTGAAAAGAATGCGAAATCTGGAAGTAGCAGAGATTGTAGATCAAGTGGCTCTGATAGATAAGCAAAGCAAATTGTACTTTGATAGACCACTCTCCAACATCGTATTTATGGGAATGGGCGAGCCGATGATGAACTACAAAAATGTAGTAGAAGCCATTAGAAAAATTACCCAACCAGATGGAATGGGAATGTCACCAAGGCGTATTACGGTTTCCACTTCGGGAATGCCGAAGATGATTAAAATGCTTGCCGATGAAGATTTGAAGGTGAAATTGGCCCTATCGCTACACTCTGCCATAGAGAAAACACGCAACGAAATAATGCCATTTTCTACCAAATTTCCACTAACCGACATTATGGAAGCCTTGCAATATTGGTATCAAAAAACAGGAAATGTCATCACCTTTGAATATTGTGTATGGAAGGGGATTAATGATAAAGATGAAGACATCAAAGCCCTAATAAAATACTGCAAAAAAGTACCATCTAAGGTGAATCTTATCCAATACAATCCCATCGGGGAAGGCAAGTATGACCATCGAAGTATAGAAGCCGAAGAACGCTATGTACGAGAGCTTTCCAAAGCAGGCGTTACGGTAATGGTACGCCGCAGCCGCGGAGGAGATATTGACGCTGCTTGTGGACAATTAGCCAATAAAACGAATTAATTGTAAGTGGTAAATTGATAATTATTAACCTAAGTTGTGCAGTAGGCTTTAAGCCGTAAGCTTTAATTTCTAATGAGATGGATTTTGTAAACACCTTTTGAAATTTCATCAATTGATAATATATCAATAGTTTAAGCAAGAAGCATCTTTTCAACTGTTTAATCGGGCTTCAAGTTGGTGATTATAATTAACAACTAACAATTAATAATTGACAATTAATAAAATATGAAAATTTCATTTGTTGCTGTTGGATTAATGCTTTCCATTGTTGTTTCTGCTCAGAAGGTGGATTGGTTTAAAATTCATCGGTATAAAGTGGCAAATCTTTCGGAGGAAGTTCAGGAAACTTCTAGCTTAGCTCTGATGGATAATCAACTTTATACTTTAAATGATGGCGATAATCCCTCTGAAATCTTTGAATTGGATAAGACAACAGGGCAAATCCTCAATAGAATTTCCATTCCTTTCCAAAACTTTGATTGGGAAGCCATTGCATCAGATGGTGTCCATTGGTATATTGGCGAGTTTGGTAACAATTGGGGAACAAGAAAAGATTTGAAGATTTATAAAATTCCGAAGGATAGTGTGAAGAATGCGGAAGTCATATCATTTCATTATCCAGAGCAAATCCAATTTAATAAAAACCCTCATCAGCATAATTATGACGCTGAAAGCTTGGTGTATCACAATGGAAATCTGCATCTTTTTACCAAAGAATGGGCGTCTTACCAAACTACGCATTATCAGATAACTCCCTCTGTAAATGAGGATTCTCAACCCGCAAAAAAACTAGAGCAGTATGGCTTAGGCTATTTGGCTACCGATGCCGCCTATTTTGAAGGTCGGCTTTACATTGTTGGCTATACTAAGAAATTAGAAGTCTATCTTACTATTTTTCAGGAAGATGATAAAGGCTTGTTTTTCAGTGGTAAACCAAGGAAATATTACTTAGGTTCTACCGCTTCATTGGGGCAGATAGAAGGCATTGCAGTAAACGAAAAGGGCATCTATATCTCTGGTGAAAAGTTCCGATTTAAGATTTTCAATGCACACCCTACACTTTATTTTATCCCAAAAGAACAATTCCAATAGCCGATATATCGCGGAAAGCCTTATATTTGTGAATCCAATTTAAGCAAACATCTATTGTAGTGAGTCTAGTAGAAGAAATAAAAAAACCGATTGCCGAGGAAATGAAACTTTTTGAACAAAAGTTTTATGAGTCGATGCAAAGTAATGTCCCGTTATTAGACAAAGTAACCCGCTTTATTGTTACCACCAAAGGAAAACAGATGCGACCGATGTTCGTGTTTCTGTGTGCGAAACTCATTGGCGAGGTGAATGAGAAAACCTTTCGCGGAGCTTCTATGATAGAGCTAATCCATACAGCTACATTGGTGCACGATGATGTGGTGGATGAGAGTTTTAAGCGACGTAATTTCTTCTCTATCAATGCTCTTTGGAAAAACAAGGTAGCGGTATTAGTGGGAGATTACCTGCTTTCCAAATCCGTACTACTCTCCACAGACCATAAGGATTTTGACCTGCTGGCGGTAATTTCTAGAACCATCAGAGAGATGTCCGAAGGGGAATTGCTACAATTAGAAAAAGCCCGAAAGCTGGATATTACAGAGGAGGTGTACTATGAAATCATTCGTCAAAAGACAGCTACATTAATTGCTGCTTGCTGTGAAGTAGGCGTACTTTCTAATGATGCCGATGAGATGCTGGCAAAGAAAATGCAAGATTTTGGAACATACACGGGAATGGCGTTTCAGATAAAAGACGACTTGTTTGATTATCTTAGCTCTAATATGATAGGGAAACCTGTGGGCATAGATATTAAGGAGCAAAAAATGACACTTCCGCTGATTTATACCTTGAAAAATGCCAGCGAAAAGGATTATAAATATTACTTTGATACCATTAAGAGGTATAACAATCAGCCCAAGCGTGTGAAAGAGCTTATAGACTTTGTAAAGCAATCGGGAGGGTTAGATTATGCTATTGGGGTGATGAAAGATTTTCAGCAGAAAGCCAAAGATATTCTCAATGAATTTCCAGATTCTGAGGCAAAAAAATCCTTACACCTAATGCTAGACTATGTGATAGAAAGGAAGTTTTAATAAGGCTAATTATCAATAGTCCTCCATTTTATTTTCAATAAAAATCGACTCGGTATTTTATAGATTTTCAAAAATGTTTATATTTGTCAAACTCTATAATTTACAAATATGCAAACAACTTATATAGAAACTCAGGAAGTTTCTTTTCAGGATTTCAAAACCTCGGTGCTCCAAGATTATAAATTGGGCAGGATTTCTCGCGAAATGGCTTATTTGGGAAGAAGGGAGGTGCTGACAGGAAAAGCTAAATTTGGTATTTTTGGCGATGGTAAAGAATTGCCACAGCTGGCAATGGCTAAGGTTTTCAGAAATGGAGACTGGCGTTCGGGATATTATAGAGACCAGACTTTTTCTTTGGCCGTTGGAGCCGTTTCGGTAGAGAGTTTCTTTGCTCAGCTCTATGCGGATACCAGTGTAGAAAGAGAGCCAGCCTCTGGTGGAAGACAGATGAATGGGCATTATGCTACCCGCAGTTTGAATGAAGATGGAAGCTGGAAAAACCTAATGGAGCAGAAGAATATTTCCTCTGATATTTCACCTACTGCAGGGCAAATGCCTCGCCTTTTAGGATTGGCTCAAGCTTCTAAAATTTATAAAGAAATTAGCTTCCCAGGCTCAGAATTATTTTCCAATCAAGGGAATGAAGTTGCATTTGGAACCATAGGCGATGCCTCTACGGCAGAAGGTCATTTTTGGGAAACCCTCAATGCAGCGTGTGCCTTGCAAGTGCCTATGATTGTGAGCATTTGGGATGATGGCTATGGTATTTCGGTGCCTACCCACAACCAAAGGGCTAAAGTGGATATCAGTGAGATGCTTTCAGGGTTTCAAAGAAAAGACGGAGAAAAGCAAGGGTGCGAAATTATCCAAGTAAAAGCGTGGGATTATCCAGCGCTGCTAGATGCCTATGCCCGTGCAGAGCAATTTGCAAGGGTGGAGAGCATCCCAGTAGTGGTGCACGTGGTAGAAGTAACACAGCCACAGGGACACTCTACATCTGGTTCTCACGAGAGATACAAGAGTGAGGAAAGACTGAAGTGGGAGGCAGAGTATGATGGGCTGGTACAGTTCAGAAAATGGATTGAAAACTACAGCGAAAAAATAGATGGCAAAACGCTGACATTGGCAACCGTAGAGGAACTAGATGCCATAGATGCAGAGGCTAAAAAGCTCGTAAAAGAAGGGCAAAAGAAAGCTTGGGATAGCTATCAAGCCCCGATTTTAAATGCTAAAAAAGAAATTTTGAGCCTAGTAGAGGCTTTGAGTTCTAATACAGAAGTGGCGGAGGAAATCGCTAAATTTAAAAAGCTGGTAACAGTTGCTAAAAAGGAAGTTTTCCACTTGGCAAGAAGAGTATTGCTGATTACCAGAGGACAAAATTCGGCTGAAAGACAGGCGCTTCAAGCAAAATATGATGAACTTTATCTTATCGAAAAAGATAATTACTCATCGCATCTATACTCTCAATCTCAGTGGAAAGCGACTAATGTAGAAGAAATTCCACCAGTGTATTCTGATGAATCTCAGGAAGTAGATGGGCGTGTGGTGGTAAGAAACAACTTTGATAAAATCTTTGAAAAATATCCACAGACTTTAGTATTTGGAGAAGATGCAGGGAATATTGGCGATGTAAACCAAGGTTTGGAAGGGATGCAGGAGAAGTATGGGGAAACCAGGGTAGCAGATACGGGTATCCGCGAGGCAACCATCTTAGGGCAAGGTATTGGTATGGCAATGAGAGGGTTAAGACCTATTGCAGAAATTCAGTATTTGGATTATATCCTTTATTGTCTTCAAGGGATGAGCGATGATTTGGCAACGGTACAGTACAGAACCAAAGGCGGTCAGAAGGCTCCCGTTATCATCAGAACGCGTGGACACCGTTTAGAGGGTATTTGGCATTCTGGCTCACCAATGGCAGGAATTTTAAACCTTTCTAAGGGAATTAACATCCTTGTTCCGAGAAGCTTAACCAAAGCGGCAGGTTTCTACAATACAATGCTGAAGACAGACGAACCAGCGGTGATTGTAGAATGCTTGAATGGTTATCGTCTGAAAGAAAAACAACCAGACAACTTAGGTGAGTTTACGGTTCCTGTTGGGAAAATAGAAGTTACTAAGGAAGGAAAAGATGTTACTTTGGTTACTTATGGCTCTACTTGGAGAGTGGTAATGGAAGCGGCAAACGAACTAGAAAAAATAGGAATTTCTGCGGAAGTTATTGATATTCAGTCATTAATTCCATTTGACTTAACCAATGACATTGCGGAGAGTGTGAAGAAAACCAACCGCCTGGTAGTGATAGATGAAGATGTGGAAGGCGGAACTTCTGCGTTTATCTTACAGCAAATTTTGGAAAAACAAAAGGCATTCAGATATTTAGATTCTGACCCATTAACCATTGCAGCGGAGAACCATCGTCCAGCTTATGCAAGTGATGGGGATTACTTTAGCAAGCCTTCTTCGGACGACATTGTGGAAAAAGTCTATGCAATGTTCCACGAGGTAAATCCAACGAAATTTCCTAAAATCTAATTTCTAAATTTAATAAACTAAAAAAAATGCTCTCAATCTTGTTGAGGGCATTTTTAGTTTTAATTAGGCTCAAAGCTTTCAAATTTTCCACTTTCGTAGAATAGAACAATACGCTTTACTTTATCTTTTTGATTATCAGATATTTCATTAACAATTTGTTTTTCTGTAATGCCTAATGGCTGAGAATTGTCTATATTTTTTGCTTTGGGAGGTTGCTCGGCTATATCCAATTCTCGTGAGGTTTCAATTGGTTTGTCTCTTTCAGTATTTTCAGATTTTTTTTCATCGGAAATATCTTTACCAAAATCTTCATCTTCAATCAAGGAAAACAAATCGGGTAGGGCAGTAGGTTTGGTTTTTTCTTTTTCTTCTGGAATTTCTATTTCTTTTTTCATTTCACCTCGTCCTGTGATGAGCCATTCCCATTCTAGCTCTGGAAATTTATCTTTTACCTTGATGAGGAAATCTAAGGATGGTTTGTTTCGCCCAGAGGTGATATGCGAGATAGAAGAACGCTGTACTTCTATTGAGTCAGCAAACTCTGAAGAGGTAAGCTCTGAGTATTCTATAATTTTGGAAATTCTCTCGTTGAGATTCATAGTGAAATCTTAAAATTTACAATTACAAATGTAAATAAATTATTTACAATAATAAAATACAAATGTAAATAAATAGAAAGAATTGATATTTTACAAAAGTAAAACCCAACGCAAAAGCATTGGGTTTAAAATATTTAAGTTATTTAAAAATGTAAAATAGTGGATAACTCTCTATCTATTTTTGATCTTCATCTGTGAAAAGCGAGATTTCGTCTTTCTTTTCTGGAAAGAGTAGGGAAGCTACAATACTCGTTGCAAGAATGGTTACAATAATAAATAATGAGTGAGCGGTTTTGAAGCCCCAATCTTCTAACTGATGGTGGAGAATCATCTTTAATCCGATGAAGGTAAGTAATATTGCTAATCCTACTTTTAGGAATCTGAATTTATCGATAATTCCTGCTAAAAGGAAAAACATAGAACGGAGACCTATAATTGCAAAGATATTAGAAAAGAATACAATATATGGGTCTTTGGTAACGGAAAAGATGGCAGGGATGCTATCCACAGCAAAGATAAGATCCGTAGCCTCTATAATGAGTAATACCAAGAATAGCGGTGTCATTTTTTTCACACCATCTACTATTACAAAGAATTTTTGGTCAACAAACTGATTATGCACCTTGAAATACTTATTGGCAAATCTCACTACAGGGTGATTTTCAGTATCTATTTTTTCATCGCCTTCCTTTTCCAAGAACATTTTGATTCCTGTAAATACCAAGAATCCGCCGAAAACATACATTATCCAACTAAACTTAGCGATAAGAGCTGCCCCCACGAAAATGAAAATAAAACGCATTACAATAGCTCCCAGTATTCCCCAAAATAAAACTCTATGATAGTTTTTCTCGGCAACACCAAAAGCAGAGAATATCAGAATCATCACGAAGATATTATCCACAGAAAGGGCATATTCTACAATATAACCTGTGAGGTATTCTAATCCTAAATTTTGATTGTAGATATCTATGGAAAGAGCCAAGTCATTAGGAACTATTTTTATTGGGTGCTTGTGCTTTGTCGCTACGGTTTGAAGTTTTTCAAAGCTATCGATGCCGTGGAGTAGGTGTCCAAAATTAATAAGCAAGAAATAGAAACACATAGCAAGAGTAACAACAGCAAAGCTCATTAGTCCTGCTTTTTTCATACTAACTACGCCGCCTGCCTTTTTTCCGAGGTTCAAATCGATGGCGAGAACGATGAGGATAAAAACTAAAAACCCTCCTAAAAATAAAATTTCACTGTTCATTTTTCTGAATATAAATTGGTTGCAAAGATACATAAAATAGTAAAGATTTAAATAATTTACAATTGTAAATAATAATATAATAACGAGGTTTTCCACAAAAAATATGTTTAGAAAAATAGTCCTTAAATGAGGTTTTCCACAGAGTTATCATATTAAAGTATATATGAATTATAACTTTATTTAAATTTTATAAATAACTGATTTTTAATTTAAAGTAATTTTGGTATTAAAAATAATTCAATCCACAAAATTATCAACAGACATTCTGACATTTTGACCTGTTTAATAAATTTACAAAAGTTAATCTTTGTTTTTATGCTAAAAAAAATTATTTTTGAACAATGTAAATTCTTACAAAATGAAATTTGAAAATCACTATCGGCAAAATCCTAATTTCCCACATCGCTATATTTCCTATCATAGCTTAGAAAAATTTCTACACGAGAATCTCAGCGATTATCTCTCGGTGGTTGGAACTTCTTATCAAGGAAAAAACATTTATAAAGTTTCTATAGGAAAGGGAAATACTAGGGTTTTGGCTTGGTCGCAGATGCACGGTAACGAGAGCAATGGAACCCATGCAATGCTAGATTTATTGGAAACCTTAAATGGTTTACCAGAGTTGAAGGAGCAGTTGTTCTCCGAAATAGCTTTGGATTTTATTTTTATGCTAAATCCTGATGGTTCTGAACAATGGACAAGACGCAATGCTCTGGATATTGATTTGAATAGAGATTTTCTAAAGTGTTCTAGCAAAGAATTACCTTTATTGATTTCTATAGCGGAACAAGGAAGCTATGATTACGCCCTTAATCTACACGAGCAACGAACGATTTTCAGTACAGATGGAGTGCATCCAGCAACGCTCTCATTTTTGGCACCATCAGAAAATGTGGAACGAGATATTACCGAGAATAGGCAACGCTGTATGGCGGTGATTTCTGAAATTTATGATTCCTTAAAGCCTTATATCCCCCATCAGATGGCAAGATATACAGATGAATTTTATCCCGCCTCCGTGGGAGATAATTTTATGAAAATGGGTATTCCTACTATTTTATATGAAGGAGGACATTCTGTGGAAGATTATAAGCGGGTAGAAACAAGACGCTATTTTACCTATGCTCTGTATTACGGTTTGGTGGCTATTGCTAAGCTTAAAGGTGCTATAGAGGGGTGGCAACAGTATTTTGATTTACCTGAAAATAAAGAATCTCACTATGATATCATTTATCGGAATGTGAAGCTGAATACCGATTTTGAATGCATTTTGGATGTAGCGGTACAATATAAGGAGGTTTATAATGAGGGAAATGATGATATAACATTGGTGCCAATGGTGGTAGAAGTAGGAGATTGTAGCCGAAAGAAAGGCTGGCAGGAGGTAGACGCCACGGGAAAGTTTTTTAAATGTGAAAGAATGTATCCGAAATTAGACGCCCCTGTGGATTTTGAAATTGTATAAACCTTTGGATTATCAATTGATGAAGAAATTACTAAATAAACAAAACACCTTTTTATTACTTCTGGTATTGATGGTGGTATTGGCAAAGGTAGTACCTTATCAAGAAGCCTATCAGGAGATATTTGATTTGGAAACCTTTATAGACTGGGGGATAGCGGGGATTTTCTTGCTCTATGGTTTGAAGCTCAATCTGAAAGAAGTCGTTAAAGATATTTCCAATTGGAAGCTGCATCTTGTGGTTCAGTGGGCTACTTTTCTATTGTTTCCTTTTCTGGTATTGCTTTTTTATCCTTTAGCCTTGCGGTGGGATTTCTATCCTCTATGGCTTTCCGTATTTTTCTTGGCGAGTTTGCCCTCCACGGTGTCATCTTCGGTGGTAATGGTTTCCATTGCAAAGGGCAATGTAACATCGGCAATCTTTAATGCTTCGGTATCAGGATTGTTGGGCGTGGTTTTTACCCCATTGTTGATGGGGTTTTTCTTAGTATCTGGAACGCAAAACGAGGGAGAATCTGGTGAAGTGGTAAAACAACTTCTACTGAAAGTGCTGTTGCCCATTGTATTGGGCGTGTTGTTCAATCCTTTGTTCAAGACCATTATTCAGAAATATGGTAAAATCATTGCGGAGTTTGATAGGCTAATTATTCTGCTCATTGTATATGAAAGTTTTTCGGCGGCTTTTCTTCGTGGGATATTTTCCAGCATTCCAACCATTCAGTTTTTATGGCTCACCTTGGCGGTAGTGGCTTTGTTTTTTGTGGTGTACGAGGTTGTTCGTTTTGTTTCTGTAAAACTAAAATTCAGTAGAGAAGATGTGATTACGGCTACTTTCTGCGGCTCTAAAAAATCCTTGGTTCACGGGAGTTTGTTCGTTTTGGTGTTAGGTATTTCGCCTCAGGATAAGGTGTTGTTTTTACTTCCAGTGATGATTTATCACAGTTTCCAGCTGTTTTATGTCAGTTGGTTGGCTAATAGACTAAGGATTACTAGTTAAGATAAGTAGTGAATTATTAATTATTTAAAAAATAACTTATTTCTTTGTCTAAATTTCCTCAATCTTAATTGCGGGAATGTTTTTATTTAATAGAAAATCCCAAGCGTTATTGCGGGAGGTTTTCTAACCGTTAGAAAATGCCAAGCGTTTCAGCGGGAAGAAATCTAAGGATTAGAAAAGTCCCCGCGGATTTGCAGGAGCTTATCACACGCTTGGGATATGTCCCCGCAATAACGATTGGGATTTTCCGTTGATTAGAAAGTTTCAATCTCATTTATTTTGGATTAATTTTATATAAAAATGGCTTTTTAGTTATTGATTTTTCAAAATAGAGTCTTCTATTGCCCTAAAACGGGGGTGAAATTTCTTGTTATATGATTTTTGTAATGAATTAAAATTGATGCCAACTATTTTCGTACATTTACACGCCTTTTTCAAGTAGAAAGGATTTTTAAGGATAGAATATTTTTAGATTCATAGATTATGAAAGATATATTATCAAAACCAGACCTGAGTTTCTGGAAGATTTGGAACATTAATTTTGGTTTCTTTGGCGTGCAGATTGCTTATGCGCTTCAGAATGCCAATAACAGTAGGATTTTTCAAACGCTGGGTGCAGACCCTCACAATTTGAGTTATTTCTGGATTTTACCACCATTAATGGGGCTTCTCATACAGCCCATTGTAGGGGTGGCGAGTGATAAGACCTGGACGCGATGGGGCAGAAGGATTCCTTATCTTTTTGTAGGGGCATTGGTGGCGGTAATTGTGATGGCGTTGCTGCCCAATGCAGGAAGTTTTAACCTAAGCGTTGCC
The DNA here is from genome assembly GCF_042427575.1 of Bergeyella porcorum. NCBI lineage: Bacteria > Pseudomonadati > Bacteroidota > Flavobacteriia > Flavobacteriales > Weeksellaceae > Bergeyella > Bergeyella porcorum. Next base: position 74,785 of record NZ_JBHMFD010000001.1, read on the forward strand.
AATGCAATGATTTTTGGCTTGATTGCACTAATGCTTTTAGATACCGCCATTAATATGGCAATGCAGCCGTTCAAAATGATGGTGGGAGATATGGTAAACGAAAAGCAAAAGAAATTGGCCTTTTCTGTGCAAAGTTTTGTGTGTAATGCTGGGAACTTTGTAGGGTTCTTATTCCCGATATTGTTTACTTACCTTAGCATCAGCAATACTGCACCAGAAGGGGTAGTACCAGATACGGTGATTTATTCTTTCTATGCTGGGGCGGCTATTCTTATTCTATGCGTGCTTTATACCATTTTTAATGTAAAGGAAATGCCACCAGAGGAGTATGCTAAGTTTCACGGGATTGAAGAGAGTAAAGCTGAAACCAAGACCAATATTTTTAAATTGCTACAAAATGCCCCTAAGGCTTTTTGGACGGTGGGTGTTACGCAGTTTTTCTGCTGGTCTGCCTTTGTATATATGTGGACTTATACCAATGCGGGGATTGCGGAAACCGTTTGGAATACCACAGATGCTAAGTCTTCTGCGTTTCAGAATGCGGGCAATTGGGTAGGTGTGTTGTTCGCAGTGCAGTCGGTGGGTTCTATTATTTGGGCGGTGGTATTACCATTTTTCAAAACCAATAAATCCGCCTATTTTGTGAGTCTTCTTTTGGGAGGCATTGGGTTTATCTCCACTTATTTCATCAGAGACCAATATCTATTATTTATTTCATATCTATTGATAGGATGTGCGTGGGCGGCTATTTTAGCATTACCATTTACGATACTTACCAACGCCTTGAAGGGGAATAATATGGGAGCATATCTAGGTTTGTTCAATGGAACCATTTGTTTGCCACAGATTATTGCTGCAGTGCTAGGCGGTGTGGTTTATCAGGCATTGGGGGATAGTCCTATTCTGATGCTGGTAGTAGCAGGTGTGCTGTTGCTGTGCGGGGCATTCAGTGTTTTTGGAATTAAGGAAAAGGAGTAAATTTTTGATGTTATATCAGCACCGAAGCATCTTTGGTGCTGATTTTTTTTGTTATTTTGTTTAGAGTGATGAAAATACAATAATAGATGTTACTGGATGTTTTGGGTTATATCCTTATGGGGTTGTTTATAGTCTTAGGGATTGCTTTTCTGGTGTGGGGGCTAATTGTTATCATAGCCTTATATACTGGTATAGTGGGAGCCATCATAGAAGATTTGAAAAGCCTAGCCCGATTGTTTAAGAAGTAGAAAAGGAAAATATTATACCTATAATCAAAAAACAAACTGAGATATAAATAGTATAACAAAATATTTCTGCAAACTTATCATAGGCTCTAAATTAAAAATCCGTACTTTTGCAGTTGATTTAAAAACATAAATGACTAAGTATCTAAAACTTCTTCGGGTAGAGCAATGGGTGAAGAATGCTTTTGTATTCTTGCCTTTGTTTTTTTCAGGAAATTTTTTTCAAGAAGGTTTATTATTGCAGAGTATTTACGCTTTTATGGTGTTTTCACTTACGGCGAGTTGCATCTATATTGTGAATGATTATTCTGATATAGAAGCGGATAAGAAACACCCTGAGAAAAAATACCGCCCTTTGGCGAGTGGTGTCATTTCCAAACCTTTGGCATTGTCTATTTTGGCAAGTTTGATATTGGGGATTGTTGGCTTGATGTGGTTTGGACAGCAATATTTTGGTATCAATATCTGGAAATTTGGAGCCATTATTCTTTTTTATTTTGTAATGAATTTGGGGTACACCTTTCATCTGAAACACGTTGCCATCATAGATGTTTGTATAGTATCTTTGGGGTTTGTACTTAGAGTGTTGGCGGGTGGCTATGCCACGGGAATCCCTATTTCGCAGTGGGCGATATTGCTTACCTTTGTATTGGCATTGGTTTTAGCCCTTGGAAAGCGAAGAGGGGAGCTTATCAATGCTCAGATTTCAGGGAAAACGCGTAAGGCTTTGGATGGTTACAATGTTCAGTTTGCAGATATAGCATTGTCTATTTCGGTTACATTAGCTATTATCTGTTATCTAATGTTTACCGTAACGCCAGAGGTGCAGTCTAAATTTGGAATGAAGATTTTCTACACCGTTTTGTTTGTTGTTTTTGCATTTTTACGCTATCTGCAACAGACATTGGTTTATAATAAAACAGAATCACCTACAAAGATTGTTTATAAGGACAGGTACATTCAGATTACCATTTTACTTTGGGTGATGTCATTTTTGTTCTTGATTTATCACCAATACTTAATAGGAAACGAAGGATGAAGCCAAATTTTATACAGAAAGTAAGCAACTGGGGAAACTATCCCGTTGTGGAAAAAACAATGAAGTCTGAGGAGGCTTTAGATAAGATAAAAACTTTTGTAAAAGACCATCATCATATTATAGCAAGGGGAAATGGGCGTTGCTATGGCGATGCCGCATTGGCAGAGAACATTTTTTCTACCCAAAGGCTTAATAAGTTCATCAGTTTTGATAGGCTGAATGGCATTATAGAGTGTGAATCTGGTGTATTGCTGTCAGATATTTTAGAGGTGATAGTACCACAAGGCTATTTTCTTTATGTAACGCCAGGTACCCAGTATATTTCTATTGGAGGGGCTATAGCATCTGATGTGCACGGAAAAAATCATCACGCAGAAGGTTGCTTTTCAGAGTGGTTATTAGAGTTTACGCTACTGAATGAGAAAGGCGAAACCTTGGTTTGTTCTCGTACGGAAAATTCGGCGTTATTCTGGGCTACAATTGGAGGAATGGGACTTACGGGGGTTATTCTTTCAGCTAAGATTAAGTTGAAAAAAATTGAAACGGCTTATATCCGACAAGAAAGCATCAAGGCAGAAAACTTGGATGAAATTTTTCAGTTATTTGATGAAAGTGAAGACTGGACTTATAATGTAGCGTGGATAGATTGTCTTCAGAAAGGGAATAAAATGGGGCGTTCTATTCTAATGAGAGGGGAACACGCTTTGAAAGCTGAATTGCCAAAATCTAAACAAGAAAATGCTTTAAGATTAAAGAAAAAGCTTCAGCCTACCGTTCCATTTTACTTTCCTAATTTTGCTTTGAACAGTTGGACAGTGAAGATTTTTAATTGGTTGTATTACAAGAAACAATCTAAGAAAGTCATCAAGAATTTTGTAGATTACGAAACATTTTTCTATCCGTTGGATGTTATCAACGATTGGAACAAAATCTACGGGAAAAGTGGATTTATACAATATCAAATGGTAATTCCAAAAGCACAAGGAAAAGAGGGAATGAAACAAATATTGGAAACCATTGCTAAGAGTGGTAATGGCTCTTTCCTAGCAGTTCTGAAGTTATTCGGGAAGAATAATCCTGAAGCGTACAACTCATTCCCGATGGAAGGCTACACATTGGCGTTAGACTTTAAAGTAAATGCGAAATTGAGCAAGTTGATAGCAGAGCTGGATGCCATTGTGGAACGCTATGGTGGCAGAATCTACCTTACCAAAGATGCTATGAGTAAGGCTTCGCTTACGGATTATTTGAAAAATGTGGATAATCCTAAGTTTGTTTCGTTGCAACGCCAGCGTATTTTAAATTCAAAATAAAAAAATCTCTTGTTATATATGATTGTTTTAGGAAGCAACTCAGAAGTGGCACAGGCTTTCGTGGAAAAAGTCTTGAGCGAGGGCGAAAAATTTTCTACAATTTACCTATTAACCTCCAATGTGGAGACTACAGAAAAATTTGCCAAACATATTGAGGTGAAATATTTTCAACATAGCCAGATTATTTATTTGGACTTAATGAAAGATATTAATTATTCTCAATTGGAAAATGTGTCATCAGACCTTCTGTTTTGTGCTACGGGATATTTAGGAACGGGTACAGAAGAAGGGCTTTATGATAATAAAAATACAGAGAGAATTGTGGATATCAACTATGCAAAGCTCATTCCTGTTATCAATTACTTTGCTCATAAAATGCAGAACCAGCGTAGTGGAACTATCATAGGGTTGTCTTCTGTGGCTGGAGATAGAGGTCGCCAAAGTAATTTTATTTATGGTTCAGCAAAAGCGGCATTTACAGCGTACCTTAGTGGACTTAGGAATTATTTATTTCAATATAAAGTGCATGTTCTCACCATAAAACCAGGGTTTATGGCAACCAAAATGACGGAAGGCTTACCTCTGAATCCGAAACTAACGGCTACACCTAAACAAGCTGCCAATAGCATCTATAAAGCTTATAAGAATAAAAAAAATACAGCGTATGTCTTGCCGATATGGTGGCTGATTATGACGATTATTAAGAATATTCCAGAGTTTATTTTTAAGAAAATGAAACTGTAATTTGGAAGGGATAGGGTTGGGCTTTAGCCCAATGATTAAAAGAATAAAATCAAATTGGCTTTAGCCGAAATCAAGATTAAAAATTATTAACTTTTACCCAAATCTCATCTATCATTTACAATTTATAATTAACAATTAACAATTTATAATTCATCTCCCATCATTTTCACCACCGTATGAAAAAACTATATTGCTTCGATTTTGACGGCACACTTACCACCAAAGATACGATGTTTCTATTTTTGAAATTTTACCATCGAGGGAGATTTTATGTTCAGTTTTTGAAGCATTTGCCGTTATTTATTCTTTTGAAATTGAAACTTTTAGAAGCTGAAAGTGTGAAGAGGAGTTTGGTTTCAGGGGTTTTGAAAGGCGAAAAAAAAGAGGTTTTAGAGAAGAAAGCTCAAGCGTTTTTTACAAAATATTATCCTGCCATTTTCAGAAAAAATGCGTTGGATTTCATTGCTAATATAGATTCTGATACGGAAAGTTACATAGTTACCGCTTCGCTAGATATCTGGGTAAGACCTTTTGCGGAGCAGTTTAGAATGAAACTAATTGCCACCGAAGCAGAGTTTAAAAACGGAGTTTTCACGGGAAATTTCGTTACAAAAAATTGTAATGGCATAGAGAAAGTTAATCGTATTCAGCAAGAAATCAAAGGTTTGAAATATGATAAAATCATTGCTTTTGGAGATACCTATGGTGATAGAGCGATGCTTTCTTTTGCTAATGAAGGTCATTTCAAATTTTTTCATTAATTTTATTGGCTGAAAAAATAAAAAAACAATATAAATCCAATGAATACGAAAGTATATTTAGATAACGCCGCTACAACGCCCGTGGAAGAAGAAGTGATACAGGTGATGGTGGATACTTTAAGACTCAATTATGGTAATCCATCTTCTACCCATAGCAGAGGGCAAGAGGCAAAATCTCTTATAGAAGGCGTGAGAAGACAAGTGGCTGATTATCTCAGAGTCCAGCCCAATGAAATCATTTTTACATCTTGTGGTACAGAATCTAATAACTTGATTATCAAGTCTTGTGTTACCCATCTCGGCGTAGAGCGTATTATTTCTTCTCCAATGGAGCATAAGTGTGTAGCCGAGGCTGTACGAGATGCTAAGGTAAGAAAAGGTTGCGAGGTAGTCTATCTTCGCCCTAATAAAGATGGGGATTTAAGTTTAGAGCAGATAGAAGAGGCCCTTAAATCTTCGGATAAGAAAACGCTAGTATCATTAATGCACGCTAATAATGAGATTGGAAACCTTCTGGATATAGAAAAAGTAGGGGAGTTGTGCAAAAAGTATGGTGCTTATTTCCATTCGGATACGGTGCAGACAGTAGGACATTTGGATTTAGATTTTTCTAAAATCAATATAGATTTTGCATCGTGTAGTGCTCATAAATTTCACGGGCCTAAGGGAATTGGATTTGCTTTCGTAAGAAAATCTACAAAGCTAAAACCTATTATTCTCGGTGGAGCTCAGGAGAGAGAGTTAAGAGCAGGGACAGAAAATGTGGCTGGGATTGTAGGCTTAGGGAAGGCATTAGAAATGTGTATGGATAATCTTTCAGATTATGCAGAGCATATGCAAAAAATAAAATCTTACACCATTGAGAAACTGAAAGCCGCTATACCGGGGATTAAATTCAATGGGCAGTCCGGAGATTCAGAAAAAAGTTTGTACACGGTACTCAGTGCATTGTTGCCATTTAAAAACCCTTTAATAGGGTTGCAGTTGGATATGAAAGGCATTGCCATCTCTCAAGGGAGTGCTTGTTCTTCTGGAGCAGCAAAACCATCTATGGTAATGATGATGATTTTGGATGATGAAGCGTTGGAGTCTTGCACACCACTTAGAATATCTTTTAGCCATCATACCACCACGGAGGATATCGACTATTTTGTACAAGCATTACAAGATATTTGCAAGGAAAATCAGGAAAGATAGAAAAAGCTGATGTTGAAGATAGATGATATAGCATTGGTTTTTGGTACTAAAATTGTTACTTTTGCGAAGTAAATATAATATTAAACATAAAAATATGGCATTAGAAATTACAGACAGCTCGTTTAAAGAGTTGGTATTAGATTCAGATAAACCAGTATTGGTAGATTTTTGGGCAGTATGGTGTGGACCTTGTAGAATGCTAGGTCCTATCGTAGAAGAAGTAGCAGCAGATTTTGAAGGAAAGGCTGTTGTAGGGAAAGTGGATGTGGATAATAACCAGCAAGTATCTGTAGAGTACGGCATCAGAAATATCCCAACAATTTTAATTTTCAAAAATGGGGAAGTGGTAGATAAGATTGTAGGTGTAGCTCCAAAGGAGACTATTGCTGAAAAATTATCCGCTCACTTGTAAAAAAACATCCTGAAATAAAATGCTTTCCGATTTGGGAAGTATTTTTTTTATAAAAATATTTGCAGAATAAAAAAAAAGATGTATTTTTGCACTAACGAAAACGGAAGTAGAAGTTCTTTACAGATAAAAATTGATCCGGTAGTTCAGTTGGTTAGAATGCCGCCCTGTCACGGCGGAGGTCGCGGGTTCGAGTCCCGTCCGGATCGCAAAAGATTTACAATTTTATCTTGGAAAAAATTGATCCGGTAGTTCAGTTGGTTAGAATGCCGCCCTGTCACGGCGGAGGTCGCGGGTTCGAGTCCCGTCCGGATCGCGGTTAATTTTAGAAAGCTATCTCAATAATAGGGTAGCTTTTTTTGATTGTGATGTTATTCAAAAAAATCAAATAAAAAGTATTAATTTTGACTCGTAGAAGATGGAAAAAAATTAGTTCCATCTCGCTCCTTGAAGAACTGAAAGGACAAGAAGTATTATTGGAATTAACCCTCAAAAAACAAAAAATAATTAAATTTGAGCTCAATTATCAACTTAAATCCGTTTAACTATGGTCTAAATTTGGGGGACAGTATAAAACTCTTGTTTGTCAATGAATTAACGCTTCTTTCATTAATAAAGTCTTTCCATTTTTTATACCATTCTTCCAAAGCTCCCTCAAAAGATTCTTTATCTGTAATGGTCATTAAATCAACCATTTCACTTAGTTCTTGTCCCGCTTTTAACTTTGGTTTTTTAGTCAAATATCGCCTAATAATTGCAGCCTGATGGAATTGACACATTTGAACAGGAATCTGTCCAAAAGACTGCAATAATCCTTTTCTACCATCATAAACAATAGCAACTGCTTGAAAACCTTTATCTTGCAATTCTTTAATTCCTTGAATATACAAAGAATTGGTTTCGTTTTTGACAAAGTATTTCAGTAAATTTTCTTTGGTAATAGCATCTTTGAAAAGCATTACTCCAAAGGTTCTGCCCCAATACGTGGTATCCATCAAAACGATTACTTTTCGAGGTTCTTTAGGATGATTTTCAATTTTATAATCATCTATTTTCCGTTGAATAGTTTTAATTGAACAATCGTATTTTTGAGCCAATTGGGTATAGGTTTGTTTTCCTTGTGTGTATTCTTGCCAAAGAACTATGGAGTTTAGGTGATTTCCGCCTGTGAAAAATTTAAGACAATTTAAACATTTATAACGTTTATAGTATAAGGCTTCCCAAAGATTTTTGCAACCATTTTGTCCATTAAGCCAAAAAGCATATATTTGGATGCCAATAGCAACACCATAAAAACTATTGGTAGTAATATAGAAAGAATAAAATAATAATGACAAAAAACTTGTATAATTCACTGAAAATTTGTAAATTAGCTATCGCTAAAGCGTTCAGCGTTCAGCGTTCAGCGTTCAGCGTTCAGCGTTCAGCGTTCAGCGTTCAGCGTTCAGCGTTCAGCGTTCAGCGTTCAGCGTTCAGCGTTCATACTTAGATAAATTTCCGAAATTTCGCGAAAGCGAACATACACTCCTCGTAGGCGAAGCATCAGGTTTCACTTGCGGGGCTTTTTTATGTCCATTTACTCAGCTATTGAGATTTAGAGCTTTTCAAAGTCGGTTGCAGTCGGCTTTGAAAAGCTTTTTTATTCCCCTTTTCGCAACCCTAAGAACCTATGGCTATGCAGCAAGTAAAATCTAAACAACGCGTAGCCGACCACGGAGAAGTATTCACCAACGAGAGAGAGGTGAATGCAATGCTAGATTTGGTTTGGGAAAACTTCATCACGGTTGATAAAAAAATCTCTGCCACCTACTTAGAGCCAGCCTGTGGCTCGGGAAACTTCCTTGTGGCAATCTTAGAGCGAAAGCTAGCTTTGGTAAAAAAACATTATGGGCAAACGAGGGTGAGCTTTGAGCAAAAACTCATCGAAGCGGTGAGTAGCCTCTATGGTGTAGAACTATTAGAAGACAACGCCCACGAATGCCGAGAGCGGCTCTATGCCCTTATCCTAAAATATTATCCTAAAAAATACCAAGAGATTCACACTTTCCCTCAGATGGAAGGTGGGCTCCGCTATATCCTATCGCAGAATATCATCTGTGGCAATGCCTTAGACTACACCACCTCAGATGGCAACCCCATCATTTTTACCCATTGGACAATGGGAGAGGCAGGTATGGTAACCCGCAATTTCTTTGATTTTAGAGAAATCTCCAATGTAAAAGATGGTATGCAGTCTTTATTTGGAGAATTGCAGCAAGACAATCCCCCACCAGACACCCATTATCTCGAATTAGCCCCTAAATCTTAAACTTTTAAACCTTAAACCAATGATGAACCAACTCAACTACAACCCAGATGTGCTCACTTGCTTGGCAAACCTAAGCAACGACGAAGTGTTTACCCCACCACACATTGCACAGCAGATGCTAGATATGTTGCCACCAGACCTATGGAGCAATCCCGATGCTAAGTTTCTAGACCCCTTTACCAAAAGTGGCGTTTTCTTACGAGAGATTGCCAAACGCCTTTTGGTAGGTTTGGAAAAGCAATTCCCAGTTTTGGAAGAGCGGATCAACCATATTATGAAAAACCAGCTCTATGGTATAGGGGTTACAGAGCTTACCGCACTGCTCACCCGCCGCACCCTCTATTGCACCAAAACCGCTAACCATCACAAATATGCTATTGCTGACTTTGATACCCCAGAGGGCAATATTTTCTTTGAGGAGGTAGCCCACACTTGGGATAGTAGAGGAAAATGCACCTACTGCGGTGCCACAGAAAAAGAATTAGGAGACGAAAACCGTGAAGGCTTATCCTTACACGCCTACGCTTTTATACACAATAAAAACCCTTTTACCGATATGAAATTTGATGTTATTATAGGAAACCCACCTTACCAGTTGAGTGATGGGGGACATAAGGCTAGTGCTATGCCAATCTACCAAAAGTTTATTCAACAAGCCATTAAGCTCAATCCACATTACTTGGTAATGATTACGCCCAGCCGTTGGTTTGCAGGAGGTAAGGGGTTAGATGAGTTTAGAGATGAAATGCTGAATGACAAAAGGCTAAAAGAAATACACGATTATCCAATTTCGGAGGATGTTTTCCCAGGGGTAGGTATAGCAGGAGGAGTAAACTTTTTCCTTTGGCAAAGCGATTACCAAGGCGATTGTTTGGTGAAAACCTATGAAGAAGGAGAGGTGATTTCGGAATTAAAACGCCCTTTGAGAGAAGAGGGGATAGAGGTCTTTATCAGATATAATGAAGCTATACCGATTTTAAGAAAAGTACAAGCCTTGAAAGAAAAATCCTTTGCGGAGGTAGTCAGCTCAAGAAAGCCTTTTGGATTAGCTTCTACGGTAAAAGGAAATGCTAATCCTTACAAAAATGAGGAGAATATAAAATTATATCAAAATGGAGGAATAGCTTATTTCAAGCGAAATGATATTCCTCAAAATCAGCATTGGATAGACACTCATAAAGTGTATATATCTTATGCTTATGGAATAATGAATGTGTTTCCCAATCAAGTATTTAATAAACCTTTCTACGGAGAGCCTAATTCTTGTTGTACAGAAACCTATTTGGTGATAGGACCTTTTAGGGATCAACAAAGATGTGAGAATGTGATAACCTATATGAAAACAAGATTTTTTAGATTTTTGATTTTGTTAAAGAAAAACACACAACATGCTACGAGGAAAGTATATGAATTTGTCCCGATGCAAGATTTTTCAAAACCTTGGACAGATGAAGAGTTGTATAAGAAATATGGTTTAACAGAAGAAGAAATCGCCTATATAGAAAAAATGGTAAGACCGATGGAGTAAAATTTTAAAAAAAAGAGAGATGATAACAAAAGAAGAGTTACAAGGTAAGATATTAAAATTGATAGATAGTAATTTTTATTATGATGGTAAAACTTATTCAGCAGATTTAGAGATGGTGGGGAACTTTCTCATTCTTTGGAGTTTATTTGAAAACAGATGTTGTGAGGAAAATGCGAATAAAGCCAGTATAGAAAATGTTATAAAGAAAGTGAAGAAATCTTTTGATGATAATATACTTAACGAAGTTTTTGACTATATGAAGGAGAGATATGCTGATGCTGAAAAATTTAAAAATTTAAACTTTAGAACTGGAGGTGGAGATGAAAAAATGAAAACTCATTGTGAAAAGGTATTTTCAGGAGAGGAATCAAGTAAAGAAGACAAGCTGAAAGCTGTGCTATATGTTATATACAGATATAGGAATAACTTATTTCACGGAATTAAGCAAATACCAACCTTACAAGAACAAAAAGATAACTTCAATATGGCATACAAGGTATTAATAGAATGTATAGAAAAATATGAAAGGAAAAATACACGAAAGGACCTTTCAGTAGGCAAAAACACTTTCGTCAGTCAGCGAAAAGGGATTCAGGCATAGGAAAATGCTTTCGTCAATTGGCGAAACGGTTTTCAGGAAGTAAAAAATACTTTCGCTAATCCACGAAATGATTTTCAGAAGGCAAAAAGCCCCAGCCCCCGAAGGAAGCCACCGAAGGGGGAACCTTCAACCTTAAACTTTGAACCATCAACCTTAAACCCCATTAATTATGATTACAAAAATAGAAGACATTAAGTTAGGGCGACTAAACAACGCCGAATATACGCAGTTTTTGAGCAATACAGAAATTCTCATCACTACTGCTACTATAGAGAAACTAGGCATACCAAAGGCTTTGTTTGATAAATTCAAGCAAAATATTGCTAAACTGACAGACCTTGCCAAGAAGAGTAAAATCAGCAAGGAAACCCAAGAGCTGGAAGTCTTAGACAAGCAAAGAGATGAGCTGGTGGTGTATCTACTGACGGCTTTCAAGAACGAGCGAAAAAGTCCGCTCACCCCTCGTAAAGAGGCTGCCAATGCTTTGTATATACTTACCAAGCCTTATATAGGCATCCAGAGTTTGCCCCAGAGGCAAGAGACTCAGCATATAGAAAGCCTTTTGACAGACCTTGAAAAACAAGAGAATACGCCTCATCTTACAGTCTTAGGGCTTACCGATGCACTGGCTTCCCTCAAGGAAATTAATATAAAATATAAGAAACTTACTGCCGACCGTACCGATTCGCTCTCTGCCCAGCCAACGGAAAACTCCAAAGACCTACGCAAACAGACAGATGAGCAATATCAGGAGATTGTACTCCGTGCTTTTGCCCACAGCATAGCATTGCCTACCGCCGAGACGGCAGCATTTATAGCGTCTCTTAACCAGCTGGTAAAAGAAACCAATAATGCTAACAAACAAAGATTAGCACAAGCAAAGAAAGGAAGTTGAGGCGTGGAACTTCAAACCTTAAATCTCAAACTTTGAACCTTAAACCTTAAACTTTAAATAAAAAATGTTTCAAGAACAAAGAATACCAAAAATATACGCCTATACCGATACCCGCTTTGAGGGTATGCTAAAAGTAGGCTACACCGAGCGAAAGGCAGAAGACCGAGTAAGACAGCAGATGGAAGCCGTGAAACTTCCGAGCCAGTCTTGGGAAATAGTATTAGAGGAAATAGCCCTGCGAGAAGATGGTTCGTTTTTTGACGACCACGCCATACATCGCCAACTGAAAAAGATGGGCGTTATACAAGACCAAGGCGAGTGGTTCCGCTGTACGCTAGAGGAGGTGAAAGCAGCCATACTAGCCGAGAAAAAAGGTATCGTCAATATAGAGAAACGCACCGCAGATTTCCCAATGCGACCAGAGCAAAAAGCCGCAGTGGAGAAAACCGCAGCTTACTTCCGCTCATTTGAGAAAGAAGAGGGCGTAGTGCCACATTTTCTTTGGAATGCCAAAATGCGTTTCGGAAAAACTTTTGCCGCTTACCAATTGGCTCTAGAAATGGGCTGGAAAAAACTTTTGGTGCTCACCTTCAAGCCTGCCGTGCTATCTGCTTGGCGAGAAGATTTGCTTTCGCATATAGATTTTAAAGACTGGCAATTTGCCTCCAAAAAAGAAGAAGATTTGAGCGAGGAAGGCTTAGACTCCCAACGCCCATTTGTGTATTTTGCTTCCTTCCAAGATGTTTTAGGAAAAGACTCAAAAACAGGCGGTATCAAAATTCATAACGAATGGATACATAGCGAGGATTGGGATTGTGTCATCTTTGATGAATACCACTACGGCGCGTGGCGAGACAATGCCAAAGACCTTTTTAATAACGATGAGAAAAAAGAGTATAAGGAGGTAAAAGAAGAAATGGAAGAAATGGATATGGATAATCCTGATTATTTTGATGAAAAACTCCTACCGATTACTACCAAGCACTATCTCTATCTCTCTGGTACGCCATTCCGTGCCATTGGTTCGGGAGAGTTTATAGAAGAGCAAATCTTCAACTGGACATACTCCGATGAGCAAAAAGCCAAAGAAGAATGGAATGATGAGGTGGGTAAAAACCCCTATGCCTCCCTACCAAGACTAATGATGCTTACCTATCAGTTGCCAGAGCATATTCGCCAGATTGCCCAAAAAGGCGAGTTTAATGAGTTTGACCTTAATGTATTCTTCTCTGCAGAGGGTAGTGGTAAGAATGCAAAGTTTAAGTATGAAAATGAAGTGCAAGATTGGCTCAATATCATCAGAGGGCAATATAAGAACACCATAGAAGACGCTCTAAAACAAAGAACACGCCCACCGATGCCGTATTCTGATATTCGTTTACTTCCTTCGTTGCAGCATACCTTTTGGTTTTTGCCTAATGTAGCCTCTTGCTACGCAATGGCAAACCTCTTGGCTCAAAAGCAAAATAGTTTTTACCACGATTATGAAATAATAGTAAGTGCAGGAACAAAGGCAGGGATAGGAGTAGAAGCCCTAGTACCCGTGCAGAAAGCAATGGGCGAGCCACTGAAAACCAAAACCATTACACTCTCTTGTGGCAAGCTTACCACAGGGGTATCCGTAGCACCTTGGTCGGGGATTTTCGTATTGAGGAATATGGCCAGCCCAGAGACCTATTTCCAAGCCATCTTCCGAGTGCAGACCCCGTGGGTGGTGAAAAACCCAGATAAAAACTCGCCCAACCGCGAAGAAATCGTGAAGCAAGAATGCTATGTGTTTGATTTTTCGCCCAACAGAGCCTTGAATCAAGTAGCTACTTATAGCAACCAGCTCAATAGCGATATGGGAGTTAGCCCAGAGCAGAAGGTAGCAGAGTTTATCCGCTTTTTGCCAATATTGGCGTATGATGGTAGTGCTATGACAGAGATAAGTGCCGAAGAGATTTTAGACCTTACCACCAGCGGAACCACGGCTACTTTATTGGCAAAAAGATGGCAGAGTGCCTTGCTCGTGAATGTAGATAATGTGACCCTACAACGCCTGATGAATAACGAAGAAGCCCTGAGGGCTTTGGAGAGTATAGAAGGCTTTCGTGCCATTGGTGAAGAGTTGGAGACGATTATCAATAAATCCGAAAGCATCAAGAAAGCCAAAAAAGAAAAAACCGAAGAAGGTACAGAACTGACCCCAAAAGAGAAAAAAGAACTTTCCGAAGAGGAAAAAGAAGTGAAAAACAGGAGGAAGCAGATTCAAGAAAAGTTGATGAAATTTGCCCAGCGTATTCCTGTGTTTATGTATCTTTCGGAGTATAGAGAGCAGACTTTGCAAGACGTGATTACCAAGCTAGAGCCAGAGTTGTTTAAGAAAGTAACAGGGCTTACGGTAGAAGACTTTACGCTATTGGAGAAAATAGGCGTATTCAACGGCAAGCTGATGAACGATGCGGTATTCAAATTCAAACGCTATGAAGACTCTAGTCTCAACTATACAGGGATAGACAAGCACCAAGGCGAAAGAATAGGAGGTTACAATACCATAAAAAATCCTATCATAGAAGAGCAGGTATAAAACAAGTGAAAAAAAAGGAGAAGCATTAGTTCTCCTTTTTTTTATGGATAATATACAGAGCGTTTAGACAAAAGTTGATGACTTTATTGGGTTTCATAGTATTGTAAATGAAAAGTGTTTTAATTATTCCCACATTCCTCACGGATATTTAACAATTAAACCTTATCTTTGCACACGAAAATTTAAAGAGTTTAAATTATAACGCACTCAATACGGAGTGCAAAAGACAGTTTAATTTTATGAATGCTCCAGAAGCAATTATTGAAAAATTTCAATTGAAAGATGGACGAGAGGTGTCCATAGAAACAGGGCGTTTGGCTAAGCAGGCCAATGGCTCTGTAGTAGTAAAATGTGGTGGTACAATGCTATTGGCTACCGTAGTGGCAAATAAAGATGCCAACCCCGGTGTGGATTTCCTTCCGCTTACCGTAGATTACAGAGAAAAATTCTACGCAGGAGGTAAAATCCCAGGAAATTTCTTCCGTAGAGAAACCAAGCCTTCTGATGACGAAGTGCTTACAATGAGGTTGGTAGATAGGGTATTGCGTCCACTATTTCCAGATGATTTCCACGCAGAAGTGCAGGTGATGATTTCCCTAATCTCTTACGATAAGGAAGTAATGCCAGAAGCCTTAGCAGGTTTGGCAGCATCAGCCGCTATCGCCATTACAGATATTCCGTTCAATGGGCCTATGTCTGAGGTAAGAGTGGTGCGTATAGACGGAGAACTATCCGTTAACCCAAGCATCGAAAACCTGAAGAAAGCAGATTTGGACATTATGGTAGGGGCTACCAAAGACTCTATCGTAATGGTGGAGGGCGAGATGAAAGAAATCTCCGAAGCCGAAATGCTGGAAGCCATTAAGTACGCTCACGAAGAGATTAAAGTACAGATTGAAGCCCAAGAGCGTTTGGCAGCAAGAATCCCTTCTTCTCAAGTGAAAAGAACCTACGAGCACGAGGTGCACAATGAAGACATTCGCCAAAAAGTGTGGGCAGAGTGCTATGATAAGGTTTATAATGTAGCCAAAGTACCTTCAGCTAAAGAGGAAAGACACGAGAAATTTGCGGCTGTATTAGAAGAATTCCTTTCTCAATACACCGAAGAAGAAAGAGAAGAAGTAGAGCCATTCGCTAAAGTATATTACCACGATGTGGAAAAAGAAGCGATGCGACAAATGATTTTGAATGAGGGTATCCGTCTAGATGGTAGAGATTCTAAAACCATCCGCCCAATTTGGTCAGAGGTAGATTATCTACCAGGAGCACACGGTTCTGCCATCTTTACCAGAGGAGAGACTCAATCTCTTACTGCCGTTACATTAGGTTCTATGAAAGATGCCAATATGGTGGATTCTGTAGCCATCAACTATGATGAGAAATTCTTCTTACACTACAATTTCCCACCGTTCTCCACAGGGGAAGCAAGACCTTTGAGAGGAACTTCAAGAAGGGAAGTAGGGCACGGTAACCTAGCTCAAAGAGCATTACAAAATATGATTCCAGAGGAAAACCCTTACACCATTCGTGTGGTTTCAGATATTTTGGAATCCAATGGTTCTTCTTCTATGGCTACCGTTTGTGCAGGGACATTGGCATTGATGGATGCAGGGGTGCAAATCACCAAGCCCGTTTCTGGTATCGCAATGGGATTGATTACTGACCCTAAATCAGGGAAATTTACCGTACTTTCAGATATTTTAGGAGATGAAGACCACCTTGGCGATATGGATTTCAAGGTAACAGGAACGGCAGATGGTATCACCGCTTGCCAGATGGATATCAAAATCCAAGGATTGACAATGGATATTATGGAAACGGCTCTTAACCAAGCTAGAGAAGGGCGTATCCACATTTTGAACGAAATCTTGAAGACCATAGACCAGCCAAGAGCTGATGTGAAGCCTCACGCTCCGAAAATGGAAATTTTAGAAATTCCAAAAGACTTTATTGGTGCCGTGATAGGACCTGGTGGTAAAATCATTCAGCAACTTCAGAAAGATACCGATACCGTGATTTCTATTGAGGAAATTGGCGAGATTGGACGCATTGAGATTGCTGGAACGGATAGAGAGAAAATCAATGCAGCTATTGCAGCGATTAATGAGATTACCTTCGTGCCAGTGGTGGGTGAAGTTTACAAAGGAAAAGTAGTGAAGATAATGGATTTTGGTGCTTTTGTTCAGTTGGCAAAAGGAACCGAAGGTTTGCTTCACATCTCTGAAATAGACTGGAAACGCACCGAAAAAGTACCATACAGCGAAGGCGATGAGGTAGAAGTGAAGTTTATGGGCTATGATGATAGAAAGAAAATGAAGCTATCCCGTAAAGTGCTTTTGCCAAGACCTCCAAAGCCAGAGGCAAAACCAAAAGCAGATCAATAATCGGCATAAAGTAAAATCCACCTTTCTGATTTTCGGAAAGGTGGATTTTTTGTTTTTTAGATTACAATCGTTAGATGTTAGACGCTAGATTTTAGAAGTTAGATATTAGATATTAGACGCTAGATTTTAGAGGTTAGAGAAAACTTCAAAACTCAAAACTTAAATTGGTTGATAGTTGTTGGTTGTCGGTTGATGGTTTAAGGGGTAATTTGTCAAAAACTCAACACTCAGCACTCAACACTTAAAACTTTTTAAGTTGGTCTTTTCTCTTTCTTCTTTCTTCAAAACTCAAAACTCAAAACTTAACACTCAACACTTAAAGATACCTTTGGTGTTCCTTTTTCTTTTGAAATTTGGATAGAATAGGTTTTAGCAACACTTTATATTTTTCTATATCAAACAACTGTGAGTCTGTAAGGGCTTTCATTGTAAGCCAAATGCTGAACGGGAAAAGAATCATATTAGGAAGCCACGCCGCTAGGTATGGATTCATTTGACCTTTCCAAGCGATATTCTCCACCGTGAGGTTCATTGTATGGAAAATAATAAAAATCACCACAGAAACTACAACTGGAACGCCCATTCCTCCTTTTCTGATGATGCTTCCCAAACTGGCACCAATAAGGAAGAAAATAATACAAGTAAAAGAATAAGATAAAATTCTTTGCTGGTGCATAATCATCTTATTATGCTGTTTTACAACACCCTCTATCTCTCCTTTCTTGATTTCCAAATCATTGATTTGAGTTCCTACTTTATTGTATGCCATCAGTAGAGCGTCTAATTTTTTCTGCTTTTTAATGGTGTCTAGCTTGTATTGCTGTTCTGCTTTAGATGTGGATTTAGGTGTGTTCTCTATGGAGTAGATGTAGCCATTGGCATTGCTAACTAATGAAGAAGATAGCCCTTTCATTACTTCGGTATTCTCCTTTCTTTTTTCTGCAATACTTTCATCAAGTTCGGCATAAGATTTAAAACGATAATCATCCGTAATCTGTTCTTTTTCCAAAGCTTTATCTATCAATTCACTGATGTCAAAATGCAATACCAAGGTATCAAACTTTACCGATTGATTAGGCTGTTTCAGGCGTTCGCGAAAGTCTTTGTTTCGGAATTCATCATCGTAGATATAGCCATCATAAAGCTTTAGTTTTAGAAAATTTTTATCCTCAGGCGTTGCAAATCGCCCACTTTTGGCTACAAAGGCTCTCTGGTCTTCAAAGATATTAGCAGATTTGTGAATATAGATGCCTTTGAGAAACTCTCCATTTTCCCCAGAGATTTCATCAAACTTCACGGCATATTCTGGAATCTGATGGATAAACTGCCCTGGTGTAAAGTTGAGTGCTGGCTTGGTAGCAGCAACATTGTAGAGCATATTTTTAGCCTTCCGCTGAAAATCTGGCGTAATGTTATTTTGAAAGAAAAATAAAACCACCGAAAGGATAATGTTCAATATAAAAAGTGGCAGCATTACTCTGGTAAGAGAAATCCCTGCGGCTTTCATAGCAGCAAGCTCATAGCGTTCTCCTAAGTCTCCAAATGCCATAATGGAAGCCAGCAAGATGGTAAGTGGCAATACCATAGAAACCACACTTACCCCCATATAAAATAGCAGTTTGATAATTTCAAAAACGCTGAGTCCCTTTCCCATAAACTGTGACATCTGTATCCAGATGATGTTCACAATGAAAATGAAAAACAGAACGCTGAAAATGAATAAAAACGGCCCGAAAAAAGTCTTGATAATATAGCGGTCTAATATCTTCATCGGCACAAAAATAATCAAAAAGTCACAAAGTGCGATACTCTGTGACTTAATATGGTATTAAATTCACGATTACAATTCTGTAATCAGATAGTTGCTGTATTGATTTTTATTAAATTTAAACATATCAGCGGCTAAGTTTTGATTGGTTTTATAGTCGGTTACAGCAATTACCGCCACATCATTATTGGTTGCATATTGCTCTATTTTTACCAATTGTTTCTTTGCTGCATTCACATAGAGATAGACATTTTTGATGCCATTACTCTTCACGGGAGTTAACTGAACCAAATCTGTACTCACGCCATTCACCGTTTTTTTACCAATGTATTTGGCGTTATACTCTTTAGAATAGCTGCTAAGATAGTTGGTAGGCGAAAACATCATCTCCTTACCGTTGGCTTTTGCGATGGTTACTTCTTGGTCTTCATCGCTAATGTTATACACTTTAGTACCATCAAAGATTTGCTCCACACCCATTATTTTGAGTTTATATTGTGAAGGCGTGGTATAGAAAATCCCTGTTTGGGTTTTAGACACTTTACCATTATTGCCCGTACCATAGGAGAACTTAAAGTAAGTATTCTTATTGGCTTTGTAGTTTTTGGCTACGGCATCTAGAAGGGTTTTAGATTTCGCATCAGATTTCTGTGCAAAAGCCAGAGCAACAGCTCCAAAAGATAAAGTAGCGAGGGTTATTTTTTTAGTTATTGCTATCATTTTATTGATTTTTAGATTGATGTTAATTGCTTTTACATCAAGTCCTCAATAATTATTCCATTAAATATTAATAAATGTTAAAAATTTTCCTTCAAGTTTTTCAGATACTCTTCTAGGTAGTTTAAATCGGTAATGAGGACTTCTCTTGCTTTAGCACCATTAAATCCGCCTACGATACCGCTAGCTTCCAATTGGTCCATAATTCTTCCTGCACGGTTGTAGCCCAATTTTAGTTGTCTTTGAAGCATAGATGTAGACCCTTGCTGTGTGCCAACCACTATTCTGGCGGCTTCTTCAAAGAGGGCGTCTTTTTCATTAGGGTCAAAGCCACCTGCACTAGAACCACCATCTTCTGATGCTACCTCTGGAAGGATAAAGGCAGATGGATAAGCTTTTTGAGAGCCTATAAATTCGGCAATTTTTTCTACCTCTGGTGTATCAATAAAAGCACATTGTAAGCGAATCAAATCATTACCATTGAAGTAAAGCATATCTCCTTTACCGATGAGCTGGTCGGCACCTGGGGAATCTAAGATGGTCTTGGAATCCACTCCAGAAATCACACGGAATGCAGCTCTGGCTGGGAAGTTGGCTTTAATCATACCTGTAATCACATTCACAGAAGGTCTTTGGGTAGCCACGATAAGGTGAATGCCTACCGCTCTTGCCAACTGAGCCAAACGGGCGATAGGATGCTCTACCTCTTTGCCCGCCGTCATAATGAGGTCTGCAAACTCATCCACCACCAATACAATGTAAGGAAGGTAGCGGTGTCCGTTTTCGGGATTGAGTTTTCTTTCGGAGAACTTCTTGTTGTATTCCTTAATATTTTTACAGAAAGCATTTTTAAGAAGTTCGTAGCGGGTATCCATCTCTACACAAAGTGAGTTTAAGGTATTAATCACCTTAGAATTATCGGTGAGAATAGCTTCATCCGTATCGGGTAGTTTTGCCAGATAATGTCTTTCAATTTTGGAGTAAAGTGATAGTTCTACCTTTTTAGGGTCCACCATTACAAATTTCAGTTCGCTCGGATGTTTTTTGTACAATAAAGATGCTAATATGGCATTAATCCCTACCGATTTACCCTGTCCCGTAGCACCTGCCATCAGGAGGTGAGGCATTTTAGCAAGGTCTGCCATAAAGATTTCATTGGAAATGGTTTTCCCGAATACCACAGGTAAGTCCATATCGGTATTTTGAAATTTTTGTGAAGCGATGACACTTCGCATAGAAACCATTGTAGGATTTTTCCTTGGAACTTCTATCCCTATGGTACCTTTTCCTGGCATAGGTGCGATAATTCTAATGCCTAATGCGGAGAGGTTGAGGGCAATGTCATCTTGAAGTTTTTTGATGGCTGCTACGCGGATACCCGCTTCTGGAACCATCTCATAAAGCGTTACAGTAGGGCCTATGGTTGCCTTAATCTGAGAAATACCAATATTAAAGTTTTTCAGTAAACCTACGATACGATTCTTGTTTTCTTCTAATTCTTCTTTATTGATGGAAATCTCCTCATTGCCATAATCTTTCAGCAATTCAATTGGTGGAAATTGATACCCTGCTAAATCCAATTTATGGTCATAAAGCCCATATTCTTTTACCAATTCTTCAGATTTTAGTTCAATATCATCAGGTTCTATTAGATCGATGGTAGGTGCAACTTCCACTTGAAAATCAATATCATCATCGGTAGTGCTTGCTGATGGCTGTGGCGTAGTATTTCCTAATGCAGGTTCTACTAGAATATCAATGGTATTAGTTTCAGTTTCATAGCTGGTTTTGTTAGGCGTTTTTACGGGTTCTATAGCATTATCCGTTACCGAAACTTTGGGAAAATCCATCGGTACACTCACTGGCTCAGAGAGGGGAGTTTCTGTAATGGTTTCGGCTGGTTTAATATTTTCAATAGGTGTAGAGGCGGGCTGATGAGTCTCTTGAATAGCATTTTGCTGAAGTTCATCTAGTTCTTCATCTGCATCAAATTTTTCCGAGCTTGGCAAGATGTTTTTCATTTTGCTCATTGTGCTCTCGCTGATGTTGTTTAGTTGAGCTTTTACAGCACTTGGACGCAGATTGAACTCCAAAACAAAATAAAGTAAAATACTGGTTATTAATATAATCCATAGTCCAAATTTACCAATAATGGAACTTGAAAAATCCATCACTTGAAAGCCATAGACACCACTTAGCACGCCCTCACCTTGGGTAATGGCACCTAGGAAGATGGGCAACCAGCAGATGAAAAATAGAGAGTGTCCAAAGGTTTTCCAAGGTTTGAAATACTTCTTCTTCAGGATTAAAGTTCCTATCATAAAAAGGAGAAATGCCACGATGAACGCTGCAATCCCTATACTATCAAAAATGAAAATATTTCCAAGCCAATCGCCTAATTTCCCAATGAGATTAGAAGATTCTACACTTCTGTTTAGCATAGCTCCCGTTTGGCTTTGATTGGCTTGCCAGTTGATAAGATAAGAGCCAAAAGATATTGTAAAAATCACTGAAGTGATGATAAACAACAATCCGAAAAAAATTCGGGGTTTGGATAAAGTTTTAGGAGTGGTAACTTCTGGTTTTGTAGTGTTCTGTTTTGTATTTTTTTCCATAATTCGTATCTCGGGCAAATTTAAAAAAAAAAGCATCATAAAAGCTCTTAACCAACTCTAAAATCAAGAGATTTTTCGGACTAGATATTTATAATGTTGGTTAAAATTCTGAAAATAATGCTATTGTGCTAGTGTGAAAAATTCTTCGGTACGCCTTTGGTCGTCTTTTAGTTTTTCTATAAGTTGGTCTAAATTTTCAAATTTTATTTCTTCGTGTAAAAAGGCTCTAAATTTTACGGTAATTTCCTTGTCATACAAATCACCATTAAAGTCTAAAATATTAACTTCCACCGTGAGTTGTTCCCCATTTACCGTAGGATTGGTACCCACGCTTAGCATTCCTCTATAAAAAATTCCTTCTATCAAAACCTCTACAATGTAAGCTCCCTTTTTAGGAAGTAGTTTCAGTGGGTCTGTTGCTATATTAGCGGTAGGGAAACCTATGGTTCTGCCCAATTTTTTCCCGTGCACCACTGTTCCTGTAATGGGGTAGGGGTATCCTAGCATCTCATTAGCATCTAGAATATTGCCTTCGCATAAAGCTGTTCTAATTTTGGTAGAAGAAATGTTGGCATTATTCAGATTGATAGCTTCTTTCTGTTCTACTTCAAAACCCAATTCTGGGGCTAACTGCTGTAGCAACTGAAAATTTCCGCTTTTATTTTTTCCGAAAGTATGGTCGTAGCCAATGATAAGATGTTTTACATTGAGGGTTTTTACTAAAATTTCCCTTACAAATGCTTCTCCTGATAGATTTCTAAATGCCTCGTCAAAGGATTGTAAAAACAAATTCTGAACGCCAAATTTTTGGAGTAAATCTGTTTTTTCCTGTATGGTATTCAGTAATTTTAGAGGTTCGTTGGGATTAAAAACTAATCTTGGGTGTGGCCAAAAAGTAAGAATACTGGGTTCTAGCCCCTTTTCGCAGGCGATATGTTTTAACCCGTTGATAAGCCCTTGATGCCCAAGATGTACCCCATCAAACATCCCTAAGGACAATGCCAAAGGGTTGCGAGATTGGTAATTAGAAATATTGTGAAAGATATTCAAACCAGAATTTTTATTCGCAAAAATAAAAAAAATAAAGTTTTTCTGGGCGTGCGGTTTTATTTTGGATAGAGTTTTTTCAGATTTCAGATAAAAATATGATAAAAATCTTTTTTGATGTAGTTGTAGATTACCAGACTTTCATTATATTTGCACACAAGAAAAAATTTAGCAATGGCAAACCAAATTAAAGGAAAAATTTCTCAAATTATTGGTCCAGTAATCGATGTGGTATTCTCCAATGAAGGGGAGTTGCCAAAAATCTATGATGCACTGGAAGTAACAAAAAATAATGGTGAAAAACTTGTTCTTGAGGTAGAACAGCACATCGGTGAAGATTCTGTAAGATGTATCGCGATGGATGCTACCGATGGTTTACAAAGAGGACAAGAAGTAGTAAGCTTAGGTACTCAGATTACAATGCCTACGGGTGAAGGAGTTTATGGAAGACTTTTCAATGTGGTAGGTAATGCTATTGATGGGTTACCAGAACTTTCTAAGGATGGCGGATTGCCAATTCACAGAGAAGCTCCAAAATTTGATCAACTTTCAACTTCTGCAGAAGTTTTATTCACAGGTATCAAAGTAATCGACCTTATCGAGCCTTATGCAAAAGGTGGTAAGATTGGATTGTTTGGTGGTGCTGGTGTAGGTAAAACCGTATTGATTCAGGAGTTGATTAATAATATCGCAAAAGGACACGGTGGTCTTTCTGTATTCGCAGGAGTAGGGGAAAGAACTAGAGAAGGAAATGACCTTTTGAGAGAGATGCTAGAATCTGGTATCATTAAGTATGGTGAAGGATTTATGCACTCTATGGAAGAAGGTGGATGGGATCTTTCTAAAGCTAATCTTGATGAAATGAAAGAGTCTAAATGTACTTTCGTTTTCGGGCAGATGAACGAGCCACCAGGTGCAAGAGCAAGAGTAGCCCTTTCTGGTCTTACCATTGCAGAGTATTTCCGTGATGGGGATGGTGAAGGGCAAGGTAGAGATGTACTTTTCTTCGTAGATAATATCTTCCGTTTTACACAGGCGGGTTCTGAGGTATCTGCACTTCTTGGGCGTATGCCATCTGCGGTAGGTTATCAGCCAACTTTGGCATCAGAGATGGGGGCTATGCAGGAGAGAATTACTTCTACTAAAAACGGTTCCATTACTTCTGTACAAGCGGTATATGTACCTGCGGACGACTTAACAGACCCAGCTCCAGCAACTACCTTTGCTCACTTGGATGCTACCACGGTATTGGATAGAAAGATTGCATCGTTAGGTATTTATCCTGCTGTAGATCCACTAGCTTCTACATCTAGAATCTTGACGCCAGAAGTTTTAGGAAACGAACACTATGAATGTGCACAGAGAGTAAAAGAAATCTTACAAAGATATAAAGCGTTGCAAGATATCATCGCCATCCTTGGTATGGAAGAACTTTCTGAAGAGGACAAATTGGTAGTATATCGTGCTAGAAAGGTACAGAGATTCTTATCTCAGCCATTCCACGTAGCAGAGCAGTTTACTGGTCTTAAAGGAGCGTTGGTAGATATCAAAGATACCATCAAAGGATTTAATATGATTATTGATGGTGAACTAGACCAATATCCAGAGGCGGCTTTCAACTTGAAAGGAACCATCGAAGAAGCTATTGAGCACGGAGAAAAATTATTGGCTGAAAACGCTTAATTGGAAAATTGAATTAAAGAAAAAAGAGTGAACAATTTTCTCTTTTTTCTTTTCTCATTTCTCTTAAAATCTGAAATATGAACATAAAAATTTTAACCCCCGAAACGGTTGTTTTTGAAGGTGAAGTGGATTCTGTTTTGCTTCCTGGGAAGTCTGGAGAATTTCACATTATGAAAAATCACGCCGCTATTGTATCTTCATTGGGGTTTGGTAAAGTGAAGCTTTATACCAATGCTATCCAAGAAGATTATGCTAAATTTTTCACAAAAGAAGATGAGAAAGATTCTGTTTTTTCTTATCCTATTAAAAGTGGTGTGGTGGAATTTAACAATGAAAAAGGAATTATCTTAGCAGAGTAATTTCCAAAAAAATATTAACAAAAAAGCTGTTCTTTTATAGAGCAGCTTTTTTATTTTTTTAGATTTTATCTTAATACACTTGATTCTGAATAATAGTTTTTCAGTTCATAAAAATGTCTTAGTTTTGTAGAAGTATTGTAATTTTTTAGATTTGAATATGAACAAAGGTTTATTCTTTTTTGGGATATTATTATCTTTTCAATTGAATGCTCAAAACCAACAGAAAGATTACAGATTGGGCTTATTTACAGAGGGTTCAGCTCATATAGGGTTTGATTTAGCTTCCGTAATAGGCACCAATGAAGACAGTGAAAAACACCTCACTTTAGGTCTTGGAGCTCAGATGGGGGTGCAACCCTTGACTTGGTTGGCCATCAGTGGAGGGTTTCGGTACAGTTATATTACGCCTAATTATCATTTGTTGGGTTATAACATTCAGCCTTATTTTTTTATTGGAGCACCAGAAAATGAAGATTTTAATTTTCTCAGTTTCAAATGGGGTAAAAAGCAAAATAGAAACCTTACCTCAATGGGCAATTGGTATGGGCTTAGCATAGGGAAAATAGAAGTAGGGGATAGACGCCAGCTGGGGCAGAAAATGGAGCTCTCGTTGGATTTCTATGATTTAGGTCAAGATAAGTTTGCTTTCATAGGTTTTTCCTATGGTATCGTACTATTCAGTAATAAAAGTTTGTAATGGAAATACGCATTAATAAATACCTTTCTGAAGTGGGCTATTGTTCCCGTAGAGCAGCGGACAAGCTATTAGAAGAAGGCAGAATTACCATCAATGGAAAAATACCAGAGTTGGGTACCAAGGTTTCTGCTAAAGATGACATTCGCGTAGATGGCGTGTCTATCTCTAAACCTAAAGATGAGCATATCTACATTGCTCTGAATAAACCCATTGGTATAGTCTGCACCACAGATACCAAGCGGGAGAAAAATAATATTGTAGATTTTATTAATCACCCTAAACGCATCTTTCCCATTGGGCGATTGGACAAGCCTAGCGAAGGGCTGATTCTCCTGACTTCCGATGGTGATATTGTGAATAAAATTCTCCGGGCAAGGAATAATCACGAGAAAGAATACATTGTGAGGGTTAATAAGCCCATCACGCCACAGTTTATAGAAAAAATGAGTAAAGGGGTTCCTATTTTGGATACCATCACAAGGGAATGCGAAGTGGAGCAATTGGATACTTTATCGTTCAGGATTATTTTAACACAAGGACTCAACAGACAGATTCGCCGTATGTGTGAATATCTGGGCTATGAAGTGAAAAAACTAAAACGCATCCGCATTATGAATATCCATTTGGATATGCCCATAGGGCAATGGAGAGAACTCACCAAACAAGAGCTGGCAGAGCTACAAGAGCTAATACAAGATTCTAAGAAAACCATAGATTAAAAATATACGAAATGCTACTCCGCTATTTACTGATTATTTTCGGCTTTTTAGGATTGGGAGAGCTGATAGTTTACATTACCAACATCTCATTTCCTTCCAGTCTCATCGGAATGTTTTTACTGACCTTCGCTTTGCACAAAAATTGGATAAAGGTAGAATGGGTAAAAGGTATTTCAGATGTATTGGTCTCCAATTTAGGATTATTCTTTATTTCCCCAAGTGTAGCTCTAATGGTATATTGGGAAATGGTAGAAGACAATCTATTGGCTCTGGTAGCCTCTATTGTACTAAGCACCATTTTGGTAATAGGCGTTACGGGTAGAGTATATCAGTTCATCAGAAAAAAGATAAAATAATGGAATGGCTTAGAAATCCAATATGGCTTTTAGGGCTTTCATTTTTGTCCTATTTCCTATCATCACAATTGCAGAAGAAATACCGTTCTCCTTTTTTGAGTCCCATTGTTTTAACTACGGCTTTTCTTGTGGGATATCTTTGGGTATTCAATATTTCCTATGAGGACTATCAAAAGGCGGGGCATTACATAGACTTTTGGCTAAAGCCTTCCGTGGTGGCATTGGCAGTGCCGCTATACCTCCAAATGGAGAAAATCAAAAAACAACTTTTACCTATTTTGGTCTCACAGTTTTTGGGAAGTTTGGTGGGGATTATCAGCGTGTGTAGCATTGCAAAACTCTTAGGAGCTAATGAAATCTTGATACGCTCTTTAGCTCCAAAATCGGTTACAACTCCCATTGCCATAGAGGTTTCCAAAAGTTTGGGTGGGGTAGAGGCACTAACCGCCTCGGCGGTCATCTTTACAGGCATTGTGGGCAGTATCATAGGCGTTCAGATTTTAAAACTCGCAAAGATCCATAGTCCAATGGGACAAGGCATTTCTTTGGGTACAGCATCGCACGGTTTGGGCGTGATGCTGGCAATGGGAATGAGTGAGAAATATGCCGCATTTGCAAGCTTAGGGCTCATCATCAATGGTATTTTTACCGCAGTGCTTTCCCCTTGGCTAGTGCCGTGGTTTTGTTGATTGGGTTTTGAGTTTTAGTTTTGAAGAAAGAAGAAAAAGGAAGGACTTTTTAATCTTCTAGCCTCTTGGTTTTCTAACAATACTATTCTACATCCTTCAAAGGAGAAATTGATACCATAAATTATCATCAAATCAATACAATCTTGTTGCACAAACTGTTGCCTACGGCTTAAAAGCATAATTTAAGTTTTAACAACCCCTTACTTCAAATACAATTTCATTTTAGCTTCCACTTCGGGCTTCACTTTGATGAATTTCCATATTTTCTTATCATCGGGGTAAGAGATTCTATAAAAAATGATTTTATCCGCAGCGTATTTGAAATAAGGATGTGTTTTGAGCCAACTTTCTGGGGCATCTACCAAGGTATATCGGGCAACATTGGTATTATCCAACTGGAGCGTAGCAACAAGTTTTTCGGCTAAATCCCTATCAATATTATAAACTTCAAAAACCTGATTTTTATTCATAAAACCTCCCAAACTCTTCCGATAGGCCACCAAACTCCCCGCTACCTTTTCACTGAAACCAAACGCTACCAACTGCTTTTGAGTGATATGATTGAGCGAAAGCTCCGAAAAATTTACCGTAACAGGTTCGGTTTTAGAAATCTGAGGATTGGTCAAGTGCTCTTCATTAGAAGGCGTGGAAAACTTAATCCAAGGTTTTAATTCTTCAAACTTAGAGGCAATAACATAGCTTTTTTGCACTTCATCTAAGGTTTTGAAACGCCCACGGAGTATTTTGTTTTTGTAATTCAAGATGCTTTGGGCTTGTTTTTCGGTGAAGCCTAAACTTTGCCAGCCTTGTTCATCCAAATCATTAGGGTCAAAATAAGAATATTGAATTTTGGGTTTTTCTGAGGAAAGATGAGATTTTGGGGTGCTAATTTTATCGGGAAGCTGTAAAAACGGATGCATCTGCTCATAGCGTTCTGCACTAATCACAAAACACGATTTCAGTTGTTCTTTGCTTTCAAAATTCCCACCCAAAAACTGTCGGTACTTGATGATGGCTTCGGCTTGTTTCTCGCTAAACCCGATGGTTTCCCAATCTTTCGCAGTATAATGATTCGGATTAAAAGCTTTATGAATGTTTAAATTTCTGTTGAATGAGGGAGAATAGGAAGGAGAGATTTTCTTATTTTCGGTATGATGCTCTGGAAGTAAAATATAAGGAGCCAGCTCATCATATCTTGGCTGAATGGGGTAGCATTTCCTGAACTGCTCTTTGGACAGAAACGCCCCACCAATCATTGCTTTGTATTTCAAAATGGTAGCCGCTTGTCGCTCTGTGAAGCCTAAGGCTTGCCATTGAGATTGGTCTAAATCATTGGGATTAAACTCCATCAGCATCAGCGGAGGTTGGGAAGTGTTCTCAATGGTTTGAAACTCAATAGGAGGAAGCTGTGGCGTTTGTAAAGACCGATAGTACCACCATCCCAGATGAAGTATAATCACCATACACGCCAAAAGGGAAAAACCGAGTATTTGCTCTTTTCTTAAACGATATGGAAGTTTAGGTTTCATATTATTGATATTTTGTGCTTTAAAATTAGTGAATTTTTCTAAATCTATTTTTTATTAGCTGTATTTTTTTTCTGTATATTTGAGGTCAATAGAAATCCTAATTTTTGGATGTTTAATTTATAATTAAGATGAATCAATTTAATACAGGAAAAATACCGTTTTATCGTTTTAATCTTAAAGGCGCGGCAGTATTATTCCTCGGAGCATTTATCCCTACATTAGCACTCTCTACTATAAGTGCAGCGGTGCTTTTTATGTTCAACAAAAACATTCAGTATGACCATTGGTTTTTAATTTTGACTAATGCTATGATGTGGCTAGGAGCCATCTTCGCTTTTGATATTTTTGTTTGTAGAAAGCAAACAGGACAACCGCTGAAATTTAATTTCTCGTCCAAAAACACCACCACTTACCTTACCATATTTCCAATGCTGATAGGAATGATGCTGATAGCAGAGTTCATTACCCTACAAGTGCCTACCACTGGGAAGTTTTGGGGCAGTTGGTACCAAGAGTTTGAAGCAATGATGGCAATGCTTACGGATAATCTTACCTCAATGGTCATTATGGCGGTCATTATGGCACCAGTTTTTGAAGAAATTGTGTTCCGTGGGATTATCCAAAAGGGATTGATAAACAACGGTATTTCGCCACAAAAAGCCATTTGGCTAAGTGCCATTTTATTTGGCTTAGTACACGGTAATCCGTGGCAACTGATAGGCGGTATTTTGCTGGGATATGTGCTAGGGCTGGTGTATTTTAAGACCAAATCATTGCTGATGCCTATTTTACTCCACGCCTTTAATAATGGTGTCTCTGCACTTCTCATTGTCTTCGGCGAAACAGAAAGTTTTTCGGAGTTTTTTAATATTTCAGAATATTGGCTTTTAGGGATAGGATTATTTTTATTCTTTACTTTTTATATGGCATTCAGCCGCTTGAAAATTTATCATTCTTAATAACTTAGATTCAAAAATGGAAAAAGAATTATTGGTAGCAACCCACAACGAACATAAAAAAGAAGAAATACAACAGATTTTAGGGCAATATTTTGAGGTGAAAAGCCTTAGAGATTATGAGCTCAACGATGAAATTGTAGAAGATGGCACTACCTTCCACGCTAATGCACTGATTAAGGCAAAATATTGTTTTGAAAAAACAGGTATTCCCAGTCTGGGAGATGATTCTGGCTTGGTTGTAGAGGCTTTGGATGGCAGACCGGGGATTCACTCAGCACGCTACGCTTCTGACCACGATTTTCCTAAAAACATTGCAAAAGTTTTGGAAGAAATGGAAGGGGAAACCAACCGTAGAGCATACTTTGTTACGGTTCTTTGCTATTATTCTGAGCAGGGAGCAGAGTATTTTGAAGGTAGGGTCTATGGGCAGCTTTTGGAGGAGAATAAAGGGCATCAAGGCTTTGGCTATGACCCTATTTTCGTTCCCGATGGTTATGAAAAAACCTTTGCAGAAATGTTGCCAGAAGAGAAAAACACCATTAGCCATAGAAAAAACGCTTTGGACGCCTTTTTAGATTTTTTGCAGCCATAAGTTTTTAGTACATTTGTGAATTACATAAATCATTCTTTTGAGTACATATTTAACCATATTAGGATTTAATTCTGCTATACCCACCATCAATTCTGCTCCCACAGCACAGTTTTTGGAAATGGATGAAAGGCACTTCCTCATAGATTGCGGGGAAGGTACGCAGGTGCAACTGAGAAAAGCAAAAGCTAAATTTTCTAGAATCAATCATATTTTTATCTCACATCTGCACGGTGATCATTGCTTTGGTTTACCGGGGTTGATAGCTTCTTTCCGACTTTTAGGCAGAGAAACACCATTGCATATCTATGGGCCAAAAGGCATCAAAGAAATGCTGGAAACTATTTTTAGAATCACAGAAACCCACCAAGGTTTTGAGGTGATTTATCACGAATTGGATAAAAACTATTCTGAGAAAATATATGAAGACAATAGGGTAGAGGTCTTTACCATTCCGCTGAATCATAGAATCTATTGCAATGGCTACCTCTTCCGAGAAAAACCGAAGGAACGACATCTGAATATGGAAGAAATTGCCAAATATCCAGAAATAGAAACTTGCGATTACCGAAATCTAAAACTAGGAAAAGATTTTGTACTGAGTGATGGATATATTCTTAAAAATGAAATCCTTACCAAAGCACCTTCACCATCGGTATCCTATGCTTTTTGCAGTGATACGCGGTATTTGGAAAGTGTGGTGCCTATCATTGAAAATGTAGATGTTTTGTACCACGAGGCTACTTTCTTACACGATTTAAAGGAAATGGCAGATTATACAGGGCATACTACGGCTTTAGAAGCGGCTCAAATTGCCCAAAAAGCAAAGGTTGGAAAACTCATTTTAGGGCATTTTTCTAATCGCTATTCAGATTTATCTGTATTTACAGATGAAGCAAGGGCGGTGTTTCCTAATACTTTCCTACCAAAGCAATTGGAAGCCATAGAAATTGTTGCGAAAGATTAAATCCCCATTTTTTAATACCAACCTAATCTCCAACAGCCTATCTTTATAATGACTTTTGAAGAATTAAAATCCTTTCTTGATGAAAAGGCAGAGCAATACCATCAGCCTGATTTTATTGAAAACGACCCGCTTCAAATTCCTCATCGCTTTGAGCATCGGCAAGATATTGAAATCTCTGGATTTTTAGCTGCCATCATCGCTTGGGGCAACCGAAAATCAATCATCAAATCCGCAGAAAAAATGTTGGATTATATGGGAAATGCCCCTTTAGATTTTGTGCTAAACCATTCTGAACAAGACCTAAGGTATTTTGAAGGAAAGCCACTGCATAGGACATTCAATGGGGAGGATTTTGCCCAGTTTATCAGGAATTTAAAATCCATTTATCTGGCAGAGCAAAGTTTGGAATCTCTATTCCTATTAAAAGAAGGTGAAACCAATTTTTATCACGCCCTGCATCGTTTCCGTGAACGGTTTTTGGGAAATGAGCCCCACCGATGCCATAAGCATATCTCTTCTACATACAAAAACTCATCAGCCAAAAGACTGATGATGTTTTTAAGATGGATGGTTCGTAGGGATGCTCGCAGAGTAGATTTTGGACTGTGGGAAAATATTTCGCCACAATATTTATCTATTCCGCTGGATGTGCATACAGGGAATATTTCTAGAAAACTAGGCTTGGTTACCCGAAAACAAAACGATTGGAAAACCGTGGAAGAATTGGATGAGTCTATCCGAAAAATGAACCCCACCGACCCTGCAAAATATGACTTTGCACTTTTTGGCTTAGGGGTAACCAAAGAGATTTAAATCTTATTTCCTTCTGATGGTAAGGATTTTAACAGGATTTTTTATCCATTGTTTTTGCTTCATCTCCTCCCACATTACCGTTTCGCTCTTATTGATGGCTTCTACCACCTTCATTCCTTTTACTACCTTTCCAAAAACGGAATAGCCTTGCTTATCGGGGTTTCTATCACCATTGTAATCCAACTGTGGCTGGTCTTCATTCACGATGATGAAAAACTCCGTAGTTGCAGTATCAGGCTCATAGAGAGCCATAGAAATAGCTCCTACCTTATGAGAAAGCCCTGTTTGGTGGGTGCGTTCCAAAGGAATAGCAGGGTAAGGCTTTGCGGGTAAATCATCTCCCAAGCCTCCTTGTATCACTTGAATGGGAATGGAGCTTTGTTTTTGATTATCAAGCCTTACAGTTCTGTAAAAAGTGGTGTTATCATACGCTTTATCATCTACATAACGGAGGAAATTGGCAACTGTAAGAGGGGCTTTTTTAGGATAGAGCTTCACCGTAATATCGCCTTGCTCGGTTTTGATGATGACTTTCTGAGCATAGACACAAGTAAAGCAAAACAGCATTGCTGCGGTAAAAATAGGTTTCATAATTTTTATTTTTTTTTGGATGATGATTTAATTGGTTATCAAAGATAGAAAATATATTACAAAGCTTTAGAAAAATATGATAGATGTAACTAGTGCAAAAGCATTCATCAAAAAAATAATACGATACAAAAACCTAAAAAATACAATAAGATTTAGCGAAAATCCCTTTGCTATTTAAGATGAATTGATTACCTTTGCAACCAATGAATACACAAAATCCTTTAGACGATTTATTGTTAGGCCGCAAGGCTGATTTATTAGTATTTTTATAATATAGCGAAGTCTTTTATGGGCTTCGTTTTTTTTATTTTTAAACGAAACGACAATGAAAGATTTATCAAAAGTAAGTAAAGAAGACATTCAAGAGCTGTTGGATTCTGCAATGGCATTCGCAAAGGGAGAAACTTGCAAAGCCCAAGGGGAAATATTTGTGTCCAATCTTTTCTTTGAAGATAGTACCAGAACCAAAACCAGCTTTGATGTAGCAGAGCGAAAACTAGGACTTCAGGTAGTGCCGTTTGATACCACTTCTAGCTCCGTAAATAAGGGAGAAACCCTCTACGATACCGTGAAAACCTTAGAAAGCATTGGGATAGATTTGGTAGTGATTCGCCATAAAAAAGACCAATACTATAAAGAACTGAAAGACATTAAAATCCCGATTATCAATGGGGGAGATGGTAAGGGCAATCACCCTAGCCAGAGCATCTTAGACCTAATGACCATCTACCAAGAATTTGGAACTTTTGAAGGGCTTAAAGTAGGTATCGTAGGCGATGTGAGACACAGTCGCGTGGCAAATTCCAATGCCGAAGCTCTTAGAAAGATGGGAGCAAAGGTCTATTTTTCAGGGCCAGAAAGTTGGTTTGACGAGGCGGAGTTTATCAATGGAAACTATCTTTCCATAGATGCACTGATAAGCGAAGTAGATGTGCTGATGCTCCTAAGAATACAGCACGAAAGACACGGCGAAAAGATGAAAATGCCTTTGGAGAAATACCATAAAAAATATGGACTTACCAAAGAAAGAGAGCAAAAGATGAAGCCTAATGCCATCATTATGCACCCAGCACCTATTAACAGAGGGGTAGAGATAGATACAGACCTTGTAGAATGCGGAAGAAGTCGCATCTTTAAACAAATGGAAAATGGGGTCTATGCCAGAATGGCAATCCTGAAAAAAGCTTTGGAGAAACAAGGGGTTAAGTTTCAATAACTTTTTAGACTAAGTCAAGCGGAAAAATATCTAATAAAAAGAAAGCATCTAATATAAAAATGAACAATAAAAAATTAATTTTAGAATCAGGCGAGGTTTTCCACGGAAAAGGCTTCGGGGTAAACGAAAATATTGAGGGCGAAGTGGTCTTCAATACAGGGATGACGGGCTATCAAGAACTAATTTCGGACCCTTCTTATTGTGGACAAATCGTATGTATGACCTATCCTCTCATCGGTAACTATGGCATCAATCGCGATGACTATGAAAGCATAGAACCTGCCATCAAAGGGCTCATTGTAAAAGAGCTCTGCGATTTGCCTTCCAATTTCCGTACACAGATTACCCTAGATGAGCTGTTCAGAAACAAAAAACTCTCGGGGATTTCAGGGGTAGATACCAGAAGATTAACCAGATTGCTAAGAAACCAAGGGGTAGTGAAAGGGAAAATCGTGAATGCTGACGCTGATGAACAAAGCGTTATCAATGAGCTGAAAAGCAAAGCTTTTCCTACAGACCAGATTGCATCGGTCTCTACCAAGACCTCTTATGCCAGTCCAGGAAGAGGGCTAAAAGTGGTGTTGATAGACTTCGGAGCCAAGTTGGGCATCATCAGAGAGCTGTCTCAGAGAAATTGTGATATAACGGTGGTTTCCCACGATACTACGGCAGAGGAAATCCTCCTAATGAACCCTGATGGTATTATGCTATCCAACGGGCCAGGCGACCCAGAAGATGTACCACACGCCCACGAAACCGTGAGGCAACTATTGGGCAAAGTGCCTATTTTTGGTATCTGTATGGGACATCAGGTGTTAGGTTTGGCTTGTGGGGCAAAGACATACAAACTGAAATTCGGACACCGTGGAGGCAATCATCCTGTATTAGATTTGAAGACGCAGAAAGTTTCCATTACTTCGCAAAACCACGGCTATGCCATAGACCAAGAAAGCCTTAAAAATACGGATTTGGAAGAAACGCACATCGCCCTAAACGATAGAACCAACGAAGGTATTCGCCATAAAAAATACCCTTGCTTCTCCGTGCAGTATCACCCAGAGGCAAGCCCAGGGCCAGAGGATGCCAATTACCTCTTTGATGATTTCGTGAAAATGATGGAGGAGTTTAAACTAAAATGTTGAGAGTCTCGGTTTAAATTTTTAAATTTATTGAAATCGGGAAGTTTTAACTTGAAAATAAATAAAGGAGAATGATATTTTAATTAAAAAAATGAATTTAAAGAATATTTAAATATGAAAGCAGAAGAAAAGAAGCTTCAAGAAATATTTGCAAACCAAAATGTTTATGAAATTCCAAATTATCAGAGACCATATTCTTGGAATCAAGATAATGTTAGCGAATTAATTAGTGATACATTGGATGCCTTTGAAAGTCAGGTTAAAGAATATTTCATTGGTTCAATTATTACCATTGACAAAACAAAGGAAGACAAGATTTTTGAAGTTGTAGATGGTCAACAACGACTTACCACCCTCACTATAATTTTTGCTGGACTTAGAAACTTAATTAAAGATGAAGCTGTAAAATCAGAAATTCAAAAGAAAATTCTGCCTATAAATATTTTTACAGATGAACCTGAAACACCTCGATTAGTCGTAAGAAATCAAGATGAGAGTTTTTTTTACGACCATATCTTATTGTCCAAACCTTTGGACAAAAAAGTTTCCATAACAGAAACAAAAGCACGATTTATTAGCAATTTAGAAACTGTCGAAAACTTACTTTCTGTTTTTGATGAAGTTTTTCTAAAAAAATATACAAATTATCTGTTACAAAATGTTTTTGTTGTTTTAGTAAAAACAGAAAGTTTTGATTCTGCTTATCGTTTGTTCACGGTTTTAAACGCTCGTGGCTTACCTCTTTCAAATGCTGATTTACTTAAAAACTTACTTTTCGGAAGATGTAAATCTGAAATAGAAAAACAAAGAGTTGAAAATTTATGGAATGATTTAGAGGATATAATTAAAATAAAAAACTTAGATTATTTTCTAAGCCATTATAGAACTGCAATAAAAGGGAATAAAGCCCAAACAGATTTATTTAAAGAATACAATGATTATCTTAAATCAAATTCTGAATTATCTTCAGAAGAATTCTGCAAAAAATTAAATTATTCTGCAAAAAACTACAAAAAAATTATTGAAAATAATTTTGAAAATAACGGAATCAAAAAGATTATTTATTCACTTAAAAATGTAAGTTATGATGAATGGATTCCTACATTATTGGCTTTCTTAGATAAACCAATAAATGATTTTGAATTTATTGATTTTGCACAACTTATTGAAAAAATCACATATCAAAATTGGATAAGAAGACTTGGTAGAACTCAAAGAAATACTGTTTATTATAATGTAATCATCCTAATAAATAAACAAGCCTCGAAAAATGAAGTAATTGAAAAAATTATTGAGCATAAAAACAACGAAGAATTTTTCAATATTTTAAACTCAAATCTTTATGGAATGTCCTATGCAAAAGCCATATTATTAAGATTAGAAAATGGAACGCAGGATGACTCTGTAGCGAAAGAATTTTCAGGAATAATTTCAATAGAACATATTTTACCACAAAAAGCAACTGATGATTATTGGATGAAAAGATTTTCTGAACAAGAAATTTTTGAAAATGTTCATAAAATTGGAAATCTCGTTTTATTAAGTGGAAAGAAAAATTCACAAGCTCAAAACTATAATTTCGATCGAAAAAAAGATATTTATTTCAAAAAAAATGAAAAGGTATCTTTTGATTTGACGAAAGAAATTCTTGCCGAAGATGAATGGACTTTGGATAAAATAAATGAAAGACAAAATAAATTAATTGAGTCAGCAAAAAGACTTTGGAATATCTAATTAGTATGAAACGCACAGACATAAAAACCATTTTAGTAATAGGCTCTGGTCCCATCATCATTGGGCAGGCCGCTGAATTTGATTACTCTGGAACGCAGGCGTGTCTTTCTTTGAAAGAAGAAGGCTACCGCGTTATCTTGATTAACTCCAATCCTGCAACCATTATGACCGATGTGGAAATCGCCCATAAAGTTTATATCGAGCCTATTTCCTTAGAATTTGTCAGTCATATCATCAGAAAAGAAAGACCAGATGCTTTGCTCCCTACTTTGGGCGGACAAACGGGGCTTAATATGGCGGTAGAATTGGAAAAATCAGGGATATTAGAAGAATGCAAAGTAGAAGTTTTAGGCACCAAGTTATCTGCCATCAATAGAGCAGAGGATAGAGATTTGTTCCGCGAACTGATGAACGAACTAGGCGAACCCGTGCCAGAATCTGATATTGTAAATACCGTAGAAGGGGCATTAGACTTTGCCAATCAAATCGGTTATCCTGTAATTGTTCGTCCAGCCTTTACAATGGGAGGAACAGGCGGAGGAATTGCTTCCAGTGAAGAGGAACTTCGCGAAATTGCCGAATTGGGACTGAAGCATAGCCCTGTAACCCAATGTTTGATAGAAAAATCCATCGCGGGATACAAGGAAATAGAATACGAAGTGATGCGTGATGCCAATGACAATGCCATTGTGGTTTGTAATATGGAAAACATAGACCCCGTGGGCGTTCACACGGGAGATTCTATTGTAGTAGCACCATCGCAGACGCTTTCGGATAGAGAATATCAGATGCTGAGAAATGCTTCACTGAAAATCATTAGAGCCTTAGGCATCGAAGGAGGGTGTAATGTGCAATTAGCTTTAGATCCACATTCCTTCAATTATTATGTGATAGAGGTAAACCCAAGAGTTTCCCGTTCATCTGCATTGGCAAGTAAAGCAACAGGATATCCAATCGCCAAAATTGCTGCTAAAATTGCGGTGGGATTAACCCTTGATGAAATTATGAACCCAGTAACGGATAAAACTTATGCTTGTTTTGAACCAGCATTAGACTATGTAGTGACCAAGTTTCCAAGGTTTCCATTCGATAAATTTGAAACAGCGGATAGAAGGCTATCCACTCAAATGAAAGCTACAGGAGAAGTGATGGCTATTGGAAGAAACTTTGAAGAATCTCTACAAAAAGCCATTCGTTCTTTGGAAACAGGAATCCGTCACATTGGTCTGAAAACCAAACAAGCAGAAGCCCTTACTGCGGAGGAAATTGAAAGAAGAATTAAAATCTGTGATGATGAGCGTTTGTTCATCATTGGGGATGCTCTTAGGAGAGGGTATGATTGGGAACAAATCGTAGAATGGAGCAAGATAGACAAGTTTTTCATTTGGAAAATCAAAAAGTTAATTGATTTTGAACAGAAATTAGCCGATTTATCTCAATTTAACATTTCGGAACAGATTAGCATTGTAAAAGAAGCAAAAAAATTAGGCTTTGCCGATGTCAATATCGCTCACCTTTGGGGCAAAACGCAAAGGGAAGTTTTCCAATTCCGAAAAGACAATGGCATAATGCCAGTCTATAAAATGGTAGATACTTGTGCCGCTGAATTTGAAAGTGAAACGCCTTATTTCTACGGTACTTACGAGGAAGAAAACGAAAGCATCGTAACCGATAAAGAGAAAATCATTGTACTCGGGTCTGGACCTATCCGCATTGGGCAAGGGGTTGAGTTTGATTATGCTACGGTGCATTCCGTTTGGGCAATCAAGGAAATGGGGTACGAAGCCATCATCATCAACAACAACCCTGAAACGGTTTCCACAGACTTTTCCATTTCGGATAAATTATACTTTGAGCCACTCACCGAAGAAGATGTAATGAACATTATAGAACTGGAAAAGCCCAAAGGCGTAGTGGTTCAGTTTGGTGGGCAAACGGCGATTAACTTAGCAGATAAATTAGCCGCTCACGGCGTTCAGATTTTGGGAACTTCTTTGGAAGACCTTGATAGAGCCGAAAACCGAGATAAGTTTGAGAAAGCCCTTCAAGAGTTGGGCATTCCACAGCCAAAAGGCAAGACTTCTACTTCTAAGGAAGAAGCCATCAAAATTGCCAATGAAATAGGATATCCCGTTTTGGTGCGTCCGTCTTATGTATTGGGTGGTCGTGCAATGGAAATTGTATATAACGAAACCGAACTGGCTCACTATATGGAGAATGCCGTAGAGGCAAGTCCAGAGCATCCTGTACTTATCGACCGCTATATGCTGGGTAAAGAGGTGGAGATAGATGCCATTTGCGATGGGGAAACGGTAGTTATTCCAGGGATTATGGAGCATATTGAGCGTGCGGGGGTTCACTCTGGGGACTCTATCGCGGTGTATCCTCCTCAGAATGTAAGTGAAAAGGAAATCCAAACCTTGGTAGATTATACCCAAAGATTAGCCAAAGGACTGAATGTTATTGGATTGATGAACATCCAGTATGTTTTATTTGAAGGTAATGTTTATGTGATTGAAGTGAATCCTCGCTCGTCTAGAACTGTACCTTTCCTTTCCAAAATCACCAATGTACCAATGGCAAACTTGGCTACCAAAGCCATTTTAGGCACGAAGTTGAAAGACCTTGGCTATGAAAATGGTTTAGTACCGAATAAAAAAGGCGTGTTTGTAAAAGTTCCTGTTTTCTCCTTCTCAAAACTGACCAAAGTGGATATTTCCCTTGGGCCAGAGATGAAATCTACAGGGGAAGTAATGGGGAAAGATGTTACTTTGGAGAAAGCCCTTTATAAAGGACTTATTGCCGCAGGAATGAAGGTGCCTACCCACGGAGCAATCCTCTTCACCGTTGCCGATAAACATAAAGATGAAGCCACAGCTTTGGCGAAACGCTTCCACGAAATTGGGTTTAGAATATGGGCAACCGAAGGCACGGCAAAGCATTTTGAGAGCAATGGCATCCCTTGCAAGATAGGCTACAAAATAGGGGAGGAAGATGTGAATCTGATAGACCTTATCCAAAAAGGAAAAGTGCAATATGTAGTGAATACCACCACCAAAGGAAAACAAGCCGAACGCGATGGCTTCCAAATTCGCCGTATGACAGTAGAGAATGGCGTGCCTTGTTTCACTGCAATGGACACCGTAGAAGTCGCCCTAAAAGTGATAGAAAGTATGAGCTTTAAGATGGAGGTGATGAACTGAGTGCGACCTGCACAGGGATTTTAAATAACAAAGAAAATAAGGGAGCAAAAAAACTGCTCTCTTGTTTTTTATGCTTTATAAGGAGACTTTTAAAATAATATCCTTATTATGAAGATTTTGGTCAAAAATTTTTATATTTGCTCAAAATATATGATATGGCAACTACTACTATCCTTAGTGCAGAAGTAAGCACAGAAGACATTCCAGTATTAGAGGCTTTGCTCAAAAAATTCAAGGCAAAATCCATAAAATTTGAAGAAAAAGACCCTACCAAAATGAGCAAGGAAGAGTTTTTTTCTAAAATAGACAAGGCTCGAAAGTCTCCCAGCAGAAAAGTTTCGGAGAAAGAAATAAAGGAAATGTTTGGCGTATGAGCTACGAAATAGAATTTAGCGAAGACTTTGAGAAGCAAATTCCTAAATTCAAAAGCTATCCTAAACTGATGAAGAAAATAGGAAATTTTATTCTCGAACTGAAAGAAACTCCCAAAACACAGGCACAGGCAAACCCGAAGAACTGAAAGGGTATAAAGACCAGTCGGTGTGGTCTCGGCGGATAGATAAAAAACATCGGTTGGTGTATGAAATCTTAGAAGACCAAAACGCCGTGAAAATCCTTTCTGCTTGGGGACATTATGAGTAAAATATCACGAAAACAAGGGAGCAAAAACACTGCTCTCTTGTTTTTTATCCTTATAATTCCATAAAAACTGCTACTTTTGAGCGTTTGGAAACGGCATTGGAGATTTTGTGTGAAGAAAATCAAGGAAATCGAGCGTTAAAAAAGATTTGTTGTTTGAGCGAGGAACGAGCGAAATCGGAGATTCGGCGTAGCCAATTCCAAATCTTTTAGCGAGATGAGTTGATTTTTAGCAAAATATCCACAGCCTTGAATTTTTGGTTCTTTTGTTTCAAGACAAAAGAACCATAAAAGAAGCCAAAACACTGCTCTCTTGTTTTTTATCCTTACATTTGTTTCAATTAAAAAAATAGACAATGAAAACCCTCGGAATTATAGGTTGTGGTTGGCTTGGGGTTCATCTTGCCAACCATTTTTCTACAGATTACAAAATTTATACAACCACCACTGCTGAACAAAAAGCAAAACAACTGAAAAGCCAAAATTTTAACCCTACTATAATAAAATTTTCTGATGAAAATTCCTCTTTCAATTCCCCTCATTGGGAGGTTTTGCAGGAATTGGAAGCAATTATAATTACCATTCCTTTTGGAAAAAAAATGGATATTCAGAAATTAGAAAATAGGTTTGAAAATATCAAAAATTTTATTGGAAATTTTCAAAAGTCACTATTTTTGATGAGTTCTACCAGTATTTACCCCGATATTGAAACGGAAATTTCAGAAAATACTTTGGAGGAAAAAAAACTAAATCCCAATATTTTAGTCATAGAAAAAAATATGAGAAAAGAGTTTCCTCAAATCAATATTCTTCGGCTTGGCGGACTAATGGGCGGAAGCCGACAACTGAAAAATTATTCCGTAAAAGACTTAGAAAAACCCGTTAATCACATCCATTATGAAGATATTTGTAAAATTGTAGAAATAATGCTACAAAAAAACATCCAATCTAAAATATATAATGTAGTAGCTCCTTTACATCCCTCAAAATTGGAGGTGATTACAGGAAAAATACACACAGATAATATATGTCCCCCAAAAAAATCAAGGATAATCCTTTCTGATGTGATGACAAAAGACTTGAAATACCATTTCTTGCACCCGAATCCTGTCTTTTTCTAAAAAAATTAAAATTATTTTGTTTAATTATCAGGAAAATGTTAATTTTATCCTCAAAGTAATACAAAGTGAGGGAGAAGTGATGCAAAATGACTACCAAGTAGTGCAAAATAAGCGTCCAGCAATACAAAGTGAGGGAGAAGTGATGCAAAATGACTACCAAGTAGTGCAAAATAAGCGTCCAGCAATGCAAAATGAGGAAGAAGTGATGCAAAATGACCACCAAGTAGTGCAAAATAAGCGTCCAGCAATGCAAAATGAGGAAGAAGTGATGCAAAATGATCACCAAGTAGTGCAAAATAAGCGTCCAGCAATGCAAAATGAGGAAGAAGTGATGCAAAATGACCACCAAGTAGTGCAAAATAAGCGTCCAGTAATGCAAAATGAGGAAGAAGCGAATGTATTTATAGAATAAAAAAATCTAATCATAATAAAAACAGAAAAATATGGAAGAAAAAATCACAAAAAAAAGAAAGAGTTACTACATTTCTGAGCAACAACTCATTCAGAATGTAGGAATTTTGTTTGAAAATCTACAAAATCAGGTAGAATTAAAAGTAGAACTAGAAGAATATGGCTATGATGAGCAAGAAATAGCCAAAGGAAAGGCTTTATATGATAAGGCTTTAGAAGAGTATCAAAAAAACATCAAAGAAGGGCAAGAAGAGACCTCTGCCTACCAAATTTTTACTCAAAAGATAGATGAAGTATCCGAAATATATAGTACCGACCGCAAGAAAGCACGCATTATCTTCAAAGATGAGGCAGGAACTCTTATCAATCTCCGTTTAAAAGGTAAGCCCTCCCAAAGCATCGCTGGAATGTTGGATGATATGAAGGTGTTTTATACCACCATTCAGCAAAATGAAAACCTCCTTAACCCACTGAAACGACTAAAAATCAGTGCGGAACATATTACCCAACAAATCCAAAACCTTACCGATACAGAGAAAGCCTACGCCAACTATACCCGAGAGAAAGGCGAAAGCCAACAGGCAACGAAAGACAAAAATTTAGCTTTCTCTAATATGGAGAAATGGGTAAGAGAGTTTTATAGTATTGCAAAAATTGCTCTTGAAGACAAGCCTCAGCTTTTAGAGAGTGTAGGTAAATTTGTGAGAAGCTAAACCTGTCATAATCTAAAAGAAGACAACTAAAATACTACAAAAACCCTTTCGGAAAAGCTTCGGAAGGGTTTTTATTAACCTTTCTTAAAACGAGACAATCTACCAAAGAATTGTATGGAGAATTGAAAGATATAGTTTAACTTTGTGATATCAATATTAATCCATTATGATGAATTGTTTATCGAGAAACTTCGTTTTGTTACTAGGACTTTCAGTATTGTTTTCTTGCAACAGAGAAGAAACTTCGGAGTACATTACAGAAATAGCCCAGCTGAAAGTAGATAGTATATTGGTGCCTCAGGATACCATCGCTATCCATTCTACGCAAATGCTAAGAACCTACTTTACGCTTCAGCAGGGTTGCGAGGGACTTTATAATATAGATTATCAAAGCGAAAACGAACTGATAAGAAACATTACGCCCTACAAATACAAAACCAATATAGCCTGTGGAAGTGCAGCAGCAGGGCATTCTGATATTTCCTTTACTCCGAAAGAATCAGGGACTTACACCTTGAAATTTTACAGCGGAGAGAATACTTGGATTACTAAAAATATTGTAGTCGTTGATTAATTGTTAATTATCAATTATAAATTGTTAACTATAAATGGTTAACTATAAATGGTTAATTATAAATTATTAATTAACCAACAACCAACAACCAACAACCATCAATAATCGTGAGCACCTTTTTACATAGAATCATCACAGAGTTATTATCAGAAACTGAGGATTTATCGCAGTTTAGCCTTATTCTTCCAGGGAAGCGTCCCATAGTTTTCATAAAAAAAATATTGAAGGACAAAGGCTATTCTGGTATGATGCCCGATTTCTTCACCATAGAAGAAATGATACAGAAAATTGCTGCTAAACAGCATATTCAAGGCGTTGCCCTATGGCTTTTTGCTTATGAAGTGTATCAGAATCTTTTTAAGGAAGATTTTTCTCAGTTTGTGAAATGGTTTCCTACCTTACAAAAAGATTGGGACGATATTCTGAAATTTGCCGACAATGAAACAGAGGTTTTAGAATATATGTTTGCCGAAGAACGCATCAAAAACTGGGGAGAACACTTAGGCGAACCTACCCAAGCCC
Organism: Bergeyella porcorum; assembly: GCF_042427575.1. Lineage (NCBI taxonomy): Bacteria > Pseudomonadati > Bacteroidota > Flavobacteriia > Flavobacteriales > Weeksellaceae > Bergeyella > Bergeyella porcorum. The sequence goes on from NZ_JBHMFD010000001.1 coordinate 119,126, forward strand.
GACAAAGAAACCTTGATTTTTGGAAAAAAATGAATGTTTTTCTCCCAGCTTTGAAGCAGAAATTGGAAGAGAAAAACTGGGCAACTTCTGGGATGATGCACGCCTATGCAAAAGAAAAAATTACCGCCTTTGCACAATCTACTACGCAGAAATTTGTGTTTTGTGGGTTCAATGCCTTTACACCTGTGGAAGAGTTGTTGGTGAAAAACCTATTGCAATGGGATAAAGCACAATGTTTTTTTCAAGCAGACCGATATTATATAGATGACGAAAGGCAAGAGGCAGGGAAGTTTCTGAGAGAGCATCTGAAATGGAAAGAGTTTAATGAACATCGCCCTTTTCATTGGATAGATGATGCGTTTTCGCAACCTAAAAATATTAAGGTATATGAAGTTTCGGGGAATGTAACCCAAACTAAAATTCTCCCAGAATTGTTTGCTGAAATAGATGCTCAGCAGTTATCCGAAACGGCAGTGGTGTTGTTAGATGAAAACCTATTGCCTGCTAGTTTAGATGCTTTGAAATCGGTAGAAAACATCAATATCACGATGGGGTTTCCTCTGAAAAATTTAGCTTTCAGCAATGCCATCAAGCATCTTTTTTACATTCAAAAGCAATTAGAGAAAAAAGCCACTTCCTACTATTACAGTGATGTTTTAGCCGTTTTGGAAACTTTACCGAATAATGCAACAGACGCTAAAATTGTAGCTCGCTTCCATAGAGATATCACCGAAAACAATATGGTGTACCTCTCCGAAAAACGATTAAAAGAGCTTTTAGAGGGGCTTTCTTACCTTAATCTTTTCCTGAAAGCATCATCCGCAGGAGCATATTTAGAAGAGCTGATAAAATTCTGTATAGAGCTGAAGTTCACTCCCTTGGATGATGTACAATATGAGAATGTCGCCCATTTTGAAACTTCTTTTAAAACCATTAAGAATCAGATTAGTGCTTATCATTTCCCGATAAAAATGGAAACTTTGGAGGTGCTTATCAATCAGTTAGTCAATACCGAAACCATTGATTTTAAAGGAGAACCCTTGCAAGGTTTGCAAGTAATGGGACTTTTGGAAACCCGTTTGCTGAACTTCAAAAATGTGATTTTACTTTCCGTAAACGAAGGAAAATTACCATTAGGAAACACCCAAAATACCTATTTGCCATTTGATGTAAGGAAACTTCATCAGCTGCATACATTTCTGGAAAATGATAGCATCTATGCTTATCATTTTTATAGATTGATACAAGGAGCAGACAATGTTTATTTGCTATTTAATGCGTTGAGCTCTGGGGTTAATACTGGGGAGAAAAGCCGTTTTATTACCCAGATGGAGATGGAAAGCCCTCACAATATAGAGGAAATTATCATAGAAAATACTTCGGAGCCTATCGAGGCAAAACCTGTGATTATTGCCAAAACCAATGCCGTAATGCAGCGACTAACCGAATGGAAAAATAGCGTCTCTGCAACCCATCTTACCAGCTACCTTTACAATCCTATTCAGTTTTATCTTAACTATGTTCTTAAAACCAGAGAAGCTAATGAGATAGAAGAGGAACTATCCCAAAGAAGCTACGGAGAACTGATACATTTTTCTCTTGAATATTTACTTCAAAAAGTTAAAGGTAAAATCTTAAAAGAAAGTGATTTACATCAATTACTTAAACAAGTAGATGAAGCGATAGAGTCTTCCATTGAACGGATGAAACACCAGCCAGAATTCTATCTGAAAGGAATGAATTTTGTGCATAAATCTATCGCTAAAAGAGTGGTTACTCAGATGCTTCAATATGATTTGGAACTGATAAAAAAAGGCAATCAATTGGAGATTATAGAGGTAGAAAAAGAGTTTGATGGGATAGATTTTTATTTGGATGAAGCCAAGACAGATAAGGTATCTTTCAAAGGATTTATTGATAGGATAGATAGGCTGAATGGTACACTACGCGTGATAGACTATAAGACCGCAAGGGCTAAAAATCTAAATCTTACTTTCTTTTCCCGAGGGGTAGATAAAACCCCAACCCTTCTGATGGACGACAAATATAAACAAGCGTTACAGCTTTGTATTTATCTTCATTATATGAAACAATCTCATAGCATCAATGGGGTAGAAGCAGGGATTTGGTCTTTTGCAGAAGTAAATCAAGGGGTACAAACATTAGCTTTTTCAGACGGAACATTGGATGATGTAATGGTTTCCATCCGAAATTTGATTTTAGAGATTTTGAATCCAGAAATGCCTTTCCAAGAAACAGTTTTTCAACCGTTTGATTAAAATATAAATAAGGTGTTGTTTATCTATGTTAGAAATTATACCTTTACCCAATCAAAAAATCAATAATGAAAAAGATATTATTCGCAGCTTTATTGGGAAGTTCTATTTGGGCATATTCTCAATATACCTTGCCTGCATCTAGCCCAAGACAAATGATTGAACAGCAGTTTTCTATCTCTAAAATCACTGTAGATTATGGAAGACCTGGCGTGAAGGGAAGAACCATTTTTGGGGAATTGGTGCCTTATGGAAAAGTATGGAGGGCAGGTGCCAATTCTTCTACTAAAATTACCTTTGCTCAATCGATTAACTTCGGTGGAAAAGCAGTCCCAGCAGGCAGCTATGGACTATTTGTTATCCCAACAGAAAAAGAATGGACCATCATTCTTAATAAAGATTTTCAACAATGGGGAGCTTACGCCTTTGATGAGAAGCAAAATGTGGTAGAGATTACCGTTCCCGTACAGAAAATGACAGATAAGCAAGAGTATTTTGAAATTTCATTTAGTCCCGTAAATGATGATGCGGTGGATATGGTTTTCAAATGGGATAAAGTAAAAACCGTAGTACCACTTAGAGCAGAACAGCAAGAGATGGTGTCTAAAGTTACGGAAAAACTGAGAGAAATACGACAAATTGAGAGAGATAATACCAAAAAATAATCCCGAGTTTGAAGCAGAAGTTTGTTTCAAAATGCTTGTTACACCTCTCGGGGAAATGCTTGCAGTGAGTGATGGCAAGGGGATTTGTTTATTAGAATTTCCTGAAAAACTGAAGCTGGAAAAGGAACTTATAGACATCGCGAAGACCTTAAAAGCCAATTTTGTAGAGCGAGATTCAGAAGAGTTGCTTTTGCTGGATAAAGAATTATTGGAATATTTCCAAGGGGAGCGAAAAATGTTTACAGTGCCTCTTTCTTTCGTGGGGACTACATTTCAGAAATCGGTGTGGAATACTTTGCTGAAAATTCCCTATGGAAGTACTTGGAGCTATGCCCAGCAAACCAAAGATTTGGGCGATATGAAAAAGATAAGGGCTGTGGCCAATGCCAATGGACAAAATAAAATATCCATCCTTGTACCGTGCCATCGTGTAATAGGTAGTAACGGCAAGTTGGTAGGCTATAGCGGTGGCGTATGGCGAAAGCAAAAGCTACTAGAGCTGGAAAAAGCGATTATTTTGTAATGTTTTATCCATTTTATAGATTATATTAAGCTAAAAACCCCGAGCATTTCGCTCGGGGTTTCGGGTTTAATTCTCGTAACCATACATTTTATTGTAAAGATGGATGTATTTTTCTTTGATGGCTTTGCGTTTTAGTTTTAGGGTTGGGGTGAGTAGCCCGTCTTCAATACTCCATACTTCTGGCGTGAGTTCAAATTTTTTGATTTGCTCCCAGTTGCCCAACTTGGTATTCAGATAATCAATTTCTTTCTGCAAGCGTTCTTTTACCACAGGACTTTCTGCAAGTTCTTTAGGAGAAGTTCCTATTTTGAGACCTTTTCTTTCTACCCAATTTTTTAAGAAATTAAAATCTGGCTGTACAAAGGCTGTCGGCATCTTTTCACCATCGCCCACCACCATTATTTGCTCTATAAACTTAGAGGCTTTTGCCATATTTTCAATCACTTGAGGGGCAATGTACTTTCCACCAGAGGTTTTGAACATTTCTTTTTTCCTATCGGTGATATGCAGGAATCCTTCTTCATCTATATGACCGATGTCGCCCGTTTTAAAGAAACCATCTTCTGTAAACACTTCTGCCGTCATTTCCTCGTTTTTGAAATAGCCTTTGAAAACACTAGGCCCTTTTACAGAAATCTCACCATCAGGCTGTATTTTTACATCCAAGTTATCCAAAGGATGTCCCACTGTTCCCACCTTCATTCTATCAAAAGAGTTAACAGAAATCACAGGAGAGGTCTCCGTAAGACCATAGCCTTCCAAGATGGGAATTCCTGCATTTTGAAACATATAATTAAGCCTTGAAGACAATGCGGCAGAACCAGACACAAGCGTTACGATATTGCCGCCAAGACCTTCTCTCCATTTCTTGAATACCAATTTATCAGCGATAATTTCTTTAAGGCTAGATGGTTTGCGAATGGTCTTTTTGGCTTTATTAACGCCCAATGCCCAAAGGAAAATTTTACTTTTCAGTCCGCCACTTTCTACCCCTTTTGCATAGATTTTATCATAAACTTTTTCTATAAGCCTAGGTACCACACTCATATAATGCGGCTGTACTTCCTTGATGTTATCTCCCATTTTATCAATGCTTTCTGCAAAATAGATAGAAAATCCATTGAACTGAAATAGATAGAATAAAAGCCTTTCAAAAACATGGCAAATGGGTAAGAAACTTAGCACTTTGGTATCTTTATAATCTAAGCCTCTTTTTCTTGGGATTCTGTGGTCAGATGCCAATACATTAGACACAATATTCTGATGAGAGAGCATCACGCCCTTGGGTTTTCCTGTAGTACCAGAGGTGTAGATGATGGTAGCGAGGTCTTCAGCTTTTATCATTTTAGAAATGTCCTCTACTTCACTTTGGGTGGCTTGGTTCTCACCGAGGTCTAAAATTTCATTCCAATTGGCAGCACCTTGTATTTTATCAAAAGTAAAAACGCCTTCCAACGAAGGAACTTGGTCTTTAATGGCGTTCACTTTGTCCAATAAGCCTTTATCCGAAAGGAAGCAATATTTCACCTCTGCATTGTTGAAGATATAGTTGTAATCATCTGAAGAGATGCTGGGATATACGGGTACACTTATGGCACCAATCTGTGAAATTCCCAGGTCCATCACTGCCCATTCTGTGCGGGTAGCGGTGGTAATCAAGGCGATTTTATCCCCAGGTTTTATTCCTAATTTTAATAGTCCTCGGGAAACTTTATTCCCCATATTAATAAATTCTTGTGTAGAAGTTTTTCTCCATACACCATCATATTTGGTAGCGAACATATCCGCTTTAGGAAACTTTACTAAAGCCTGATGTGGAATATCAAATAACCTTTTAATAGACATAATTATTTGTTTTTATTTCTTAAACTTAAATGAGTTTTTTGTAAAAGTAAATAAATTTATCTAAACTCCCAAAAAAAATTATCCATAACATATAAAATAGAGTTGGGATTGGTAGAGTAGGCTTTTTCAGAATTGAAGAAAAATCGTACATTTACGGCAAACAATTTTACAATTATGAATTTTGATTTATCTGAAGAACATTTAATGATTCAACAAGCGGCAAGAGATTTTGCTCAAACCGAATTGTTACCAGGCGTAATTGAAAGAGATAGAGACCAAAAGTTTCCTGCTGAGCAAGTGAAAAAAATGGGAGAACTAGGCTTTCTCGGAATGATGGTAGATCCTAAATATGGCGGTGCAGGTATGGATAGCATTTCCTATGTTTTGGCAATGGAAGAAATTGCCAAAGTAGATGCTTCAGCTGCGGTGGTAATGTCTGTGAACAACTCTTTGGTCTGTGCAGGTTTGGAGAGATTTGCCAGTGAAGAACAGAAACAAAAATACCTTGTTCCATTAGCTAGTGGAGAGGTTATTGGTGCATTTGCTTTATCTGAGCCAGAGGCAGGTTCTGATGCTACTTCGCAAAAGACAACGGCTATTGATATGGGAGACCATTATTTGCTCAATGGTACCAAAAACTGGATTACCAATGGTGCCAATGCACAATACTATATTGTAATTGCACAGACCGATGCGGAGAAAAAGCATAAAGGAATTAATGCTTTCATCGTAGAAAAAGGCTGGGAAGGCTTTGAAATTGGGCCTAAAGAAGATAAAATGGGCATTCGTGGAAGTGATACCCACTCATTGCTATTCACAGATGTGAAAGTGCCGAAAGAAAACCGCATAGGGGAGGACGGTTTTGGATTTAACTTCGCAATGGCGGTATTAAACGGCGGTAGAATTGGGATTGCATCTCAGGCATTGGGTATTGCAAGTGGTGCTTATGAATTGGCATTGAAATATGCCAAAGAAAGAAAAGCTTTTGGTAAGGAGATTATCAACCACCAAGCGGTAGCTTTCAAGTTGGCAGATATGCACACTCAGATTACAGCGGCAAGAATGCTTTGTTTCAAGGCAGCGGCAGAAAAAGATGCTGGTAAAGATATTTCAGAAAGCGGAGCTATGGCAAAACTATACGCCTCACAGGTGGCAATGGATACCACGATAGAAGCGGTGCAAATCCACGGTGGCTATGGCTATGTGAAAGAATACCACGTAGAACGATTGATGAGAGATGCTAAAATTACTCAAATCTATGAGGGAACTTCTGAAATTCAGAAAATTGTAATTTCTAGAAGTATTGCTAAAGATAAATAGGCTTTTTTAGTCTAATGAAACTCAATCTTGCCAAATCTCACGCTTTGGCAAGATTTTTTTTTACTACCTTTGGAGCATTAATTTAAATCTTATGACAGAAGAATATACAGGAGAGAAAAAAGGAGGATTTGGAAAATTTTTCTTTTGGGCGTTTTTAGTAGTATTCCTATTCGGAGGTGTTTTTGTGTGGTACAAATATTATTTTGTGTTTGGCGAAGGGGTAAAATCAGGGTCGCTTAATTACATTGTGAATAAAGGTTATCTCTTCAAAACTTACGAAGGTAAACTCATTCAAGAAGGGTTTGGCAGAGGAAGAACGGGAGGGCTTACCAGCTACGAATTTGAATTTTCTGTGGAAGACCCAGAAGTGGCAAAGCAACTAGAGCAAAATAGCGGAAAATATTTTGACCTCCATTATAAAGAGTATAATGGTGTCTTGCCGTGGCGTGGTAATACCAAGTATGTGGTGGATAGAGTAGTGAATATGAAGTAAAAACCTATAAGAGAGTTCATATCGAAAATTTCAAAAGGCGTTATAGGCTATAAAAACCTTCTTTAAAACTCAACAGCGTTAGTTATAGGATATGACTGACGCATTTTTTTTCATTAGAGTCAAGTATAGAGTGTAAAAAACATCTTGTTGCATTGTGAGAAAAAAATCAGGCTAAATGCACTAAATCGTATTTTGAAGACATTTGACAAATACCAAGGGAAGTTTCGGCTTCCCTTTTTTATTTGCCCTCTCTAAAAAGTTACCTTTGTGAGTTGAATGTGCCTATACAGCAAGAAAAATTTTCACCGATTCACAGGTTCTTTTTATAAAATTTCCGTGTTGGGTGGGGTATCTTTTTGGCGGCGTTTCACCACTTCGTTGGTGGTATTGATAGCTTCTGCTACTTCATCAGCAAAGGTTTGGTACTGGGTAGGGTTTACCATTTTCATCGTCCTGACATACTGCACCAGCTCATTATTAATCAATTCTACCACCGATTTTTTTAGCGAGGTTGCTTTTTCTTGGCTACCTTGCTTGGCTTGGGCTTTTTCGTAATCTAATCTTTGCTGATTAAACGCCTCTTGTGCCTCTCTAAGCTCCTCAATACTCTGTGATACACCAGAAAGAGCCTCAATAGAGGCTTGCAAATCTGTCGCCGAGAGGTCTTTCAAAAGAGCTTCTATCAAACCAGATTGATTGACATAATTTTCTTTAATGATACCCAAACCATACTTCGCAAAGACTCCATATAACTTTTGTCCGTGCTTTTTCAGGTCTTCAATAGGAAGATTTTGATAGCCATTAAGTACTTTTTCCAGCATTCTTATTTTGCTATCTCTCAGGGTATCGGCGTCATCTAACTGGGAGTGAGCAATTCCGCTTTTTATCGCCTCACTTAGTGCGTTATAGAGGTTTTCTAATTTTACATAAATACCTTTTAGGAACTTATCTTCAGACACTTCCGTGACGGTTTTATATCTTTTCAGTAATCTTTCTGCCGTATCTGCTACCTCGCCTACACGGGCAGTACTTCTTAATTTGATGATTGGTTTAGACATATTTTAATTTTTTGAAATTGATTAATACTCGCCTAAATTAAAAATATTTTACCAATACACCAAAAAAAATGAAGATATAAAAACATCATTATTACATTAGCCTCTTTCTTGAGTTTTATATAAATGTAATAATGACATTGGGTGTTTCCTTAAGTTTTCTATGAATATAATAATGATATTTGCTCCCTTCCTAAGTTTTCTATAAATGTAATAATGATATTTGCTCCTTTCTTAAGTTTTCTACGAATGTAATGATGACTTTTAATAAAAATTTAAATTTATAATTTCACTTTGATTTTATCCACATTCAATATCTTGTAGGTGAGCTCTATGAGCAGTTCGCTTTCCTCCATCTTATTGGCTCCTAAACCTTTGCTTTTAAGGTCGGCTTCACGGATTAGAGAAATGATTCTGGTGGCGTGTTTTAGAGGATAAAACCGTGCTACATCTGCATACTCTTTCACAAAATAGGGATTTACTCCCATAGCTGTTGCAATGGCTTGCTGGCTTTGCCCTTGCATTGTATGGTAGATGATGATGTTAGAAAAATAATTGTAGAGGTTTCCTGCAATCATTGGGAACGAATTGCTTTTAGGATTTTTACCAATATAATAAGCAATTTTAATTGCTTTTTCTGTGTTTTTGAGTCCCAAAGCCTTTTGAAGTTCAAATACATTGAAATCTTTACTGATGCCAATGTGCGTTTCTACCAATTTTTCATCTAAAATTTCACCGTCTTTTAGGATAAGTTTTAGCTTGGATAGTTCATTGGAAATTCTGGATAAATCATTTCCTAAATATTCTGCCAAAAGATAAGAGATGTTGGGAGCCGTTTTGATACCGAAAGCAGTAAACTGTGTGGCAATCCAACTGGCTAAATTATAATCCTTGATAGGTTCGCTGTAAAATAGTTGTCCTTTTTTTTGAAGGGCTTTTACAAACTTTTTTCTGGCATCAATTTTCTTATGCTTATGAGCCAGTACCAAGATGGTAGTCTCCACAGGATTATCAATATAAGATTCTAAAATTTTACTTTCTTCCTCATTGAATTTTAAATCTTGGGCTTCTTTTACAATAATCAGATTATAATTTCCAAACATAGGAAACTGCCTAGCCAAGGCGATAATCTCTGCTACATTGGTATCTTTGCCGTACACTACCGTCTGCCCAAAGGCCTTTTCATCTTCTGTAAGTACATCGTTTTCAAAAGATTTTACGGCAACATCTATATAGTAGGGCTCTTCACCGTGGAAAAAATAAATGGGTGAGAATGTTTTATTTTTAATACTTTTGAGGATTGAATCTAATTCTTTCATAATCTATGGAACTTCCGAAACTTAATTTTCCTGAGCAATTTGATTTTAAATTCAGAAAAGACAAAGATAAATTTTTTATTTATGATGTGCCACGAAAATCGTGGATTTTACTCACCCCCGAAGAATGGGTACGCCAGCATTGGATTCAGTATTTCCTCACCGTAAAGGGCTATACACCATCTGCTCTCGTTACGGAAAAAAAACTAGAACTGAATGGGCTTACCAAACGCATTGATTTGCTTACCACCGTTAAAACCATTCCAGAAATCTTGGTAGAGTGCAAGGCACCATCGGTAAAACTTTCAGAGAAAACATTTGAGCAGATTGCCCGTTACAATACCATTATTCAAGCCAAAGAGATTATCCTGAGTAATGGTATACAGCATATTGCTGCCAAGGTAACCCAAGAGGGCTACGAGTTTTATGTCTTTGAGGTTTGATTTTCTCATTAAAATTAAATTATTTTCAATAGATTTTATTTCTACTGATTAAATTCGCATAACGGCTGGTCAAATTGGGCATCCGCCTATTGAAATTGTATGTCTGCTATCCCCAATCGTATATCCGCTAACCAAAATTGTATGTCTGCTGATTAAAATCGTATAACTGCACGATAAAATCGTATTTCGGCTCAATAAAAATTGTATTTCTTAAATTTGCCCATATTTTAAGTGTATGTCCATTGTAAAAAATTATCAAAAGACTTCTTTTATTTCCATTATTCCGTTATTGGTATTTGTGTTTACTTTTCTCGGTTTTGGTATTTATCTGAATGATTTCTATGCTTTGCCATCGCCATTGGCAGCTTTGGCAGGGATAGTGGTAGCGTTTCTTATTTTCAAAGGGAATATGGAGGAAAAGACCAAAACATTCTTGAAGGGTTGCGGAGAAAGGAATATCCTCACAATGTGTATTATTTACCTATTGGCAGGGGCGTTTGCTACGGTTTCCAAAGCGGCAGGTAGTGTGGATACCATTGTGAATATGGGAATGACTTATATCTCTCCTCAGTATTTTGCAGCGGGGATTTTTGTGATAGCGTCTTTCTTGTCTTTTGCATCGGGAACTTCTGTGGGGGCTATTGTGGCTTTGGCACCCATTGTGGTAGAATTAGCAGATAAAAGTGGTGCCCATCTGGGCATTGTAGGGGCGGCATTGTTGTGTGGTTCTATGTTTGGTGATAATCTTTCCATCATTTCGGATACTACCATTGCGGCAACGCAAAGTGTAAGTGCAGACATTAAAGATAAATTTAAAGCTAATTTTAAACTAGCTCTTCCTGCGGCAATACTGGCAACATTGGCTTTCGTTTATTCTGGAATGAGCCAAGAGATGGCAACGGCTACTTCTGCGGTGGGCGATTTTCATTGGTGGTTGGTTTTGCCATATTTATTGGTGATAGCTCTTGCGGTGCTGGGGATTAATGTCTTTGTAACGCTATTCATAGGGCTGATAACGGCTGGTATCATTGGTCTATCGCTGGGAAGTTTTGATTTTATGACTTTTGCAAAGAAAACTTACGAAGGCTTTACGGGGATGTCAGAGATTTTTTATCTATCCTTGCTTACAGGCGGGCTGGCAGCGATGGTGGAGCAAGCAGGCGGTATCCGATATATTTTGAATAGCATCAGTAAGATGATTTCGGGAAAAACTTCGGCAATGTTTGGTATCGGAAGCTTGGTAAGTGCGGCTAATCTTTGCGTTGCCAATAATACCATTGCCATCATTATCTCTGGGAAGATTGCTAAGGAAGTTACCCATCAATACCAACTGAAACCTAAAAATGCGGCTTCGGTTTTGGACATTTTTGCGTGTTATATTCAGGGATTGATTCCTTATGGTGCTCAGATTCTGATTTTGATTTCACTAAGTCAGTTCAGGATAGATTATAAGGATTTGTTTTTTCACTCTTATTATCTCCATTTGCTGATGGTGTTTACCATTGGGTTTATTGTTTTTAATATTAAAAGATTAAAAGATTAAAGGATTGAAAGATTGAAAGATTAAAGGATTAAAGGATTGAAAAATTAAAAGATTAAAGGATTAAAAATTACAAAATATGATTAAGAATATTATTTTCGATTTTGGAGGTGTTCTGATGGATTGGAACCCACGGTATTTTTTCAAAGATTATTTCAAAGATGATGTGAAAATGGAGTTTTTCCTCAAAAATATAGCAACCGATGAATGGAATGCAGAGCAGGATAGGGGAAGAAGCCTAAAAGAAGGAACGGAAATACTGGTGCAGCAATACCCAGAATGGGAACAAGATATCCGTGCTTATTATGATAATTGGACTACGATGCTCCGAGCAGACATTCCGAAAAATGTAGCGGTATTAAGAAAATTAGGAGCTACCCATTATGCACTCTATGGACTTACCAATTGGTCTCAAGAGACTTTTCCGTATGCCTTAGAACATTATGATTTTTTTCAATTGTTTCAAGGGAAAATTGTGGTTTCGGGAGAGGAAAAACTCATAAAACCAGATGCTAAAATATGGCAAGTTCTTTTGGAACGCTATCAGATTCAGGCAGGAGAATCGGTGTTTATAGATGATAATCCCCAAAATATAGCAATGGCAAAAACGCTAGGGTTTCATACCATTCATATACAAGACGATACTGATTTAGCCTCCGAACTCAACGCTTTAGGTGTAGTATTTTAAGCTTGTTTTTCTACCAGTAATTTTTCACAAACCACAGCACTGAAAGTGGTGGTTTGTTGGTTATATTCTACTTCCATACTTTTGTCAAAAGCTTCTATATTTCTGATGGTTATGGCAGTATTTAGGGGTAGTTTTTTTTGATTGAGAAAATTAAGAAACTCAGCAGAAGATTCCGAAAGGGCTTTCAGTACTACGGTTTGCCCTGCTTTGCACTCGCTTAGTTTATGCCAGTTGAGTTGAATAATATTGCCGTTTTTATCGGGGATAGGGGAGCCGTGGGGGTCGGTTTTGGGATAGTCTAGAAGTTCGTCTATCTTATCAAAAAACATTTCAGATTTTATGTGCTCTATTTGCTCGGCAATCTCGTGGACTTGCTCCCATCCAAAGCCCATTTGTTTCACCAAGAACATCTCCGTAAGGCGGTGTTTTCTTACTATCAATGCGGCCTGCTTCCTGCCTTCTTGGGTTATTTTTAGAGGTTTATAACTCTCGTAGATAACCCAGTTTTTCTCCGCAAATTTTTTCATCATACTATTCACACTAGGCATTTTGATGTTGAGAAATTTGCTCAGCTCATTGACATAAACAGTTTCATTTTTCTCCGTGAGATGAAAAATGGCTTTCAGATAATTTTCTTCCGTGAGTGTAATCATTTTCCAAAGATATGAAGTTAGATTGAATTATTTATTACTCTAACAATTTTTTTTAGAAGAATTAAAACCTTAATTTTGTCCTTAAACGAAATATAAAATGTCTTTAAACCTGATTTTAAAATACTTTCCAGAAATTTCCGAGAAGCAAAAAGAACAATTTCAGAAATTGGAAGAACTTTATACCGAATGGAATGCCAAAATTAATGTGATTTCCAGAAAAGATATGGAATCGCTCTACGAAAAACATATTCTACACTCACTGGGAATAGCGAAGATAATGTCTTTTTCTGATGGAACCAAAGTTTTAGATGTAGGCACAGGCGGTGGTTTCCCGGGTATTCCATTAGCAATTTTGTTTCCCAATGTGCAGTTTACACTGATAGATTCTATTGGTAAGAAAATCACGGTGGTAAATGCCGTAGCGGAAGGGCTAGGGCTACAAAATGTTACGGCTATACACGGCAGAGCAGAGAAGCTGAAGGAGAAATTTCATTTCGTGGTAAGCCGTGCTGTAACGCAGATGCCTGAGTTTCTAAAATGGCTGAAAGGTAAGTTTGAAAAAGAACAATTTAATCCTAAGCATAATGGCGTGCTTTATCTCAAAGGGGGCGACTTGGCAGAGGAATTGGCAGGCTTGCGATGTGAAATCTTTCAGCTGAAGCAGCATTTTGAGGAAGAGTTTTTTGATACCAAAAAAGTGGTATATCTGTCTAAAGGGAATTTTAATTCATAGAATATGAGAAAAATATACTTTTTTTTCTTTCTATGTTACTCCATAGGTTTATTAGCTCAGATGAGCCTCAATCCTGCAGAACGCTCGGCACTGATTCAGTTATTTCATTCTACAGATGGCACTCATTGGAATAATACTTGGGATTTGAATAAAAGTCCTGATACTTGGTTCGGTATTACTATTAAAAATGGGAGTGTTACTAGGATACAACTTAGTGCTAACCATCTAAAAGGAGCAATACCTCCAGCGATAAGTGCATTTCAAAATCTAGAAGTTTTAGATTTGGGTTCTAATCAACTTTCTGGTGAATTGCCTTCTTCTTTATCCTTTCTATCTCATTTGAAGTACTTGGATTTGAGTCATAATTTACTGAAAGGTGATGCCGAAGTGGTAAAATCCTTATCCGAATTAGAGGAATTAAGCATAGGATACAATCAATTGACAATAAATGATATCAATGGTTTTGTGGGAAGTTTCAAGAATTTAAAATCATTAGATATAGCCTTTTGTGGTGTAGCGATACTTCCAAGTAATTTTAATGAAAAATCCCAATTAGAGAAAATGGATATCTCTGGGAATCCTATTACCTCTGGATTTGAAGTATTTACGCAATTAAAATCTTTAAAACAACTTTCGTTATCAAAGTTGAATTTAGAGAAAATTCCAAGTTCTGTTTCGGCTCTATCTCAGTTAAGTTTATTAGATTTATCCGAAAATTCAATTTCAGATTTTAGTTCACTCCGAAATCTTGAAAATTTAGAATGGCTTTCATTAGAAAATAATAGATTAGAGTCTATTCCTATGGAAGTTACAGCATTGAGAAAATTGGTTCATATCAATTTAAATCACAATAAACTGACTACGCTTTCAGCATTGTCTAACTTAAAAAACTTGGAACAAATTTTTGCAAATCATAATATTTTAGAAGGTAATTTCCCCGAATATTTGTTGAATCTTCCAAAACTCCAAATGATTTCTTTGGTTAGTAATCAGCTTTCTGGAGAATTGCCATTGGCGTTACCTGCTGTTACTTTAGTTCAAAATAATCGTTATACTCTGGCTCAGTTGAAAGCTTTGCTACCTATTTTGAAGGATAAGTATATAGAATATTCCCCTCAAAGATATGATACAGAGGCGGTAGTAAAAGTAGAATCCAATAATACAGCTACACTTACTCAAAGTCTTTCTGCTGCGGAAGGCTATACTTTTACTTGGCTCAAGTCCTTAGAGCAAGATATGAGGAGTCATTTTGAAAGTCATCATTTTGATAAGATAAAAGATGAAGATTTTACGCTCTATACTTGTGAAGCATATTATCAAAAAAAGGAAAATGATATTTATTTTGAAATATCATTTTTTAGAGAACCGATTGCTTTGGAAAGTAATACTTTAAATACTGATGAAAATCCGCTAAAATCTTTAAAAATTCATCCTAATCCAGCAAAGGATTTCATTATGATAGATATAGAAAATCTTGATTTGAAAAAAGCGTCTATCTATGATATGAGTGGTAAAAAACTGATGGAATCTACTTCTAAAAAAGTTGATGTAAGAGCTTTACCATCTGCTGTTTATGTTCTGATTGTAGAAACAGATATGGGAATAAAATCTTTTAAAGTTCTAAAATATTGACGATTGGATTTTGAGATTTACTTTCTCATATTTCATAGAAAATTCCTATATTCGTAGAAAACAAATCTAAACTGTTATGAGAGTAAAACTGACTATGGTGCTTTTGGCCTTTATGGGTTATACCAATGCACAAGAAAACATTGCTTATCAAAAACCTTCTGCTGAAATCCTAAAATTGGCCAACTACGAAAGACCGCCGTCCGTATTTATGGATAGTAAAAGAGATTGGATGATTTTTACCTATCGTAATACTTACAAAACCTTAGACGAACTGAACCAAGAGGAAATGCGTTTGGGAGGGCTCAGAATCAATCCTGTTACTAATATAGCCAGTACGGTGACTTATGTTAACAATCTTAAAATCAGAAAAATAAACGGAAAACAAGAAGCTCAAGTTAAAGGTTTACCCACTAATGCCAAAATTACCTACACAAGTTTTTCTCCCGATGAAAAAAAGTTAGCTTTTACCAATACTACCGCTCAAGGCGTAGAACTTTGGGTGTTAGATTTGGAAACTGCAACGGCTAAAAAAATTACAGAAGATAATCTAAACGCCAATCTTGGAACGCCTTATACTTGGTATAAAGACTCTCAGCATTTGCTGGTGAGAAGAATTCCAGCACAACGAGCAAAACTGATTGATGCCAGTAAAAATATTCCTACAGGGCCTATTGTTTCCACCTCTGATGGGAAAGTCTCCCAAAATAGAACCTATCAAGATTTATTGAAAAATCCTCAAGATGAGGCGAACTTTGATACCCTTACACAGTCTGAATTGTACAAAGTTTCCCTGAATGGCAATGCTACCAAGGTGAAAGATGCCGATATTTATCTACGCAATAGTTTCTCACCAGATGGTGAATATCTGCTACTGACCACCATTAAAAAACCATATTCATACATCGTTCCGCTCAATCGTTTTCCGAAACAAGAAACCGTGTATGATGTGAATGGAAATCTAGTGAAAATCGTAAATGAAATCCCTCTGAATGAGGTGATGCCAAAAGGTTTTTCCTCTGTACAAACAGGTAAAAGAGGAATGACTTGGAGAGATGATGCCCCTGCAACTTTATATTATGCAGAAGCATTAGATGGGGGAGACCAAGCTCAAAAAGCAGACTATCGTGATGAGATTTTCGTGTGGGAAGCTCCTTTTAATCAAACTCCAAAATCGTTCTTTAAAACCAAACAACGCTATTCAGGAATTGACTGGACGAATGCTAACTATGCCATTGTCTCTGAAAGCTGGTACGATACCCGAAACACTACCTCTTACCTTGTAGATTTAGCCAATGGAAAAAGCGAAGTGATAGAAAATAGAAACTACCAAGATGTGTACAGCGACCCTGGAACATTTAGCCAAACGAAGAACCAATACGGAAGGTATGTGATTGATGTAAAAAACGACAAAGCATATCTCATTGGAGAAGGGTTTACCAAAGATGGGCAGTTCCCTTTCATTGATGAGCAGAACTTTAAAACCTTGAAAAAGAACCGACTTTACACAGCAAAAGCAACCAATGTAAAGGAAAATATCATTGATATTTTAGATATTTCTAAAGGCGATATTTTGATTTCTCAACAATCGGCTACGCAATATCCTAATACCTTTAAAAAGAATATTAAAAACAATAAAACCACAGCGGTTACCCAGTTTCAGAATCCTTTTGCAAGTTTAGGCAATGTATATAAAGAGGTGATAAAATATAAAAGAAATGATGGTGTGGAACTTTCGGGAACGCTTTATTTGCCAGCGAATTACAACCGAAAAACCAAGCAAGAAAAATTGCCTTTGCTCGTTTGGGCTTATCCGAGAGAATATCGCGATAAGAGTACCGCAGGAATGAATACCAAAAACGCTAATGATTTCACTTTTCCTAGTTATGGTTCGTTCATTTATTGGGTTACCAAGGGCTATGCGGTTTTGGATGATGCCTCTTTTCCTATCGTGGGAGAAAATGGTGTAGAACCCAATGATACATTTATTCCTCAGCTCGTTGCCAGCGGTAAAGCGGCTATAGATGCGGTAGATGCTTTGGGCTATATTGATAGAAATAGAGTAGCGGTAGGTGGACACTCTTATGGTGCTTTTATGACTGCTAATCTACTGACACATAGTGATGATTTTGCGTGTGGTATTGCTAGAAGTGGTGCTTACAATAGAACACTTACGCCGTTTGGATTCCAAAGCGAGCAGCGAAATTATTGGGATGTGCCAGAGATTTATAATACGATGTCGCCATTTATGACGGCAAATAAAATGAAAAAACCAATGCTACTTATCCACGGCGATGCGGATAACAACCCGGGAACTTTCACGCTACAAACAGAGCGTTATTTCCAAGCATTGAAAAACCTAGGTGCACCTGTGAGAATGGTATTATTGCCTAAAGAATCTCACGGCTATGCAGCTAAAGAAAGTATATTGCATACCTTATGGGAGCAAGAGCAGTTTCTGGATAAATGTTTGAAGAAATAATTTCATTGATCTTGTAGAGCCTAAAAAGGAAAAGAACCAGCGAAAGTTGGTTCTTTTTTTTATTAATTTTCAATTACTTAAATCTACGCCAACAAATCTGTCTAATATACGATCAAAATATTGTCTCCTAAAAGTTTTTTTAATTATTATATTATTAAAATCAATGTGTGCCATTTTAAAACATTTTCATTGGCGGATTTTTATATTTTCTCCTTCACTTATAATTTTATAAGATATATACGAACTCTACCTGTCTTCTTAATTAGAGAATTGATAATGCAGGCGTAGCCAAAATGAAAAAGAGAGAAAATCTATTCAAAGAATTACACTTACTAATGGAATTTAGCTATCCCAACCGAGATAGCTTTTGCTGATGAGAAAAAAATTATTTCCTCACAAATGCTTCCACATCTTCGGCAGAGACAGGATTTCCACCCAAGATAATCAAGCGTTCTACCACATTCCTCAGCTCGCGAATATTTCCCGTCCAAGAAAAAGCTTCCAAAGCCTTAATGGCTTTATCATCAAATTGTTTTATTGCGTTGCCCTGTTCCTCTGAAATGGTTTTAGCAAAATGCTCTACAAGGAGTTTTATATCTTCTTTTCTATCATCCAATGGAGGTACATAGATTTCAATTACGGAAAGTCTGTGGTAGAGGTCTTCTCGGAAACGCCCTGCTTCAATCTCCTTTCTCATATCCTTATTGGTAGCGGCTAAAACTCTCACATCTACTTTGATTTCCTTATCACTTCCTACGGGAGATACTTTGCTTTCTTGCAGGGCTCTAAGCACTTTAGCCTGAGCGATAAGGCTCATATCTCCAATCTCATCTAGAAAGATGGTACCATTATTGGCTAGTTCAAATTTACCTTGTTTATCCTTTATAGCTCCTGTGAAAGAACCTTTTACGTGTCCAAACAATTCAGATTCTATCAGTTCTGATGGTATGGCGGCACAGTTTACTTCCACCATTGGGCCTTTACTTCTCTCACTTTGGGCGTGGATAGCGTGGGCTACCAACTCTTTACCAGCACCATTAGGCCCAGTAATCAGAACTCGGGCATCAGAAGTTGCCACTTTGCCTATCATATCTTGTATTTTCTTCAGCTCGGCACTTTCCCCAATCATTTGGTATTTTTTATTAACCTTTTTCTTTAGAGTAGTATTTTCCTTCTGTAGGCTTTTATTTTCTTTTGCTAATTTTTCTCTATCCAACGCATTTTTTACACTGGTAATTAGACGGTTAATGTCTATTGGCTTCGAGATAAAATCATACGCCCCCTCTTTTAGACAATCTACAGCGGTATCGATATCGGCGTGTCCAGAAATCATCACAAAAGTAGTTTCAGGTTTTAGAGCCAAGGCTTGTTTTAGAAGTTCGGTACCAGAGAGTTTAGGCATTTTGATATCGGAAATTACCAAAGAGAAATCTTCTTTTTCTATTTGTTTGAATCCTTCTAATCCATCTTCTGCGATAACGAATTCATAGTCTGTAAGTTCATCAGAAAGAATATTGTGCAACACGCCCGAAATGGCTTTTTCATCTTCTACTATAAGGATTTTCTGCATAGCTTGTGGTTTATTAATAGATAATATATTAGAATAAATTTTCTTTTTTGAAGCAAATATCATTCCCAACGCTCAGTTTTGACGAAGGAAAATGATATTAGCTTCAAATTAATGATAAGATGCCAAAAGTAATTATGGAATGATTCTATCCAACACCCATTCTATTGTCTTTTTTTCTGAGGCGTGATGGTCTGCCGAAAACTCGCCGCGTCTTCTGTTTGCAATAACGCAATTTACCGTTAGTGCTTTGTGTCCCATTAGTTTGGAAAGACCATAGATGGCAGAGGTTTCCATTTCAAAATTGGTAACGCCCAAATCGTTTAGCGTTTCAAGGAATTTATCATCCAAAGCTCTTAGACGCAATTGGCGTCCTTGTGGAGCGTAGAAGCCTGGGAAAGTTGCGGTATTACCGTGGTATTTGGCATCTTTATAATAATGAGAAATCTCTTCGCTCCATTCGGAGAAGTAGAGCATTCCTTTGATTCTTTCGTATGGAAATTTTTCTAAGAAGTTTTTACTAAATTCATTTTCAAAGTGGTAATCTTGATAAAAATGCAATAGTCCATCTAAGCCTACTACATTCTGCGTTACCAGCATATTATCCACCTCCACATCTGGATTCACAGAGCCACAAGTGCCCAGCCTGAATAGTTCCAAGGACTGATGTTCGCTTTTAAATTCCTTATTTTTCAGGTCTATGTTCGCCAAAGCGTCTAGTTCGTTCATCACGATATCTATATTCTCTGTTCCTATTCCAGAGGACATTACTGTGATTCTCTCACCACGAAGAATCCCCGTGTGGGTATAAAATTCTCTTTTATTTTTTTTGATCTCTATTGTATCAAAATATTGAGACACCCTTGCTACGCGGTCTGGGTCGCCCACCAAAATGATTTTCTGAGCAATATCTTCTGGTAACAAATTAAGGTGATAAACACTTCCGTCTGGGTTGAGCACCAATTCTGATGCCGCTAATTTATTCAACATAACTTTATTTTTTTTTTTGATTGTCATCTACATTTAAAAACACAAAATACTGATTAACCACCAACACGCTTGGTTTTATAGCCCATATCCTTTAATATTTGCATAATCTTATCCCGATTATCTCCTTGAATGATGATGGTGCCATCTTTTTCAGAACCACCAATTCCCAATTGGGTTTTAATGGTTTTAGCAATTTTTTTCAGTTCTTCATTACTACCTTCAAAGCCTTCTATTAGGGTAACGGGCTTGCCATTTCTACCTTTTTTTTCATACTTACAGACAAGAGGTTCTTTCTGTTCGAAAGCTTCCTCAGGCATTTCAAAATCCTGCTCTTCGTGGTCAGGAAAAAGGTTTTTTAGTTGGTCTCTTAAATCCATACTCCAAAATTACTAAATTTTTATTGAAATTTAATGGTTGATAGTTGTCAGTTAATTGTTAATGGTTAATTGTCAATTATTAAAACCTCAAACCTCAAAAATGGTTGACAGTTGCTGGTTGTCGGTTGATGGTCGTTAGTTAATGGTTAATGGTTAATTGTCAATTATTAAAACCTCAAAACTCAGAACTTAAAAATGGTTGATAGTTGTTGGTTGTCGGTTGATGATCTTTTTTCTTTCTTCTTTCCTCTTTCTTCAAAAAAACTCAGCACTCAACACTTTCTGCAGGTTGGTGTATAAAATGTAAGATAAATCATCCATCTTCAATGGAAAATAATGATTAATTTTGTCCTAATTATAAAAAGTATAGAAAATGTCTAAAAAAGCATTATTAGCGATTCTCGATGGTTGGGGAATCGGTACAGACCCAAAAGTTTCAGCCATTGCTCAAGCCAATACACCCTTTATGGACAGTTGCTATGAGAAATTTCCCAATACCACATTAGAAGCCAGTGGGCTTGCCGTGGGGTTACCTGCTGGGCAAATGGGAAATTCTGAGGTAGGTCATATGAATTTAGGAGCAGGAAGAGTAGTTTATCAAAACTTGGTAAAGCTTAATATGGCGGTGGAAAATGGCTCATTGGGAAAGGAGCAGAAAATAGTAGATGCCTTTGAATATGCCAAACTGAATGATAAAAATATCCATTTCATTGGACTCACTTCTGATGGAGGGGTACATTCTCATATCAATCATTTAAAGGGACTTCTGATTGCAGCTAATGACAATGCCGTGGCAGAAAGGGTATTTGTACACGCTTTTACCGACGGTAGAGATTGCGACCCACATTCTGGAAAAGGATTGATAGAAGATTTGCTTCATCATTTACAAACCACAGGAGGGCAGCTGGCTTCTATTGTAGGAAGGTATTACGCTATGGATAGAGACAAGCGTTGGGAGCGTGTAAAATTGGCTTATGATGCTATGGTGAATGGCGTAGGTAAAGAGACTATCGATGTTTTGGGAGCGATACAACAATCTTATGATGAAGGCGTTACCGATGAGTTTCTATTGCCAATCATCCATCAGAATGCCGATGGTCTTCCGATAGCTAAAATCCAAGAGGGTGATGTGGTATTTTGTTTCAATTTCAGAACCGATAGAGGAAGGGAAATTACAGAAGTGCTTTCTCAGCAAGATTTTCCAGAGTTTGGAATGCACCGTTTAGATTTGTACTATGTTACCCTTACCAATTATGATAAAGATTTCAAGAATGTAAAAGTGGTTTTTGATGAAGAAGTTCTTTCAGAAACAATGGGAGAGGTTTTGGAAAAGAATGGAAAATCACAAATTCGTGTAGCGGAAACTGAAAAATACCCTCATGTTACATTCTTCTTTTCTGGAGGGCGAGAAGATGTTTTCTTAAATGAAAAACGCATCCTTTGTCCAAGTCCTAAAGATGTACCGACCTATGATTTGAAACCAGAAATGTCTGCTAATGACATCACGGCTAATATCCTCCCAGAAATAGAAAACGAAACCGCAGATTTTATCTGTCTGAATTTTGCCAATACTGATATGGTAGGGCACACAGGCGTATTTTCAGCCGCAGTGAAAGCCGCAGAAACGGTGGATAAGTGTATAGAACAAGTTGCTACCACAGCTTACAACCACGGATATACAGTTTTTATCCTTGCCGACCACGGTAATAGTGATGTGATGATTAACCCAGATGGCTCACCTAACACACAGCATTCTACCAACTTGGTACCGCTTATTGTAATGGATAAAGACAGAGAATGGAAGCTTAGACCTGGTAAACTAGGGGATGTAGCACCATCTATCCTTACTACTATGGGAATAGAAATTCCAGAAGCAATGACGGGAGAGGTGATTGTGAGTTAAAATTAAATTAAGATTAAACATTAAAAAGCGTATCATTAATATTAATGATACGCTTTTTTTATAGAATTATGAAAAAATTAATTAGTTTTCTTTTCTATTTCTGCTTTTACATCTACAGCAGCATCTTTAGCTTTTTCCCAAGCATCCGATACCGCATCTTTAGTATCTTCCCAAGCATCAGACAAGTTTGCTTTTGCACGCTCCAACCAGCCCTCAGCTGTTGGCTCTTCATTTTTATCGCGTTGTTCACGGATATACTCTTTGGCCTTATCTGCTACTTCATTAATTTTCCATTGTGCTTTGTTCACTACATTTTCTGCTTTGTTTAAATCTTGATTGTCCATAATTTTAAAATTTAATAGATTAAATAACTTTTAATTTGTTTCACAAATCTATGCATTAAACAAATAGAAAAATGTTAAAAATTGGTTAAATTATACAATATATGATAATTATATAAATAACAAAGAGAAATTATGAAAAAAAAAATCACAATCTTTCTCCAAAAATTGCAGAACCTATCCGTACAGAATTTGCTCCACACGCTATTGCTAATGGATAATCGCCGCTCATCCCCATAGAAAGTACAGATAAAGGAGATTGCAGAGAAAGCTGGTCATACAATCTTTTCAGGAAAGAAAATTCTCGTTCTATTTGTGCTTCGTCATCAGTAAAAGTTGCCATTCCCATTAGCCCTGTTATTTTCACATTGGGGAAATTTCCTTGAAGCCATTTGAGAAAAAGTTCCTTAGTTTCTGATATTTCCATACCAGATTTGGTATCTTCCTCCGCTATTTTTACTTGTAGAAGAACCTTGATGATTCGCTGATGTTTCCCTGCGTGTTTATTAATCTCTGAAAGTAATTTTTCAGAATCTACACTTTGTATAGTATCCACAAAATCAGCAATATATTTCACTTTATTAGTCTGAAGATGCCCTATAAGGTGCCACTGAATATCTTTGGGTAGGAGAGGGGCTTTTTCCACTAATTCTTGGACTTTATTTTCAGCAAAAATTCTTTGTCCTAAATCATATACCTGTCTTATTTTATCGGCAGAATGAGTTTTAGAAACTGCTACCAGAGTAATATCAGAAGGCAGAGCAGACTTTACGGCTTGGTATTGTTCAGCAATATAATTCATTCTCCAAAAATAGAATTTTACTCTGACATTTGAAAATATTATTTGAGGTAGGGATTTCGTTTTTATATCTTTGCAGAAAAGGAGAAAATTCTTTATTAATCTCGATTTATGACCTTAGAACAGATACAAGACGGACAAGTATTATTGGTAGACAAGCCTTTGGACTGGACAAGTTTCCAAGCGGTGAATAAAATAAAATTTAAACTCAAAAGAGAATTTAAACTCAAAAAAATAAAGGTTGGACACGCAGGAACGCTTGATCCCAAAGCTACAGGATTGCTTATTGTATGCACTGGCAAAGCCACGAAAAAAATTACAGAAATACAAGATGCTCCTAAGGAGTATTGGGCAGAAATAAAAATAGGTGCTCAGACAGAATCTTATGACACAGAGAAACCTGAAATATTACACCAAGATTATCAGTATATTACAGAAGATATCATTCACGAAACTCTGGCAAAATTTGAAGGAGAAATAGAACAACGTCCGCCTATATTTTCTGCTTTAAAAATAGATGGTGAACGAGCCTATAATCTTGCCAGAGCTGGTGAAGAGGTTGCAATGAAATCTAGAAAGACTATTATCTATTACATTAAAGATATAGAGATTCAGTTGCCTAATATTCGGTTTACTGTGGGTTGCAGCAAAGGAACCTATATCAGAAGTTTAGCTCACGATATTGGTCAAGCTTTGGAAGTTGGTGCATACCTTACTCAACTTAGAAGGACTAAAATTGGAGATTATAGCGTGGATAATGCCACTGATATTTATTTATCCAATGATTTTAGATTTGAGGAAATTTAGAATTGTAAATTGCTTCAATGCAAGGATTCTTGGATTTTATAAAACAGCCTATAATTTATATTATGTTAAATAGGGTATTTCTTTATTAGGATGTGTATCTCCATATGTTATTACCCACTTCATCACAACCGTTGATAATGACGTATTGCTCAGCCAACGATTGTACTTTTAACTGTTTTTATTTAACTATTTGCATTTCAAAATTTTAACCACATAATGTCTTTTTCACTTTTGGTTATGCCTCTTATAACCTTCTAGCCTCTTAGCCTTCCAACAATTGAGAACCATTAACCATCAGATAAAACCAAAGCAGCACAACCGAAGTTGCACTGCTTTCTGAATTAAATATTTCTAAGAGAATCAGATTATAGCTCCAATGCTCTTCTTTCGTCTCCGTTCATTAGGAATTCTACTGGATTATCAATTGCTTCTTTCACAGCAACTAAGAACCCTACAGACTCTCTACCATCAATAATTCTGTGGTCGTAAGACATTGCTAAATACATCATTGGACGGATTTCCACTTGTCCGTTCACTGCCACAGGTCTTTGGATAATGTTGTGCATTCCCAAGATGGCAGATTGTGGAGGATTGATGATTGGCGTAGAAAGCATAGACCCGAATACCCCTCCATTGGTAATGGTGAAGGTACCACCCGTCATTTCATCTACGGTAATTCTTCCATCTCTTGCTCTTTCTGCCAAGTTTTTGATATTAGCCTCTACCCCTCTGAAAGTCATATTTTCAGCATTTCTCAATACTGGAACCATTAATCCTTTTGGACCAGATACCGCAATGGAAATATCACAGAAATCATAATTGATTTTGAAATCACCATCTATAGAAGCGTTTACATCTGGGTACATTTGCAATGCTCTGGTAACTGCCTTGGTAAAGAACGACATAAAGCCTAGACCAATACCGTGCTTAGCCGCAAACTCATCTTTGTATTGTTTTCTAATTCTGAAAATTTCAGACATATCCACTTCATTGAAAGTGGTAAGCATAGCCGTTTCATTTTTCACAGAAACCAATCTTGCAGACAACTTTCTTCTTAGCATAGAAAGCTTAGTAGTTGTCATAGCTCTAGAGCCAGATGTAGCATCTACAGACCCAAAAGATGGTGTTGCTTTTACAGCATCTTCCTTGGTAATTCTTCCGTCTCTTCCTGTTCCTTGCACTTGTGCTGCATCAATTCCTTTTTCATCTAGAACTTTCTTAGCAGCTGGCGAAGGCGTTCCTGTAGCGTAAGTTGCAGGCTGAGATTTAGCCTCTACCTTTGGAGCTTCTTCTTTCTTTGGTTCCTCTTTCTTAGGCTCTTCTTTTGCTGGTGCAGCGTTACCTTCTGGTTTTGCAGCACTCATATCGATTAGACAAACCACTTGTCCTACTTCTACAGTATCGCCCTCCTCAGCTTTTAGGGTAATGATACCACTTTCTTCTGCAGGTAGTTCAAGCGTTGCTTTGTCTGAATCCACTTCAGCAATAGGCTGATCTTTTTCTACATAATCACCGTCTTTTACGAGCCAAGTAGCAATTTCTACTTCTGTGATCGATTCTCCCGGTGAAGGGACTTTCATTTCTAAAATTGACATATCTAGATATTATTTATTTATAAATGATTAAATTATTTTTTACGCTGTAACGGGTCTTTGTGTAGGAGCATCATTCACCCCAAATACTCTACAAATCACATCGTTTTGGTTTTTCTCAAACATCTTATGACTTCCAGGAGCTGGAGTACCACTAGGCACTGGTGCCACAACCTGAATATTCTGGTCTCTAAAATTTCTCAAGATATAAGACCAAGCCCCCATATTTTCTGGTTCTTCCTGAGCCCAAACGAGTTCTTTTCTATTAGAATACTTAGAGAAAATTTCCTCTATCTTATCTTGTTGAATAGGATAAAGCTGCTCCAATCTTACCAATGCCACATCTTCTCTGCCCAATTCTTCTTTCTTCGCAAGTAATTCGTAATACAATTTACCTGAGCAAAGCACCAATTTTTCCACTTTAGAAGCTTCTGCCGTAGCATCGTCTATAATCGGTTGGAAAGTTCCCTGTGCCAAATCTTCAAATGAAGAAACTACTTTAGGATGTCTCAGCAATGATTTTGGCGACATCACCACCAATGGTTTTCTGAAAGGGAACTTCAGTTGTCTTCTCAAAGCGTGATATATGTTTGCAGGTGTGGTAAAGTTTCCTACGATGATGTTCTCGTTGGCACAAAGCGTCAAGAATCTTTCTAATCTCGCAGAGGAGTGCTCTGCACCTTGACCTTCGGAGCCGTGTGGCAATAGCATTACCAAACCATCTTGAATTTTCCATTTTTCTTCTGCGGCTACCAAATATTGATCTACAATAATCTGTGCTCCGTTCACGAAATCTCCAAACTGAGCTTCCCAAATAGTAAGGGTATTAGGAGATGCCATAGCATAGCCATAATCAAAACCTAAAACACCGTATTCCGAAAGGTGAGAATTGTATATATCAAATTGACTATCAGAAACTTGTCTTAGTGGAATATATTCTTCCTCGTGGTCTTCTGTTTTCAATACTGCGTGACGGTGGGAGAATGTTCCTCTTTCCACATCTTCACCAGAGATTCTTACGCCTTTTCCTTCTGATAGTAATGAGGCGTACGCCAGCCATTCTGCCAATGCCCAATCAAGGGTATTGCCTTCTATTTGTTTTAATCTATTATCAAAAAGGCGATTGATTTTGTTGATGAATTTTTTATCCTTTGGCAAAGTGGACATTTTCACTGCCAACTCTTTCAATGTTTCAAGGTCAAAAGAAGTATCTACAGGTTGCTGCAAAGCTCCTCTCTTGCAAAGTGGATAGTCTTTCCATTCATCATTCATAAAGATATCCATCGTATTTTTCACGATTTCTTTAGATGCATCAAAATTTTCATCCAACAATGCCTTGAATTTGCTCTCCATCTCTTTCAAAACCTCATCTGAAAGTACATTTTCTTGAGAAAGCAAATTTTTATAAATCTCTCTTGGATTAGGATGTTTTGCAATGGTTTTGTACAAGTTAGGCTGCGTAAATCTTGGCTCATCACCTTCATTATGCCCATATTTTCTGTAACCTAATAAGTCTATGTAAACATCTTTCTGGAACTTCGCTCTATATTCTGCTGCAAAACGGATGGCGTGTACTACGGCTTCCACATCATCTGCATTCACGTGCATTACCGGAGAACCCGTTACCTTTGCAATATCGGTACAATAAGTAGAAGAGCGAGCATCTAAATAGTTGGTAGTAAAGGAAACTTGGTTATTCACTACAATGTGAACGCTTCCTCCTGTTTTATAACCATCTAAAAGCATCATCTGAGCCACTTCGTACACGATGCCTTGCCCCGCCACCGCACCATCTCCGTGGATAACGATAGGCAATACTTTGCTGTAATTTCCTTTATATTTGTGGTCTATTTTTGCACGCGAAATCCCCATCACCAAAGACGCAACAGTCTCTAAGTGAGATGGGTTTGGTGTAAGATTAATTGCTACTTCCTCACCACTTGCGGTTTTAACTTTTGTGGTTGAGCCTAAGTGGTACTTCACATCTCCAGAGAATACATCTTCTTCAAACTCTTTTCCTTCAAACTCAGAGAAAATTTGCTTGTAAGATTTTCCAAAAATATTGGTAAGAACATTAAGACGCCCACGGTGAGCCATACCTAAAACTACTTCGTCCACGCCCAACTGAGAAGAACGCGTGATGAGCTGGTCTAATGCAGGAATTAAGGACTCTCCTCCTTCCAAAGAGAAACGCTTTTGACCTACAAACTTGGTATGTAAATAATTTTCAAATGCTACCGCTTGGTTTAGTTTGTGAAGAATTTCTATTTTTTCCTCTGCCGAAAGCTGAGGATGATTTTCATTGACTTGAAGCCATTTTTTCACCCATTCTTTCTCTTCCACCTGCTCCATATGCATATATTCTACTCCTATGGAATCACAATACACTTTTTCCAAGCGTTGGATGATGGTTTGTAATGTTTCAGCTTGCGAGAATCCTATTTCTGTAGCACAGTTGAATTTTTTAGACAAATCTGCCTTAGAAAGTCCAAAATTTTCTATATCCAAAGTAGGTGCATAGGGTCTTCTCTCACGCACAGGATTGGTTTTGGTAAACAAATGCCCTCTGTGTCTGTAAGCATTGATAAGGTCTAATACTTTAAACTCTCTTCTGATATCATCTGGAATTTCGCCTCCAGCAGAAGCAGGAGCAGCAACAGACACTGCGGCAGATGATGGTGCCGAAGATGACTCTGATACCCCGTCATAAGTCTCTAAAGCGAAATCAAACCCTTGAAAGAAAGCTTTCCAAGAAGGCTCTAAAGAATCAGGATATTTCAAATACTGTTGATACAAATCCTCAATTAACTGAGAATGAGCTGCGTTTAGGAATGAAAATCGGTCCATTATATACAGTTTCTTTTCAAATAAAATGTTATTTCACAAAAATATAAAAATTATATGAGGTAAGCCTAATTAATTTGTATTAAAAAATCAATGAATGCTATTAATTTTGATGATTATGTTCTTTCATTGTTTTAATAAATTGTAAACCAAAAGGTTATTTAAAAACGGGTAATGCAAACTTTACATTAACTTCTCCGTTTTCCAGCGGAGGTTCTATGAAAATCTGCTGAAGTTCTCCGTATCTCATTGTGTCTTTTTTCGCTTTTTGTAGTAATTCTTGTATAGCACTTACCCTGTTTTTATAATTTCCTTTATAATAAATGACATATTGCTTTGTAGCATTGATGGTTTTAAAACTAAAATTATTATCAGAAATGCCTATTCTCTTGGAAAGCGGAATACCATAGAAGTAGGAAACTTCTTTATCCTTATAGTTGGTAGCTTCGGTGAGCATTGTGGGAAATCCTATTTCATCTTCTTGCTTACCGAGGTCGCTGGTAACATAGTTGAACACTTTATTGTGATTCATCACGATATTTTTGATGAGTAAATCTCCTTTATTAGCCGTACTTACATTCACTCCTAGTAGCAATTGTCCTTCGGTTTCCTCCACCATCAAACTATCGTATTTTATGGAGGTAAGCATAGCGTCTTTATCTACTTTATTGCTCAATAAATTGCTAAGATTAGTGATGCTTTTATCTAATCTTTCCACGAATATGCTTTCTGCCCAGAGATTAGCAGAGCGTTTCATCCACGGTTGTTTCGGAGTGTGTACAAACCAAGTGATTTTCGTTTTGGTAGGTGAAACTACTTTAAATTTCACATCTATCAAGTATGGATTTTCATTATCTTTTTCAAAGAGCTGATATCTCAATGTTTTGTAAGGGTTTTCATAGCGAATGTACATTTCCCCTTTTACCTCTGAATGGTCATCATTAAAAGTGATAGAAGCTCCCTGCCCTTCGTAAGGCTGAAAATAATTAACCGCCAGAGTTTTGGATTCTTTGAAGTATTGATTCCAACGGGTGAAGTTTTGAAAGTTATTGAACTGTGGATAGACTTTTTCAATAGGATAATTGATATCCTTCTCTATAGTAAAGGATTTGCTTTCTTCCACAAAATACATAGATGCTGCATAACCACCCAAAGCGAGTATGCCGAGCAAAATAATAAATTTAATCCATCGCATAGGGCAAAAGTAAAAAATAAAAAAAGAGTGACCAATTGTTTCGGTACACTCTTTTGATTTTTAAAGTGAAATCATCATTCCTATTATCTCCATCCGCCGCCTAAGGCTTGGTAAAGCTGCACGCCAGCATTAAGTTTGCTGTATTGAGCATCTACAATACTTAGCTCGGCATTAAGGTGGTTCACACTTGCGGTAATCACTTCAAGGTAATTTGCCATTCCATAATCTACCAATTGCTGAGAATACTCTACCGCTTTTCCATACGCATAAGCCTCTTGAGTTTTCAGAGCGATAAATTCATCTTGCACAGTATAATTTCTAAGAGCATCTGATACTTCTTTTCCTGCTGTAAGCAAAGTTTTTCGGAAATTAAGATAGGCCGTTTCCCTATTGGCAAGGCTCACCTCATAGGCTGTTTTTATTTGTCTTCTATTGAATATAGGCTGTGTAATGCCTGCCACTACACTCGCAAAAAGCGATTGAGCAGAAAAAAACTTGTCCAAATCTATTCCTTGTAAACCACCCGTGCCCGTAAGGGTAAGGCTAGGATAAAAGGAAGCCTTTGCCACATTGGTAAGTTCGTAGGCTTGCATCAGAGCATATTCTGCTTGCATTACATCTGGTCGGTTGGACAACAGTTTCACAGAATACCCCAAATCAAAGCGTTCTGGTAAAGTTTGTACCGCCAATGTAGAACGCTCTACTTCTTTGCCAGAAGTTCCCAGCAAAAGAGAAAATGAGTTTTCCAACACTTGGATTTGCGTATCAATCCCGATGAGAGAAGCCTCCGCATTGTGCACCAAAGCCTCACTTTGTTTCACAGCCACTTCTGTAAGAGTGCCTGCATTTTTCAGAGCTTGGGTAGTTTCCAATGATTTTTTTCTCAGTTCAATGGTTTTTTGGATGGTTCTCTTCTGCTCATCCAAAGCTAAAAGCTGATAATAAGTAGACGCTACCGTAGCTACCAAACTTGATTTTACAGCCCTATGCCCTGCCACCGAAGAAAGATAACTTGCCATCTGTGCTTTTTCCTGAGATTTTAACTTTCCCCAAATATCCGCCTCCCAAGAAATGGTAGCATCGATGTCAAACTGATTGATATAGGTTCTTCGCCCAATAATCTGCCCCATCTGGGTATTGAGGGAAGAAGTAGTAAAAGTATAGCCTGGGCCTAAAGACAATGTAGGAAAATACGCATTTTTGGATTGCTTAAGATAAGTCTCCGCAGAAATCATACTTTGCACGGCAATTCTCACATCCAGATTATGCTCCAAAGCTTTTTCTATATGACCTTGCAAAATAGGGTCTTTGAAAATTTCTTTCCAAGATAAATCTGCAATGCTACTGCTATCCATAGGAAGTCTATCTGTACGGTAGAGGTTTTCATTAACCACGGCTGCATTCCGCTGATAATTTTCTCTAACACTACACGACACCAAAATCCATAAGAGTATTGAAGAAAGTGCAATCGTTTTTATATTATTTTTCATTTCTAAATCATTTAAAGTATTAGATTGCTGAAGTTTTTTTTACACCAGCAATCTAAAAACCTTGGGTTATTCATTCAAATTTAATTTCTCAGATTTCAACGGTTTTATTTTTTCTTGAATGGCTTGGAAAACGATGTAGAGCATTGGGATTACAATTACCCCTACCATCGTTCCTATCAATAGTCCGAACACGGCACCTGTTGCCACCGAGCGGTTTCCAGCAGCTCCAATACCGCTAGCCAATACCAAAGGTAATAACCCAACGATGAAGGCAAATGACGTCATCAAAATCGGACGCAAACGAGCCATCGCTGCATTAATTGCCGAGCGAGACAAGCTCTCGCCGTGGTGCCTACGCTGCACAGCAAACTCCACTATCAAAATCGCATTTTTTGCCAACAATCCAATGAGCATAATCAAGGATATTTGGAAATAAATATTGTTTTGCAAGCCCATTATCCATTGTCCTAAATATGCACCAGCAATCCCAAATGGCAAGGATGTAATCACCGCTAATGGCAATACATAACTTTCGTATTGTGCCGATAGAATAAAGTAGGTAAAGATGAGTGATAGCATAAAGATAACCACCATCTGAGAACCTGAATTTTTCTCCTCACGCGTAAGTCCCGTAAAATCTATGGCATAATTAGCTCCTAATGTCTGTGCCGCTACTTCTTCCACCGCTTTTATGGCATCTCCGGTACTGTAGCCTGGTGCATTTCCTCCTGATAAACTTGCAGATGTAAAGAGGTTGTATCGGTTTACAATCTGTGGCCCATATACGCGTTTTAACGATACAAACTGTGATACTGGCACCATTTCGTTATTGCTGTTTTTCACCATCAATTCATCAAAATTTTGCACATTTTGGCGGTATTCTGGTAAAGCTTGTACCATCACTCTAAACTGTTTTCCATACTTGGTGAAATCTGTAGCATAAAGTCCTCCTACATAGCTCTGTAGTGTAGAAAGAATGGCACTCACCGAAATGCCCGACTGAGCTGCACGTTCTGCATTTACCGTTAATTCATACTGTGGATAGCGTACATTGAGTGAGTTTTGCACATACTGTATTTCGGGTCTTTGCATTAAATTCCCGATAAATTCTTGTGCTTTATTATTCAAATCTTCAATAGAACCTCCAGATTTATCCATCAAAACCATAGAAACACCTCCACTGGCACTAAATCCTGGTACGGCAGGCATTTGAAAGAAGATGACCTTGGCATCTGATATTCCTGAAACTGCTCCAAAAGCCTTTTGTCTGATGGCATCAATGGTTTTCTCTGGGTCGCCAGAGCGTTCTTCAAACGATTCCAAACGCACAAACCCCATTCCGAAATTACTTCCTGCTCCTGAAATAATGCTTCGTCCTACAACTCCTGTAGTAGCAACTACGCCTGGTATTTTGGACACTTTGGTACGCACTTCTTCTAAAACATTTGCCGTTCGCTCCATAGATGCACCTGGTGCCAATTCTACATTCATCAAAAAGAAACCATTGTCTTCATCTGGTACAAAACCTGTTTTTAAATCTTTATTTGCAAAATAAAATGCAATACCCGCAATGGCAAAAAATACCAACAGTAGATATTTTCTTCTTAAAAGAAAGGTAAATGCACGGCCATAGCGTTGAGTTCCTACATTGAAAGCGATATTAAACTTGTGGAAAAATTTGCCCATCATAGACTTTTCTTCGTATGCTTTATCTCCGTGTGGCTTTAGCAACAAAGCACAAAGCACAGGGCTGAGCGTAAGGGCATTCACCGCAGATATGGCAATAGCCACAATAAGTGTGATACCAAATTGTTTGTAAAACACACCCGTAGGCCCCGAAATAAACGTTACGGGGATAAACACCGCTGCCATCACTAGAGTAATAGAAATAATAGCCCCCGTGATTTCGTCCATTGCTTCAATCGTAGCGGATTTAGACGTCTTATGCCCTCCGCCTTCCATCTTGGCGTGTACTGCTTCTACCACCACTATGGCATCATCTACCACAATACCTATGGCGAGTACCAAGGCAAATAAGGTGAGCAAGTTGATAGAATATCCAAATAAATACAGAAAGAAAAATGTTCCTACAATAGACACCGGTACGGCAATCGCTGGAATAAGCGTAGAACGGAAATCTTGTAAAAAGATATATACCACGATGAATACCAAAAGGAATGCTTCTAAAAGTGTAGTAATTACCTTAGAAATAGAAGCATCTAGAAATTCATTAGCATCGTAGTTAAATCGGTATTTCATTCCTTTAGGAAACGAACCTTCGGCAGATTCTAGATAAGCTTTTATTTCATTGATAATATCACGAGCATTAGACCCTGGGGTTTGTGAAATTCCCATTGCTACCGATGGATATTGGTTTACTTTCGCAAAATTGGCATACGAAAGCGAACCCAATTCTATATCCGCTATATCTTTTAAGTATAAGATTCTTCCACCATCTAAGGCTTTAATCACAATATTTTCGTATTCGGATACTTCGTTGAATTTTCCTTTGTATCGGATAATGTATTCATACGAATTTCCAGAATTTTGTCCCAAAGAGCCCGAAGCTGCTTCCAAACTCTGTGAGGTAATCGCTGAAGTGACTTCCGACGGAACCAAGCCATAGGCAGCCAATTTTTCAGGCTTGAGCCAAACACGCATCGAATAGTCTTTTCCACCAAAAACAGAAGCATCACCCACTCCCTGAATACGCTTGAGAGCAGGAATGATATTGATATTCATATAATTTTGAATAAACAAATCGTCTATTTCAGGATTTTCAGAATAGAAATTGATAAACATCAAGTTGCCAGGGTTTTGTTTTTGTGTAATTACCCCAGCACGGGTTACCTCACTTGGCAATAGCGAGTTGGCACGGGCTACGCGATTCTGCACGTTTACCGAGGCAATATCGCCATCATAACCTTGTTTAAAATACACATTGATGGTAGCAGTACCATTGTTAGACGCTGTAGAGGTAATATAATCCATACCTTCTACTCCATTGATTTGCTCCTCCAAAGGAACTATTACCGACTTCATTACTGTTTCGGCATTGGCTCCAGTATAGGTAGCCGATACCGATACCGTTACAGGTGCAATATTAGGATATTGAGCTATGGGCAACGAAGTAATCCCTAATACACCGAGAATTACAATCATTATAGAAATTACCGTAGAAAGCACCGGACGGTTGATAAACTTCTTAATCATAGTTTTAGAAAATAGGTTTTACTGCTTGTACTAAACTATCCATATTAATAACTTTCGGGGTGATTTTTGTTTCTGGTTGTAAAGAAGAAACACCCTGAGCCACAATTTCATCACCTTGTTTTAGTCCGCTTTCCAAAACGATATAGCCCTCTACACGGTCGCGAACTTTTATAGTTACCGGGTTGGCGACACCTTTATCTACCTTGTAGGCATAGACAATCTGCTGCTGCTCATAGGTAGAAGATTCTGGAATTGCCAATACGTTGTTGTACAGTTTCGGGATTCTAATTCTTCCGCTATTTCCATTGCTAAGGAGTTTAGCTTCGTTATTAAATAGTACTCTAAACTGGATGGTTCCGGTGGTTTGGTCTATTTGCCCGGTAACAGTTTGTATCCTTCCCTTTTCAGAATAAGGTTGCCCATTGGCTAAAATCAAATCTACCATTGGCATATTTTTCAATTTTTCAGGAACGGTTGCTCCTACCGAACCTTCCAAGAAATCGAGGTATTCTTTTTCGTTCATCGAGAAATAAACATACAGCTCTTTGGTGTCCGATACGGTAGTAATAGCCGTAGCATCAGAAGGCCCTACCAGACTTCCCTCGCGGAAATTGATTTTACCCACCACGCCAGAAATCGGAGCTCGAATAATGGAATAGTTGATATTGGCCTCCACGCTTTTATAGTTAGCTACCGCTTGAGCTTCTGCGGCCTGAGCTTGAGAAAGCTGTGCTTTGGCACTTGCCAAATTAGCTTGTGCTGTTTGCAATTGCACATTGCTGATGATATTTTTAGCCACCAGAGGTTTCAGTTTATCCACCTCTACCTGTGCGGCTTGCACAGCAGCTTTAGCAGCTTGAACATTGGCTTTGGCTGAACTAATTCCCGAACGGGCAGCATCTGCATTTTCGTTGAGAATATTGGTTTCTAACCTGAAAAGCGGTTGTCCAGCCTTTACATATTGTCCTTCATCTACCAATACTTGCGTGATGTATCCTTGGATTTTTGCCCGTACTGCATTGTTTACTTTCCCTTGAATATCGGCTGCATATTCAGTATAGCCCGTAATATTTTTGGTTTCTACCTTCACTACTGGATAAGGCTTTGCTACGTTGGCCATAGCAGCATTGGGGTCTTCCTTTTTACCACAACTTACCGCCGTCGTAGCAATAATGATAGGAAACATTAACGAATGGTATTTCATAACTAAAATTTATTTTATAAGTCTTTTATTTTAATTTGATATATTCTGTCAGGCTGAGCGGAGTAGAAGCCTTTCATTACATTCAAAACAGAATTTTTATAGTTTTCTAATGGTTTCTTCTATATTATCTGCGTGTTTTATCAACATTTCGCTTTGGATTTTCAACTTCTGTATTCCTGAAGCTTCTCCTTTGTTTAGAATTTCTTGATAAACACTTATTTTCTCTAAAAGATCTGCTTCTCTCCTCAATCGCTTTGCTACATTGCTCAGCCTAATCTTTGCAAACTCATCATTGGTTATGAAATATCGCTTTCTTTGATTGGGTTTTGTAATATCTTTAATGAGCTGTAATGATAATAATGTATTAAGATTAGATGATATACTACTTTTACTTGCAGAAAAATATTCTACCAATTCCTCAAAGGTTTTTCCTTCCCTATTGAAATCAAACATCAGGTATGAATTGATTTTTGATGCCAAAGGGGGCAAACCATAAAAATCACCATAGAACGCTGCGGATTCTTTCAGTATTTCTTCACGCAATTGCGTTATATCTGTATTTACTTCTCCCATAATGACCACAAAGATATAAAATTAGTTCGGTAAAAACCGAACTAAAATCAACAAAAAATATAAAAAGCAAGACTTTCTAGATAAGCCTTGCTTCAGGTAATAAAATTTAAAACTATGAAAACAATTATTATTAGGATAATTTATTTCTCTTGTAACCAAGCATCTATAATCTCAAATGCCTTCTTCTCGTCTTCCAAATCCACCATTACTTTTAGTGTAGTAGCTGTGGGTGTGGTAGTAAATGTCATATACTTATTTTCCACGGAATTTTTTATCCCTGCATCTTCCAACTTAGACTTTACCAATTGAATTTCTTGTTGGATTTCACTTTCAAAAACTGAAACTCTCGCTTTATTCTCCATATTTTATTTTTTTTGATGATATAAAATTACATCTTTCATTCAATATTACAAAATAATTTTAAATTTCTTTTTGTAAAATTTGCTCCAATCGTTCCAAAGCCGTCTGTATTTCATCTTTTGAAACATTGAGATGAGGTCTAAATCTTAATGCCCTCTCTCCACATCCTAAGATAATCACTTTATCTTGATACAATTGGCTTTGAACTTTATTTCTCAGCTCTGCTGTTGGTAGGTTAAAAGCACACATTAGCCCCTTACCTCTGGCAGCAGAAACATACTGTGGATATTGCTGCTCCAATCTTTGAAGTCCTTCCAAAAGATAAGCTCCCATCTCTTCTGCGTGTTGCACCAGATTCTCCTGCTCTATAACCTCTAGAATGAGTTTGAGCCTCATCATATCGATAAAATTACCTCCAAAAGTAGAGTTGATTCTTGAGCTTTCTCTGAATACATTATCTGGGACTTCGTCAAATTTTTCCTTGTTGGCCAAAATACCACATACCTGCGTTTTTTTCCCGAAAGAAATCACATCTGGTTGCACCGAAAAATGCTCGTGTGCCCACATTTTACCAGTCATCCCGATGCCCGTCTGTACTTCATCGAAGATGAGCAAAACCTCGTTTTCATCACAAATCTTTCTAAGTCCTTGGAAAAATTCATCTCTAAAATGGTGGTCGCCACCTTCCGCTTGAATTGGCTCTATGATGATGCAAGCCACTCTATTAGGATTAGCAATAATGGCTTCCTGAATATTAAGCAAAGCAATCTGTTCGTTTTTGATGGTTTCCTCCAAATTTTCTTCCGTAATGGGATAATTCAAATGAGGATTGAGGATTCTAGGCCAATCAAATTTTGGGAAATATTGGTATTTTCTTGGGTCAAAAGTATTGGTAAGACTCAGCGTATAGCCACTACGCCCGTGGAATGCTTGGCGAAAATGAATACAAATATCCCCCTCTACTTCTATATCTTTTGCAAAATTCTTTTTGGTTTTCCAATCAAAACAAGCCTTCATTGCATTTTCTACCGCTAAGGTTCCTCCAGAAATAAAAAACGCATACTGTAAATGTTTTGGAATAGCAACCCTTTCAAAAACTTCCATAAACTCCGCATATTCTTCAGAATATACATCTGCCAAAGTTGGTTTGTTGATGGCCATTTTCCCGAGCCATTCTGTATGCTTCACCAGATAGGGATGATTATAGCCTATTGCTCCTGAGGCAAACATAGAAAACATATCCAGATATTCTTCTCCTGAAATTTTATCGTGAATCCAAGAGCCGTGAGATTTTTCCATATCCATCACAAAATCAAAGCCATCTGCTAAGATGTGTCTTGATAGAGTTTCTTTTACTTTATTGGCAGCTACCTTGTTGGATTGAATTGCGTCGTGCATAATTTTTGTGATTTTTTATTAGTTATTAGATTTAAATATTATATAAAACTTTGATTTTAAACTTCTTAAATATCAAACTTAATTCCTTGTGCCAGTGGAAGTTCTTTACTATAATTGATGGTATTGGTCTGTCTTCTCATATAGTATTTCCATACATCAGAGCCAGATTCTCTACCTCCACCCGTTTCTTTCTCACCACCAAAAGCTCCGCCTATCTCTGCTCCCGAGGTCCCGATATTGACATTAGCAATACCACAGTCTGAACCAGCGTGGGATAGGAACAACTCTGCCTCACGGAGATTTTGCGTCATAATAGCAGAAGATAATCCCTGTGGAACATCATTTTGCATTTCAATAGCGTCTTCCAAATTTTGGTATTTCATCAAATATAAAATAGGGGCAAAAGTCTCGTGTTGCACAATTTCAAATTGATTTTGCACCTCGGCAATACAAGGTTTTACATAGCAGCCAGATTCATAACCTTTCCCAGAAAGCACTTCGTCTTCTACTACAAAGTTTCCTCCTTCTTTTTTACACTTGGCAATGGCATTTTCATATTGCTTCACGGCATCGGTATCAATCAGTGGACCTACGTGATTGCTTTCATCTAATGGATTTCCAATCTTAAGCTGACCGTAGGCTTTCACCAAACGCTGCTTTACTTCTTCATAAACATTCTCGTGAATAATCAGTCGGCGGGTAGAGGTACATCTTTGTCCTGCTGTGCCTACTGCACCAAACACTGCACCAATGATGGACATATCCAAATCTGCATTTTCTGTGATAATGATGGCATTGTTACCTCCCAGTTCTAAAATGGATTTCCCGAAACGCTCTGCGACTTTTACGCCTACTTTTCTCCCCACATTGGTAGAACCCGTAAAGGAAATCAAAGGAATATTTTTATCATCTACTAGGCGTTCTCCAAGGGTAGCATCTCCCACAATAAGCCCCGAAATGCCTTCTGGCAAATTATTTTCTTTCAATACTTCTGCAATGATATTCTGGCAAGCAATGGCACAAAGTGGAGTTTTCTCTGATGGTTTCCAGATGGTTACATTACCACAAATCCACGCCAAAGCGGTATTCCAAGACCATACTGCCACTGGAAAATTGAATGCGGAGATAACGCCCACAATCCCCATTGGATGATACTGCTCATACATACGGTGAGCCAATCGCTCAGAGTGCATTGTAAAGCCGTGCAATTGGCGAGAAAGCCCCACAGCAAAATCACAAATGTCTATCATCTCTTGCACTTCGCCCAAGCCTTCTTGTAGGGATTTTCCCATTTCGTAGGAGACCAACTTTCCTAAATCTTCTTTGTACTCCCTCAGCTTATTCCCAAACTGACGAACAATTTCTCCTCTTTTAGGAGCAGGCATTAGCCTAAATGTTTTAAAAGCTTCTTTAGCGGCATCTAATACCTTATCATAATCTTTCTGGTTACCGCACTTTACCTTTGCAATTAGTTTTCCGTCTGTAGGAGAGTAACTTTCTATGGTCTTTCCACTCGCAAAAAACTTTCCACCTACGGAAACACCTTTGTTCTCTTCCTTAATTCCTAATTTTTTTAATGTCTTTTCAATTCCAAAGTCTTTCTTCTTTTTAGCCATATTAGATTTCATTTGCCAATAAAATTATGAAAAAAATCATAATTGAACAAATGAGTTACGAAACAGTATTTAAAAAACTAATTATCAAAATATTACATTAAAAACCTCTCTATTTTAGCCTAAAATAAAATCCTTGTAATTCTGAAAAAATATGGAGCTACTAAGATATTTCCTGATGAAAGTATATGAATTTTATCATTTTTTATCACTACTGACCGATAAAAATATATCACGTCCATTTTATAATAGACTATGAAAAGTTAAACTTTGAAGCCCCATCATCAGTACCCCTATAAATGTACCTCCTAAAAATGAATGCCTCCTTAAATAAACGCACAAAATTTACAATCCGTTAATAACTAGTAATTTATATTTTCGCCATTCCCTATTAAAGTAATTGAAGGTAAACTTTAACACATTGATAATTAGTATACTATTTAGTAAATGTATTCAAAACATAATTTCGTGCATTTAAGCTATATTCTATTTTATTACCTTTGTAAATTGATTTTTTTCGATTATGATTTTCATTAATAAAAACTATACAAAAGAAACCCTAAAACTGGCTCTTCCTGTAATGCTCACGCAATTGGGACAAGTTTCTGTAAACCTTTTTGATAATATCATTGTAGGAAATCTTTTAGGGTCTAATGCCTTAGCTGCAGTTTCTCTGGGCAATGCACTATTTTTCTCTATGTTCATTTTCGGATTGGGAATTTCCTTTGCCATACCGCCTTTGGTTTCCGAAGCTCATTCTCAGAATGACCATAGCAGAATCAACTCCGTATTTCGCCACGGTTTTGTACTGAATATCGCTGTTGGTTTTGTCCTAATGGTGCTTTTGCTGCTATTTCGTCCACTTCTTTACCATCTAGACCAGCCCAAAGAAATTATTCCAGATACTACCACTTTTCTTACTGTAATGGCATTCAGCATTATTCCATTTATGATGTTTCAGACAATGCGAGAAGTTTCAGAAGGTCTCGGCTTTACCATTGGAGTTACCAAGGCAACTATCATTGCCAATGTCATCAATGTTGCTCTTAATTATGTTTTTATCAAAGGGATGTTTGGTTTTCCTGCAATGGGTGTTAAAGGCTCAGCATTGGCTACTTTGGTTGCAAGGGTATTTATGGTGGTATTTCTATTTTTTGTAATGCTAAACCATAATACCACAAGACGCTACATTAAGGATTTTTCTTTAAAAATCTCTCTCTTCACGCAATCGATGTTTTCTAAAATGTTAAAATTGGGACTTCCTACAGCTTTGCAAATGTTTTTTGAAGTGACGGCTTTTGCAGGAGCTGCGTTCATCTGTGGTTTGGTTTCGGCTAAGGATATAGCCTCTCATCAGATTGCCCTGAGTATGGCTTCGTTTACCTTCAATCTGTGTGTAGGTTTTAGCGTAGCTTCTACGGTAATGGTGGGAAGAAAATTTGGAGAAAGAAATTTTTTAGAACTAAGAGCTATTGGCATCAATAATCTGAAACTGACTTTCATTTTTATGGCAATTTGCGGCTTGGTCTTCATCATCGGGAGAGATATTTTACCCACTTATTTTACCAAAAAGGAAGATATAGAAGTTATCCAATTGGCATCAAAACTTCTGATTATTGCGGCATTGTTCCAACTTTCGGATGGTATACAGGTGACCACTTTGGGAATTTTGAGGGGCATCCAAGATGTAAAAATACCAAGCTACATCACATTTATTTCCTATTGGGTGATTACCATCCCACTGGGCTATTTCCTCTGTGTAACGCTTAATATGGGAGCTTTTGGAATGTGGATTGCCTTAGGTCTAGGGCTTACTATTTCTGCTATTTTATTGGTTTATAGATTTCTAAAGCTATCTAATAAAAAACTTTGATTACGCATTAGGTTTTAAGCACACTATTTTCCGCTTAGAATGTGTGCTATCATAGCAAGATTTTTTAATTAGGCTAAAGCCTTTTGGAAAAACTATCTTAAAAGTCGCGGTAAAACCCTACCCTATTGAAAATTGAAAGGATAGATTATTTATGTTAAAAAGCTAGGAATCTAAAAGGTTAAAATCTTTATTAATATCATCAAAATCCCTCACATATCAAGATATGCGAGGGATTTTCAAATTGAGCCATTACCTTCTATTTTTATTCTTTCCTTTTTTATGCCCATCTTTATTGTGTTTATGGTGTTTTTTCTTTTGTTGTCCAGGGGCATAATCTTTAGCGTCACCTCCATAAACTTTTTTAGCTTGTCCTGGAGGAAGATGTTTTCTATTGTTAGTTCTTACAATGACGCCATCTCTGTACACATTTCCGTTGCGATCTCTATACACTTCACCACTACGATAGATGGTGCCATCTGGAGCCCCATAAACCGTCCCTTGCGAAGAGGTATAGCAAGAACTCAAAGTAAACACTACACCGCCTAAAAATAAAATTTTAATAAAAGCTTTCATATTTCAAGTATTTAATATTACCAATTAAATATTTTCCAATGACTAAATTTAAAATTTTAAAACCTTTACACAGGGTATAAAAAAAACCGTTTCAGACTACGAAACGGTTTTGATGGTTAAAATATTACTTTACTTTTTCCAATTTTACATCGAAAATCAACCAAGCATTTGGTGGAATTACCCCTCCTGCACCTCTTGCACCATAGGCTAAATCTGGCGGAATAAGGAATGTAGCTTCGTCACCTTCATTGAGCAATAAAATTCCCTCATCCCATCCTTTGATAACCATTCCGTTACCTACAGGAAATTCAATAGGCTCTCCCCTTTTGAAAGAATTGTCAAACTCCATTCCGTTGGTCAATTTTCCAGCGTAGTGCACAGCTACCACATTACCTTTCTCCGCTTTTTTTCCTTCTCCTTTTTTAGTGATTTTGTACATTAAACCAGACGCTGTAGTTTCCATACCAGCCTTTAGTTCTTCTAATTTTTTTCTAGCTTCTTCCTCTTGCTTGGCTACAAACGCTTTGTTTTTCTCCTGTATTTTTCCTTTTCCTTCTTCAAATACCTTGGCGGCATCATAATTTTTGTAAGCATCTCCTTTCCCGAATACAGATACTTTTTCTAATACCACATCTACTTTCGGCTTATCCTGAGCTCCTTTTTCTACCTTTGCGATTTCATCAATCACGGTTTCCCCACTTACCACTTTTCCGAAGATGGTGTGCTTTCCATCAAGCCAAGGCGTTGCCACTTGAGTGATGAAAAACTGAGAACCATTGGTATTGGGTCCAGAGTTTGCCATAGATAAGAAGCCTTTTCCTGTGTGTTTTAGGTCATTTTTTTCATCTTCAAACTTATACCCTGGGTCGCCCATTCCCGTTCCCTTTGGGTCACCACCTTGAATCATAAAGTTTTCAATCACTCTGTGAAAGATGGTTCCATCATAGTAAGGCTCTCCTTTTTTCTTTGATGTGTTTTCAATTTTACCCTCTGCCAAGCCTACGAAGTTGGCCACGGTTACAGGTGATTTTTCATCTTCAAACTTTACCAGCATATCTCCTTTGGAGGTTTGCAAGTTGGCATAGAGCCCATCACTTAGGCTTTCGTACAATTGTTTTTCTACATTCATTTTCTTATATATTGGTGTACAACTTATTAGCGATACAGACGCTAATGCTAAAATTAATTTTGATTTTGTTATCATTCTCTCAGTTTAATATTTTTAGTTTAATGATTAGAGGCATATCATTAGAAATTTTATCTCCATCACCATAAGTTCCAAAGCCCAAAACAGATGGCACCAAAAGGGTAGCTTCTTCCCCTTGTTCTAAATAACGTACGGCATCTTCCACCGCCCTTAGCTCCTCAAATTTTCCCAAGAAAACAGATTGTTTTTCTACTGGTTTTTCATACATCTTTGTACCATCAAAATCGTAAACATCATATTGATAAGAAACGATTTCTCCATCTTGTTTCTTGGCTCTCTGAGAAAGAAGGGCTACATTTGTCCAATAATTAAGCCCCATAGGATAAAAACTTTGTTTTTGGTTCTGTATCCAATCTTGTATCTGCTTTATTTCCATTTCATTCAGTAATTTTGAACGATTTTTAGAAATATTCAAATCTTCCTTAGATAGAATTCCTCCTACAGGAGGATGGGGCGTCTGCTTTATACAAGAGACCACCGCAGATAGCAAAACGAAAACCAATACCTTTTTCATAAATTACAAACGCGAAAATACAATTTTTTCATTATAATTCACAAAAGAAAAAAGCACAATCTTTTCCTAAGGAGGGAAAGATTGTACTTTTTATAGATGGTTTAATCCTAATTTATAAAGTTTCTGCGAAGCCTTCCTCTACTTTCACTCTCCATCCAAATGGGTCTTCTGCTACATTGGTTTGGATATCCACCAAATCTTTTTTCAGCAACATTGCATAGCTTTCTCCTTCTGGCAGTTTTGGTAACTCATACTTTTCACCTTTGTATCCTAAAGCTTCAAAAACACTGGTTACTACTGCGGTTCCTACTCCC
This sequence comes from Bergeyella porcorum, assembly GCF_042427575.1. Taxonomy (NCBI): domain Bacteria; kingdom Pseudomonadati; phylum Bacteroidota; class Flavobacteriia; order Flavobacteriales; family Weeksellaceae; genus Bergeyella; species Bergeyella porcorum. The sequence continues at coordinate 163,534 of NZ_JBHMFD010000001.1, forward strand.
CACACTTCCTTAAGCTCTCCTTTTGCGTGAGCGTCCAATACATCTTTCACTTTAACATCACCTTCTACCACTTCTATACCTCTGCGTTTAGCCAATTGGATAAAGCTGTCTCTGGTAACACCGTCTAATATTTTATCTGATGTTTTAGGCGTGTATATGGTATTATTAATTCTCACAAAGACATTCATTGTTCCACTTTCTTCAAAATACTCGTGGGTAGCATCATCTGTCCAAATCACCTGCTCGTAGCCTTCTTTGATTGCCAATTGCGTAGGATAAAATGCTCCTGCATAGTTTCCTGCTGCTTTCGCTGCTCCTACTCCACCACTTGCTGCTCTAGAATAATAATCTGAAATTTTTACAGAAACTGGTTTGGTATAATAACTCTTCACAGGCGTTGCTACAATAGCAAACATATATTTATTGGAAATTCTTGCTTTTAGAGCTTCTTCTGTAGCAAAAATCAGCGGACGAATGTAAAGTGATGTGCCTTCTGCACTAGGTATCCACGCTCTATCCACATCCATCAGAGCTTTTAGCCCGTTCATAAAGACTTCCTCTGGTACCTCTGGCATTGCCAAACGCACCGCAGACTTGTTGATACGCTTGAAATTTTTCTCTGGTCTGAACAAAAATACATCCCCCTCCTTATCTTTATATGCCTTCATCCCTTCAAAACACGCCTGTCCGTAGTTGAAAGTCATATTAGCTGGGGTAAAACTAAGAGGCCCATAAGGCATTACTTTAGGCTCGTTCCATTGCCCGTTTTCATATTCACAGATTACCATATGGTCTATAAAGTGATCCCCGAAGTCAAAATTTTCCGGATCAAAGTTTCCAATTCTTGGATTTGAAGATTTTTCTATTATCATTTTTTTAGCAAAAATTTATAGGTTTAATTGTATATTTTTAATTTTCTAAATTTATAAATTTAATTTAATTTTGGCAAATAAATATTATGAAAAGAGAGATAAAAATCACTAACGACGGCAGTAAAACTTTATTTATCAATGAGTTAAATGAAGGGTATCATTCTCATCACGGGGCATTACAGGAGGCTAAACACGTATTTATAAAAAACGGATTAAATCGCATAGAAAAAAAGGAAATTAATATTTTAGAATTAGGTTTAGGAACAGGTCTTAATGTTTTGGTGACAATTGATGAATTTTTAAAAACAAAAAAAAATACCATCATCCATTATTTTGGACTGGAAAAATATCCCGTTTTACCCTCCGAAATCGAAGAATTAGACTACGCATCACTCTTTGATGATGAATTATTGACGGAGATAAACCATAAAATTCACCAGACACCGTGGGGAGAATCCGTGGAAATAATTCCCAATTTTTTCCTCACCAAAATAGAAACCGATTTTTTCCAACTTTCTGATATTGCCCTTCCTGATATAGATTTGGTTTACTTTGATTGTTTTGGTGCTAGAGTACAGCCAGACCTTTGGGAACAGCCTCTTTTTGAATTGGTTGCTCATAAAATGAGCTCTGGAGGACTGCTTACCACCTACTCTTCCAAAGGCAGTGTGAGAAGAATTTTACAAGGTCTTCATTTTGAAGTGGAAAAATTGCAAGGCCCTCCGGGAAAGCGAGAAATGCTGAATGCTTGGAAACGATAATTGGCTAAAAATCAATATTACTTATGAATCCTAATATTAATGTAAGAGTATATGGTATCTGCATTCAAAATCAGAGAATTTTGGTTTTGGATGAAATGTATGCTGGGGAACGCCTTATCAAGCTCCCTGGGGGTGGATTGGAGTTTGGAGAGGGGCTTATAGACTGCCTTCATCGTGAGTTTGAAGAAGAGCTGAATCTTAAAATTGATAATATCCAACACTTTTATACTCAAGAAGATTTTGTAGCATCGCGTTTCCGTGAAAATGAGCAACTGCTTACCATTTACTATCAGGTAGATATTGTGAATCTACAACAACTGAACATCACAGATCCTAGCATTAGCCAAATTAAATGGATTTCCATACAAGATGAAAATCCATTCACATTACCTATCGATAAAATTGTATTTGAAAAATTGAAAAATCTTTAAATTTTGAACATTAAATTTTAAAACTTTGAATTTTAGCTCTTACCGCTTCACCTTAAAATCCTGATAACCAGGATAAGGCATTAGATATCCTACATTCCAATTGCTTTGCAATAAAGATTCCAAAAACTCATCCTCTCTATAAAGACGAGGATTATACTCTCTTTTCAGCTCTATGTCTGCTGCTTTTCCCTTCACATTCCACCAAAAAGCACTCCAGCCGCCACGCAATTCTCGGATGATTTCATAGACCGTTTTACCCGTTGCTCTGTTCATCAGTTTTGCGAACACTTGCCCCTCGGTGGTGGTAAGGTCTCTTAGTTGAGCTTCATATTGGTCTGCCAATTCCTCTTGTTTTTGGCGTAGAAATCGGCGTTTTTCTCCATCTTCCATTGAAGAAGTTATCGTATTCAAATCCCGATACTGTTGCAAAGCGGTTAAAAATAGCGGATAGACTCTATTGAGTTTTTTATTAATAAAGTAATAATAATTTTTGTCCAGCTGATTATTAAAAATAGGTTTTTTCTGTAGCACCAGCTCATCCATCACCACTACTGTTTCGCCATTAATTTCATAAATCTTAGCTTTTTGCCTTGCATCATAGTAATATAGATTCCCAAACTCATCTTTCTGAAGAGCTTCTTGGGGATACTGATTCAAGGGTTTTGCCAAAACATCTTTCTGCGAATAAGCCTCTAAACTTAAAAACAAAAAAGAGATGCAGAATATATTATAGAATTTCATTACTTTTACATCGCTATTAAGTGAAACTTTAACCCTACAAAAAACATTCCTTTTAATGAAATTTGAACAAAAATCTTTGAAATTTTTAGAAGAGTACCTTAATGTGGCTTCTCCTACAGGCTATGAAAGAGCTGGGCAAGAAATCTGGATGAAGTATCTAAAACCCTTTGTAGATAAAATAGAGGTAGACCATTATGGCACTGCGTATGGGGTGATTAATCCCAAAGCTGAGTTTAAAGTGGTAATAGAAGCCCACGCTGATGAAATCTCTTGGTATGTCAATTATATTTCTGATGATGGACTCATCTATGTGATTAGAAATGGTGGCTCTGACCAGATGATAGCCCCATCCAAAATCGTGAACATCCACGGTGAAAAAGGCATTGTGAAAGGTGTTTTCGGTTGGCCTGCCATCCATACCAGAATTGGAGCTGAGAAGGAAGTTACGCCCAAAATAGAAAACATTTTTATAGACTGTGGTGCTAAAACCAAGCAAGAAGTTTTGGATTTGGGCATTGAAGTAGGCTGTATGATTACCTACCCTGATGAATTCTTTGAAATGAACGACCGCTATTTTGTATGCCGTGCTTTGGATAATAGAATTGGTGGTTTTATGATTGCCGAAGTGGCAAGGCTCATCAAGGAAAATAAAGACAAATTGCCTTTTGGTTTGTATATCGTTAATTCTGTGCAGGAAGAGGTAGGACTTTATGGAGCAGATATGATTGCCGATACCATTAAGCCGAATATCGCCATCATTACAGATGTTACCCACGATACCTCTACCCCAATGATTGACAAGAAAAAAGAAGGCGACCAAAAATGTGGTGATGGTCCTGTGGTGTTTTTTGCACCAAGTGTACATCATAACATCCGCGAACTGATTGTAGATACAGCAAAGGAGAAAAATATTCCGTTCCAGAGAGCCGCTTCTAGCAGAGTAACGGGTACGGATACGGATGTTTTTGCCCACTCCAACGGGGGCGTTCCAAGTGCATTGATTTCATTACCGCTAAGATATATGCACACCACTGTAGAGATGGTGGATAAAGAAGATGTAAAGAATGTAATCCGACTCATCTACGAAACCCTATTGAAGATAAAACCTACAATGAAATTGAAATACCATTAGACGAGTTTTGAGTTTTGAGTTTTTGGAGAAAGAAGAAATAATTCTAATTCTCTAACTATCTAGCATCTTAGCTTTCTAACAAATGGCAAACTACTAACCATTTACAATTAACTACCGATTTTAAACTCAAAACTTAACACTTAACACTCAAAACTTATTACAAAACTCAATAATTAAAATAAAAAAAAATGAAAAATAAACTCATTGCTCCCTCATTGCTTTCGGCAGACTTTGGAAATTTGCAGAGAGATATAGAAATGATTAATAACTCCCAAGCAGATTGGTTTCATATTGATGTGATGGACGGGCGTTTCGTACCCAATATTTCTTTCGGTTTCCCCGTGATGAAAACCGTACAGCAACACGCCAAGAAATTTGTAGATGTTCACCTGATGATTGTAGAACCAGAGAAGTATGTAGAAGAGTTCATCAATCACGGTGCAGATTTGGTATCCGTCCATTATGAAGCGTGTACCCACCTACACAGAACTATTCATTTCATCCAAAATAAAGGAGCTAAGGCAGGCGTTGTTCTGAATCCTTCCACACCCGTTCTGATGCTGGAAGACATTATTTCCGAAGTCGATTTGGTATTACTAATGAGTGTAAACCCTGGCTTTGGTGGACAAAAATTCATTGAAAATACTTACAAGAAAATTGCTGAAACCAAAGATTTGATTTTAGCCAATAGCTCCACAGCCCTTATCCAAGTAGATGGCGGAGTGAATTTGGATAATGCTCACAAACTCTTTGATGCTGGTGCTGATGTTTTGGTGGCAGGTAACGCCGTATTTAGCAGCGAAAATCCTGAACGAACTATTGAATTATTGAAGGTATAGTGTAAACATTTTACCAATTATTAAAAAAACTCTTCCTTTGAAAATAAGGAGGAGTTTTTTATGGTGCCTTACCACCAAGGCAATTTCACTTTTTGCTGATACATCTACCTTCTCGACAATGCTGATTGTTATACTTGTTTTTTATATTATATAATTTTTACTTTATAAAATTATAAAAATACATCAAATCAGTCAAATTTATATTAAAAATATTTCCCCGAAGCTTCCCCCTTGCTGAAATGACCATCGGGGTTTTCCCGAAGGCTCCCGCAATGGTGAAACAGGCTTCGGGATTTCCCCGAGGGGCATTTCACAATGTTTTCTACTCAAAAATTTTTCCCGATGGCTCTCGCAATGGTGAAACAAGCTTCGGGATTTTCCCGAAGGGCATTTTATTTAGATTAGAATAAAGCTTCATTTGCAAAAGCATAAAAAAGGCTTTAACCGAATTATTGGGCTAAAGCCTTTTGCTTTTTTATTGGGGCATCGGGCTAAAGCCCGACGCTATTGATGATATCTACATTTCTCTTTTTAAAAACTTCCCTGTAAGCGATTTCTCGCATTTCACAATTTCCTCTGGCGTTCCTTCAAAGACGATGCTACCACCGTGTTTTCCTGCTTCGGGACCTATGTCTATAATCCAATCGGCACACTTGATGATGTCTGGCTGATGCTCTATGACAATCACCGAATGTCCCAGTTCTATCAATGCTTGTAGGGATTTCATCAGTTTATTGATATCGTGGAAGTGTAAGCCCGTAGAGGGCTCATCAAAGATGAAAAGGGATTTTTCTGTGGTAACACCCTTAACTAAAAACGACGCCAACTTCACACGCTGAGCTTCCCCACCAGAAAGGGTGGATGAACTTTGCCCCAACTGCAAGTAGCCCAGCCCTACCTCTTGCAAGGGTTTTAGTTTGGTAACAATTTTATTTTCCTTATTATCGCCAAAAAAGGTAATGGCATCATCCACCGTCATTTTTAGAATATCGGAAATGTTTTTTTCGTCAAATTTCACTTCCAATATCTCTGGCTTGAAACGCGTTCCCTTACACTCTTCGCATTCCAACTCTATATCTGCCATAAACTGCATTGATACATTGATAACGCCTTCGCCCTTGCAAGCATCACATCGCCCGCCATCTACATTAAAGGAAAAGTGCTTGGTTTTATACCCCATTGCCTTGGAAATTTTTTGCTTGGCAAACAAATCTCGGATATCGTCGTACGCTTTAAGATAGGTAACGGGATTGGAACGAGAGGATTTCCCAATAGGATTTTGATCTATCAGTTCTATATTTTTAATGAGGTGCTTAGGAAACGCTACGCTATCGTAATCTCCTTTTTTTCCTCCCATTTCCAGTTGGATTTGAATATCATTAGCCAGAATTTCCTTCATTAGCGTAGATTTTCCACTTCCAGAGACACCAGTAATCACAGTGAGCATTTCCATCGGGATTTTCACATCAATATTCTTTAGATTATTTTGCCTCGCTCCCTTTATGTGAATAAATTCTTTGGCTTTTCTCCTTTGCTTAGGAACTTCAATGGTTAATCTTCCTGTGAGGTACTGGGAAGTAAGCGTATTGGCGGTTTTCAAGGCGTCAAAGTTTCCAGAAAACACTAGCTCTCCGCCCAAATATCCCGCTTCTGGTCCAATATCTATGATATAATCCGCGGCACGCATCACATCTTCATCGTGTTCTACTACAATAACGGTATTTCCCAAATCGCGAAGTTTTTTGAGAACCCCAATGAGGTTTTCGGTGTCGCGAGAATGCAAACCAATGCTAGGTTCATCCAGAATATAGATAGAGCCCACTAAAGAACTTCCTAAACTGGTGGCTAAGTTAATTCTTTGGGATTCCCCACCAGAAAGGGTATTAGAAGTTCGGTTTAAGGTGAGATATCCCAAACCTACTTTCAATAAAAAGTCTAATCTTGTGGTGATTTCATAGACCAATCGCTTGGCAACTTCTTGTTCATAATCCGTAAGTTTTAGATTCTGAATAATGGGTAAAAGCTCATCCAATGGCAACTCCACAAGCGATTGGATGGTATGCCCGTCTATCTTTACATTTTGAGTTTCGGGGCGTAGTCTAAGTCCTTCACAGGTAGGGCAAGTGGTTTTCCCTCTATAGCGGGACAGCATTACCCGATATTGAATTTTATAAAGGTTCTCTTCCAGCATTTGGAAAAAATTATCCAAACAAGGAAAATGTTTATTCCCATTTCCTTTCCAAAGCAAGTTTTTTTGTTCTTTATTCAGTTCAAAGTAGGGTTTATGGATAGGGAAATCTACGGCTTTTTTTATAAATTCTTTTTTCCATTCCTGCATTGTATCCCCTTTCCAGCATACTACAGCATCTTCAAAAAGTGATAGCCTTTTATTGGGTACTACTAAGTCTTCATCTATCCCGATTACTTTGCCATAGCCTTCACACTTTGGGCAAGCTCCATAGGGATTATTAAAACTGAAAAAGTGAACATTAGGCTCTAAAAACTCTATTCCGTCTAATTCAAATTTATTAGAAAAAGATTTTAGAATTAAATTTTGAGGTTTGAGTTTTGAGGTTTCAGTAGCAATTTCTTTTAAGGAGCAAAAGCCGTGACCTTCATAAAATGCCATTTGGATAGAATCGGCCAATCGTTGAAGAAAACTTTCATCCTCTTCGTAAGAAAATCTATCAATGATGAGGTGGATATCCATATCATTTTCTGGGACAAATCCGAAACTCTCCAAATCTTCAATCCCTGCGATATTACCATTGATTTCTAACCTTGTAAAGCCTGAAACTTTCAACTGATTGAGCAAGGCAGAAAAGTGGTCTTTTTCAAAAGCCAAAGGAGCTCTAAGCAAAAAAACACTACCCTTTTTCTGATGCTTAATGAAATCTATCACATCAGAAACGCTATCTTTCTTTACTTCTTCGCCAGAAATAGGAGAAAAAGTACGCCCAATTCTCGCAAAAAGCAACTTGAGATAATCATAAACCTCCGTAGAAGTTCCCACAGTAGAGCGAGGATTGGAAGAAATAACCTTCTGCTGAATGGCAATAGAAGGAGCTAAGCCTTTGATATCGTCTATCTTTGGTTTTTCTAGTTTGCCCAGAAACTGTCGAGCATAGGAGCTAAGGCTTTCCACATAGCGGCGTTGTCCCTCTGCATAGATGGTATCAAATGCCAGAGAAGATTTTCCGCTACCCGATACCCCTGTGATGACTACCAACTTATTTTTGGGAATAAGTACATCTATGTTTTTCAGATTATTAAGATGGGCATTCTTTACAAAGATTTCTTTTTTTATATCAATTGATTCTGCTTTAGACATTTTAGCCATTGTTGAAATTAAGACCTACAAAAGTACGGAAAAAACTATTGCAGAAATTACAAATTTTAAATGGCTATCTATAAATGCCTTTGAATAATCACCTATGCATCGGATAGCATTAAAAACTTTTTCTGTATTTTTGCGGGCTTTGATGGGTATTTAGGACAAGTTCCAAAGATTATCCTTTATTGCTGAAATAAAATTAATAAATCAAAAAAAATAATAAAAATGAAAATCAAACTATTATCCGTTAATCTACTGCTTTGTGCAGGGTTTTATTTTGCACAGAGCCAAGAGCAAACCATTGATGAAATCGCTTTAAGTGGGAGAACCCTTTCCACGCCTTACGCTAAAGTGGTGGAAAATGTCATCGTGATAGACCAACAACAGATTAAAAACAGCCCTGCCACCAGTATAGAAGATTTGCTACAGCAGTTCAGCGGGATAGATGTGCAAAGAAGAGGTGCCAATGGCGTGCAGAGTGACATCAGCATCCGTGGTGGGTCTTTTGAGCAAGTCTTGGTAATGATTAATGGCGTTCGGCTCAATGATGCACAGACGGGGCATAATACGATGAATATCCCTGTGGACCTATCCAATGTGGCAAAAATAGAAATCTTCAAAGGTCCAGCGGCTCGTAAATTTGGAAACAACGCTTTCTCTGGCGTTATCAATATCATCACCAAAACATCAGGACAAGAATCCGTGAAAATATCGGCTAATGCTGGGGATTTTTCCACTTTCGGGATGGGGCTAAGTGCCACTTTCGGAAACGATAAGGTGCAGAATCTATTCCAGATTAATAGCCAATCTTCCGAAGGTTATAGGTATAATACAGACTATGACATTCGCAATGCATTTTATCAGTCCAAAATAGCATTGGGCAACGGAAACCTCAATCTACAAGCGGGTTTTATAGAGAAAAAATTTGGAGCCAACGGATTTTACTCTAGCCCCAAAGCTACTGAGCAATACGAAGAGACCCAAGCCAGTATAGTGAGCGTAGGCTATCAAACCCAATGGCAACAATGGGCTATCAATACCTCCGCATTTTGGCGTAGAGGGCAAGATATGTACGCCTTTGATAGAAACAACTATGCCCGATACCGAAACCTTTCCATAGGTAATAATGTGGGGCTTAATCTCAATACCGCCCATACCTCCACTTGGGGAACTACAGAGATAGGTGTAGCAGCAAGAAAAGAGTTTCTGAGCAGCCATAATGTAACCACCTTTACCACCCAAAACTGGAGCATTGGCAAGAAAGATAGAACCATTGTAGAAGGTTTTGCAGAGCACAAATTCTCTCTCCTAGATGATAAGCTTACCATTATCCCCGGCATCTCTTGGGCTAATATCAGCAACTCTGGCAACTATTTTTATCCAGGTATTGATGTAGGCTATCAGTTGGGTGATGGGCATAAAGTTTTTGGAAACCTTGCCAAAGTAAATAGAGTGCCTTCATTTTTTGATATGTACTACATTAGCGGTACCGAACTGGGCAACCCAGACCTAAAACCAGAAAGTGCCATTTCCTACGAAGCAGGTTATCAATTCCTTAAAAACAACACCGAAATTAAAGCCAGCTACTTCGTGAGAGATTCTAAAAATGGCATCGATTGGGTGCGAAATGCTACTGCCGACCAATGGCGTTCTCAGAATGTGGGCAACCTCTTCACGCAAGGTATAGATGCAGAAATCAGCCAACGATTCCACGGCTTAGCAGAAAAATTCTCCGTAGGCTATACTTATATTGATACCAAAATAGACCAGCAAACCAGCTTCTCCAAATACTTAGCAGAGCATTTTCGCCATCAGTTGGTAGCAAAATGGGACGCTAAACTGGGCAAATACTTCCATAATCAGCTAACCTACCGTTACCAAGAACGCATCACGGGCTATAGCTACAATCTTTTAGATGAAAAACTGAGTTTCCAGAAAGACAACTGGACGGTGTATGTCCTCATCAACAACCTTACCAATGCAGACTATGTAGAAGCCTTTGGCGTGCCAATGCCTAAGCGATGGTTTCACCTCGGGGCAAGCTGGGATATAAAGTTTAGAAAGTAATCTTCTCTAATAACCACCACACTTAGAGGGTAGCAGAGTTACCACAAGGCGGTTTCCCAATGCTAACAAAGCTACGGAGTATCCCGCAGGGGTCTTTCTTTACAGCGAGAGCCTTGCGGGAGTTTCCGCAAGTGTCTTTCCGAGCGGCGAGAAGGTTTCGGAAGTTCCGCAGGAGTCTTTCTTTACAGCGAGAGCCTTGCGGAGTTTCCGCAAGTGTCTTTCTGAGCGGCGAGAAGGTTTCGGAAGTTTCCGCAGGAGTCTTTACATAGAGCTTTGCGATTCTTGTCATCTTAGCGGTTGATGATTTTTTTCAATAGGGTCGGGTTTTAACCCGACTTTTGATATGTCTTGTCCAAAAGGCTTTAGCCAAATTAAAAAAATCTTGCAGGGACAGCATTTCGTATGATAAATGGAATTACCGCTTAAAGCCCCCTGCATAATTTGATTCAAGGTTTAAGGTTGAAATATTCAAAGAATTAGAGGTAAAATAATCTCATTGTACATTCCCTCTCTACGATTTTTAGCAATTGATATTTTTTACCGCAAAGGACAAGCCCCCTAACCCCGAAGGGGAAACCACCAGCCACCGACGACCAACAACCATCAACTAATTCCAATATTCCTTTTTTTATTACCCTACAATTTATATCTTCGCTAAAAATAAAATGTTCCAATGAAAAAAATAACAATTTTTGCCTTTTTACTCAGTGGTTTTTGGGGATTTTCGCAAAGAAATCTCACCATTGCTGAGGCTACATCGGGTGCCTACACCTCGTTTAGAGCAGAAAACATCGTGGCTCCTCAATGGAAAAACGATAAAGCATTTACACATCTAAGCAATGATTATCAACAGCTAATGGTAGCTTCGGCAGATACCAACTGGAAGTCGAACGCCTTGCTTTCTAAAAACGATATTCAAGAGGCTTTGAAACAAAAATTCCCTTCAGATACCTTTTCGCTCAACATTTTCCCTTACGAATACGAATGGCTTTCTGATGGCGTGATTCAGTTTAAAGTGGCTTCAAAATCGCACCAATACGATGTGATTTACGATAGCAACAGTAAGAAAATCACTTCTGCCTTTGCCTTGGGCAACGATGCTAAAAACCAAATCTTTTCAAAAGACAGAAAATATGCCGCTTGGCTTATCGATAACAACATTGTTTTGACCGATGAGGCTGGAACGCTTACACAGGTAACGCAAGATAAAGACAAAGCCATCCTCAACGGTAGCGACTATGTGCACCGTCAGGAGTTTGGTATCAACCGAGGAATGTGGTTTAGCCCCGATGGTAAAAAACTATTGTATTACAGAAAAGACGAAACAATGGTTGCCCACTACCCTTTGGTAGATTTCAGCACGAGAATCGCTACAGAAAACGACCTTAAATACCCTATGGCTGGTGAGAAAAGCGAGGAGGTAACTTTGGTGGTTTTTGATATTGAAAACAAAACTTATACAACATTACAAACCGGATTGCCAAAAGAGCAATACCTCACAGCGGTAACTTGGGGTGCGGATAGCGAAACGGTATATGTAGGCGTGCTCAACCGCGGACAAGACCATCTGAAACTCAACAAATACCACGCTAAAGATGGGAAATTTATCGCTACTTTGTTTGAAGAAAAATCCAATAAGTATGTAGAACCTCAGCACCCATTGTACTTTAACCCTGCCAACGGAAATGAGTTTGCCTACCTTACGGATAAAGATGGCTACAGACAGTTTTACCTCTACAACACCAATGGTAAGCTATTGAAAAAATTAGGGTATCAAGATGTAGTGGTCTTAGAATTTATCGATTTCAAAGACAACAAAATTTGGTATAAAGGAACGGCTAACAAAGGACTAGACAATCACCTCTATGCCGTGGATATCAAATCTGGAAAAACAGAAAAAATCACCGACGAATCTGGCGTACACGATACCTACCTAAGCACCAACAAAACCTATTATATAGACCAATATTCCAATACCAATATCCCCAATGTGGTAGATGTGGTGGCAACAAAATCGGGTAAAGAAACCAATCTTTTGGAGGCTAAAAATCCGTATCAAGGGGTTATCCATATGCCGAAGACAGAATATATAACCCTGAAGGCTGCAGACGGAAAAACAGACCTCAACGGACGATTGATTTACCCTACCAATTTTGATGCGTCTAAGAAATACCCTGTAATGATTTATGTCTATGGCGGCCCTCACGCCCAGTTGGTAACCAACTCTTGGCTGGGTGGTGCTTCGCTTTTTGACTATTATATGGCACAGCAAGGTTTTGTAGTATTTACGCTAGACAACCGCGGAAGTGCCAACAGAGGTAGAGATTTCGAACAAGTGATTCACAGGCAATTGGGCGTTAATGAAATGGCAGACCAAATGAAGGGGGTTGAGTTCTTGAAATCCAAATCTTTTGTAGATGCGGATAAAATTGGGGTGTACGGTTGGTCTTTCGGAGGATTTATGGCAACTTCGCTAATGCTTCACCATCCAGAAGTTTTCAAAGTAGGTGTGGCAGGAGGCCCTGTTATCGACTGGAAATGGTATGAGGTGATGTATGGCGAACGCTATATGGATACGCCTCAGGACAACCCTGAGGGCTATGCCAAAACTTCTACCCTAGACAAGGTGCACAACCTCAAAGGGCGATTGCTGATGATTCACGGAGCCCAAGACCCAGTGGTGCTACAGCAGCATAGTATGGAGTTTATAGAAGCCTGCATCAAGGCTGGTAAACAAGTGGATTATTTCCTCTACCCTACCCACGAACACAATGTACGCGGCAAAGATAGAATCCACCTCAACGAAAAAATCGCAGATTATTTCATCACCCACCTGAAGAAATAGTTTTTGCAATTCATACACAACAAAAGAGGTTGTCCGAAAAAGGACAACCTTTTTTGATAATTTTGCTCATAAAGATAACTTTACTGTAAGGAAAGAAGAATCTCAAATAACTAGATGAGATAATAGCTTTTTTACTTATAGTTATTGATGAAATCATAATTTATTGATGCTGTATTATGTCTTTTTTTATATCAAATAAAAAAGGTGTACCTCTGCACGATAATTAAATATTACGATTATTTCATTTTTAAATGATCGATTGATAAGTAACATTTTAAACACTTTTTATATATGAACACATCTTTAAAACAAGCCCTATGGCTTTTAGTATTGTTCTTTACTAGTATCGGTATACAGGTAAAGGCACAGACAGTAGAGTTTCTCCGTATGGATAACTCCTTGATTACAGACCTAAATGAGGTTTATAATGGTGGTAATGGACAAAATATCCAGATTAAAGTAAGGGTAACTTATCCATCGGATGCCACAAACAAAAAAATGAAACTTACTTTAGGTAACTTCTTATCATTATTAGATGATGGGACTTCTGATGAAAATACAAATTTATTTATCAATGGGATTACCCCAAATATAAAACAAAACCAAGCAAGAGTTTATACCAATTCTATAGTACCTAATGCTGGCGGACAGTATTATAATGCAGTAGGAGTGGTATATACTTCTATACCTACAGCAGAACAGTATGTTTATACGATGAATGACGTCGTTAGTGTAACCATTCCTCTTACCTTTAAACTAAATCCAGATCTAAGATTAAATGGTATTGCAACAGACGGAACTATTAATGGTTCTAGTGAGGGAATTGAAAAATCAACTCCTATTACCGCTGAAGTATTGTACGACCATCAAGGAAGTTCTTATGCACAAAGTGCGGTCTTAAATAAGATTAAAGTTACTCCATTGTATTCTCGTAAAGTAGATGTATATCGTGAGATTTATAGCAATGCTACAAGTCAAAATGGGAATACAGAACATATGAGATTTGTCCTCATCAATACACAAGGGTATTCTATGCCACCATTCATAGAAGAATTTGAATATGAAATGCTATTGCCTCAAGGAATTTCTATAAATGTACTAGATGCACTTACAAGAAATGCTTTTGATATCACTACAGAAGTTTTAGGTACAGGTCAAACTAAAATGACTTTCGTGAAAAAGCCAACCTATTCGTATTCATCTAGAAATGTAGCAATGAATATAGCCATTGCTGAAAGTTTGGTTGCGGATGTACCAGCTGGAGGAACTAGAACCTTTAACATAGAAGTTACTTATAAAAAAATTAGATTAAGAAACTTTACAGCAGATACCAATCTTGCTAATAATTCTGGTTCAATAGGAAATGTTACAAGCTACTCCATCTTTCCTGTAACATATACAAGACTATCTGACACTGAAACAATAGGATATTTTGGTACGACACAGGGAATGGCGATTAACAGCGAACAAATCACATCAGGTATTATATCTTATGTAAGATCGGCTAATACTGTAAATAACTATACTGATTTTTATACAGCCTTAGGTTATCTTCCTTATGATTTCTTTTTGGTTAATATGGATACTCAGAATGCCACCCGTCCTAAAGAGGTACTTTTTGAATTTCCTACATCAGATAAGTTTGAAGTAAAAGGAATACGCTTGTGGAAAAACACGGGTTATACAATGACAACCATAAAAGTAAAAACCAAAAACAACCCTACTCAACAGACACATACCGTAAATTATAGTGGGAATGATTTGAAATTTGTAGATGTGGTTTCTTTAGGATATAGTGCAGATGATGTGCTTACGGAGGTAATTATGCCTATTGGAGCCATTCCTGCCAAAGGGAGTATTAAACAAGATAAGTTTGGTCGCCAAGCAGATGTTTTTGGTATATTAAAGGTACCATCAGCTATATCTAATTCTCCTATTCAATTAGACAAGATTACTATAAGAGACGAAAACTATGATGCTAATAGTGTAGATAGAAATTATTCTCAATTAGCATTAAAACAATTAGTAGAAATTAGCAATGGTTCCACAAGAAATAATGTGCGCATAGATATGCCTAATTCTCAAGTAGTAAATGGCTATGAAACTGCTACTTTAAATTATATTATAAAAAACAAAATACTAGATGGTGGACAACACTGGGGAGATCAGAATGGTTTTACCGAAGTGTCTAAAGTAGCTGTTGTTTATCCTAAGGAAATTACTGTAAAATCGATAACTTTTACCAATAGCAATGGTGTCACCATTACAGCTACCCCACTAGCAGTAAGAGAGCAAGATGATAAAAAAATCTATACTTATGATCTAAGTCAGACTTCCGGCACAGATAATATTATAGGTTGGATAGGTACGCCTGGGCAAGGTTTTAATGAAAATTTTATCACCGCTAAAGTAGAAATAGAAAATACTTCATTTTCTACTACAATTTATCCACTTACCAAAACCCTTTATGTAGAAACTTTACAAAATAGACATTTCTTCAATTCAGGCTTAGTGGCTAGAGGGCAAGATATTTATGACATCAACCAAAATGGTGCTACCAATGATGCAACTGTATATACAAATGCCTCAAGCAGTAATACGCTAACTTTAGTAGCAATAGAACGTGTACAACTGGGAATTGAAGCAAAATTAGAAAACGAAACCAATTATCAACCGCTACAACAAGGTGAAAGTTTTAACCTGAAAAGTACAACAGATAGAGTAAATATTAAGTATAACATATCTAACCCAACCAACAAAGAATTAGGGGATATAGACTTGTTTTTGCCTATTGCTAAACTTAATCAAAACTGGGGAACAAACTTCCAAGATGAAGCATTTAAGTTTGATATGAACTTACAAAATACTCTAGTAGGGGATACTACTTTCAACCAAATATTTGATGTAAGTTATGCTCATATCAGTAATCCTCAACAATACTCTATCGATCAGCTAAAAAATTTCAATTGGGGAGTTTATACGGGAGAGTCAGCCAATATGATACGTATCAAGACTAAAACTGGTCAAAAATTGGCGGCTAATACTACATATCCTATTACAGGAACATTTCAAGTAGCAAATGCTGAAAATGCAGTAGATGGGTCTATGAATTCGTGGAATGCATTTTATCGTATGATATTGGATAGCTATGGTTCTTTGGATGTAAAAACAGAAAAACTCAATGTAAAAATTGCTCTTGGACGCATAAATGTAGTAGCTTTTAACGACATCAATATGAATGGTATAAAAGATACTGGCGAAGTAGCAATAGAAAATCTGAACATAAAAGTACTATCTCAAAATCCAACTCAAGGAGAAACTCCAATAGTAGAAGGAAGTACAGATAATGCTGGGAATATGAATATTCAAGGATTAGTATCACAGACTACATATACTGTAAAAGCAAATAACCTAGATGTTGATACATATCGATTTACTAATGGTAATACAGATGGTAACGAAACTGCAACATACCAAATTTCGGCAACTGGAATAGGGCAAAATGTGCCTACTGTATATGTGGGAATTACCAATGCAAAAGCAGTAGTAAAATTCATTACAGAAATAGACAAAGGATTATTTTCAGATGACGATACAGCCCTCCTAACAGAAAAGACCGTTACCAAGTTTTGGAATGAGAAAATCACACCAGTACCAACAATTGTAAACCAAGGTACTTTTACCTTCAACGGATGGATAGACTCTGTGACAGGAGCAATATTGCAAAACAGTGCAATAGAAACAATGGACTTAGGTCGTTATGTAGGTAGAACTTTCACTGCTAACTACTCTGATATCCAAGCTAATTCATATTGTATTACTACACGAATTCCAGATCCTTTAAAGCAAGGTGATGAGGCAGATGCAGCACTATATATAGAACCATCTGGATTACCAGAAGGGGTTACATATGAGTGGATGGATGGTACACCATCTACTTGCCCTCAGACATCTGGAGTATATTATACAAAACAACGAGTAAAAGTAACCTTTCCAGCAGACCAATCAGCTAAAATAATTGATGTCGTTGTACTATTGGAACCTCGTAATGATTTATATGGAGTAGAAAATATTACACACGAACTTCGTACAGGGCAAATATTAACTCTCACTACAGGAGTAACTCCATCTGAAGACGATTTTACTTATCAATGGGAAAAAAGTACCAATCTATCAGAATGGACAGCAATAGAAAATGCTACTGCTCCTACTTATGAAGTAATAAATCAAGAAGTCGTTACTACTTATTATAGAAAAGTATCCACAAGAAATAATTGTAATATCACAAGTTACCCTATAAAAGTAACCGTAAAACAAGCAAGAGCATTCATTAATGCAATCGGGACAAAAAGATAAAATTTTTACCTTTTTGAAAGAAATAAAATATAACAAAAAAAAGAAATAAAATGAATAAATATATTATCATAATTTTGATGCTATCAGGAGTATTAGCTCACGCACAGGAAGGGAATGTAGGAATTAATAATATGAACCCTCAGGCTACTTTACATATTTCAAAATCAAGTATATCAGGAAAGAATCAAGGATTAATTATTCCGAATGTAGAAAAAAGTGACATTAAATCATTCAGTAGCAATGTGGAATCTACTTTGCTATACGCTACATCTGGAGATATATCTGATACGAGTGCAAAAACTCAAGAAATAACCAAAAAAGGGTTCTATTACTATGATGAAAGCTCTAGTAAATGGGTTAGTCTAGCTCCTAAAGCCCAATTTTATATGCCATCAATAGAAATACCTATGACAAGTAATATAACCCATAGTATTGATTTGTATGACCAATATCAACAACAGTATGATACTCAGGTGGTAGCTAAAAACCCGAGTGCCAAAAATCTACGAGTATTTTCTAGAACAGAGTTAGATTATTATATAACATACAATTCTGGAGTATTTATAGATGTTATGGTAAGTGATGATGGAGTATTAACTTACAAGGTATCCGCTACAGCGACAGCAGATCAGCTAGATAGAGCTTATATGAATGTTGTATTTCAAGAGAAATAAATTATTTAGCCTAAGTTCGGATTAAGGAAAGTTTAGAAACAATTGACCGTCATTCACCTTTTAAAGGTTGAGTGACGGTTTTTTTAATAAATAGTATTCACAACTATCCGAAACTTTAAAAATAAAAATTGCCTGAGAATGTCGTATATTTGAAATATACTGTCCCCCAAATTTAGACCACAGTTAAGCGGATTTAAGTTGATAATTGGGTTCAAATTGAATTAAATCTTTTGGTTTTTGATAGTTAATTCCTTGATGTTTTCGGTTGTTGTATCCTGCAATAAATCCCTAATCCCTTCGTATAGTTCCAATCCTGATTCCATAGGATTGAGATAAATATAATCATACTTTATCTTCCTGCTTTTTTCATTTTTCCACGAGTCAAAATCAATATTTTTTTAACTTAACTCGTGGTCTGATATTTTTGGAGAACATTATAATCATCCAAATACGAAAAAAAGGAGTTGAACGATTCTTGCAAAGATCTCATATTTTTAGAAAAATTAGCCTCCCAAAATTTAATGGCATAAAAAAAGCTGCCCTTTTCGGACAGCTTCCTACATTACGAAATCCATTGGTCTTCTCCGAAGTTTGGCTTTCGCTTCTCTAAAAAGGCATTGCGACCTTCTTTGGCTTCGTCGGTCATATAGGCAAGGCGGGTGGCTTCTCCGGCAAAAACTTGTTGACCTACCATTCCGTCGTCGGTGAGATTCATTGCAAATTTTAGCATACGGATAGAAGTTGGTGATTTTGCCAATATCTCTTGAGCCCACTCATAAGCCGTGTTTTCCAGTTCAGCGTGAGGCACTACTTTATTGACCATACCCATTTCAAAGGCTTCTTGTGCAGAGTAGTTTCTGCCTAAAAAGAAAATCTCGCGGGCTTTCTTTTGCCCTACCATTTTTGCTAAATATGCCGAGCCATAACCACCGTCAAAACTAGTAACATCGGCATCGGTTTGTTTGAAAATAGCGTGTTCTTTGCTTGCCAGCGTGAGGTCGCACACCACGTGAAGTGAGTGCCCGCCACCTACTGCCCAGCCGTTTACTACGGCAATCACCACTTTGGGCATAAAGCGAATGAGGCGTTGCACTTCTAAGATATTGAGACGATGTCTGCCATCTTCCCCCACATAGCCTTGATGTCCGCGTGCCTTTTGGTCGCCACCGCTACAAAATGCGTGTCCGCCATCTTTGGGGCTTGGACCTTCGCCGGTGAGTAGCACTACGCCGATGCTTGGGTCTTCATACGCATCGTAAAAAGCATCGTAAAGCTCCGATGTAGTTTTTGGGCGAAAAGCATTGCGAACCTCTGGTCGGTTAAAGGCGATTCTTGCCACGCCACCTGATTTCTTGTAAGTAATATCTTCGTATTGTTTTACGGTTTTCCAATTTTTCATTTCAATAAATTTTTGGGTAAAAATAAGGAATTTTAGCGTGATGAGAGCAATATACAGAGTCCATTTTAGACAAAAAAGGCTTCAACATTGCTGTTAAAACCTTTGGTATGCTATGGCGTTAGAAGGTCAGGCTCTATCAGATTATTATTTCGCTTTATGGATTCTTTTGCTTGTGTTTCTCTTTTTCTTATAAATTCATTCATATCTATCGGATTGCCGCTGGCATCTTTAACATACATAGTTGCTCCACTTTGATACATCATACGGAGAGATTTAATAGGGTCTTTTCTATAGTCTGAAATCGCCTTTTTATATTGTTCTCGTTTTATAGGAATATATTTTTTGCTGCCACTTTGCTCTGCTTCACTTTTCCATTCTTGGTCTTTTAAAGATTTTGAAGCTTTTAGTTCCATTTTATGAGAGCCTGTAGCATCTTCCACTTTCACTATTAAGCCTGGTAAGCCGTGAAATTTGTAAGGTCCATCTACAACGGGAATTTCCGTAGCAAACCACGCATACCAAGTTCTCCCCCAAAGTTGAGTTTTGGCTTTCTGGGCATCAAATTCTCCTATTTTTTCTTTATCTGGTAAGATTTCCCAATTGATTTTTAAGTTTTCCTTCACCAAATATTTATCTGAACTAACACTATTGAAGAATTGTATTTCAAAATCTGGATAAGTTTTCTCTACGATATACCCCACTTTTCCTACTTTAATCCCGCTCATATCAATGCGAACATCAGTAGATTTTGTGGCAAATTGCTTTTGGATTTGTGCTTCAACGATAGAATCTGATTTATATTTCCCATAGCTATAATATTTAGAGCCTTTGGGAGAAATGTCCAGATACATTATTTCTTCTGATATTTTTTCTTTGTTGGTAGAATCTTGAATCCATCGGTATTCATACACGAATCTTTGATTTTGAGCTAGTAGCCAAGTGGTAAAACTTAACATCACTAATGTCATTAATCTTTTCATATTTTACTTGTTTTTAAAATTAACGCTACTAATATAATATTTTTTTGAATACCCAAAAAAAGCAACCCATCTCTGAGTTGCTTTTGTTGTTCTGATAAGATGTATTATTTTCTTAATCCTAATTCTGCGATGATCGCTCTGTATCTTTCGATATCCTTATTTTTAAGATAATCTAACAATCTCTTTCTCTTACCTACCAATTTCACCAATGATCTTTCAGTAGCGTAATCTTTATGATTAGCTCTCAAGTGCCCTGTAAGGTGGTTGATTCTGTAAGTGAACAATGCGATTTGTCCTTCCGCACTTCCTGTATCTTGTGCAGATTTTCCGTGTTTTGCGAAGATTTCAGCCTTCTTTTCTGATGTTAAGTACATTCCAATATTATTTAAATGATTATTATGTAACGAGGTGCAAAAGTATGATATTTTAATTTCTCCACCAAAAATTTGGCTTCTTTTTTACTCAAAAATTTTTGATTTCTCAGAAACATTTCCTTTCTCTTCCCTCAATAGCCTTAAAACATATCTGCATTTTCGCCTTTGCCCACAGGATATTGCTCTGTAAAGCATCCGAAACAATGCTTGTCTGAACCCAAAATTTCTTTCAAATGGTCTAATGATAAAAATTCTAAAGAATCTACGCCCAAGTAATCTTTCAATTCTTCTTTGGACATATTGGCAGAGATTAAATCATCTTTGGTAGGGGTATCTATTCCCAAAAAGCACGGGGCTATGATGGGTGGCGATACGCTTCGGAAGTGGATTTCCTTAACGCCTGCATCTTTCAATATTTTCACCAATCGTTTGGAGGTTGTTCCCCTCACAATGGAATCGTCTATGATGACTACGCGCTTGTCTTTAATTTCCGAAATAATAGGGTTTAGCTTTAGATTAACAATACGCTCTCTCATCTCCTGTGTAGGGACAATGAAACTTCTACCAATGTATCTGTTTTTAATCAAAACAGGGCGGAAAGGAATGCCCGAAACTTTTGAAAATCCAATGGCTGCTGGCACCCCAGAGTCTGGTACGCCTATCACCATATCGGCATCTACGGGGGCTTGTTCCCAAATTTTTTCTCCAGATTTTTCTCTAATCTCGTGAACATTGATGCCCTCTAGGCTGGAGTCTGGTCTTGCGAAGTAAATGTATTCAAAAGAGCAAATGCTATTCTCACAGTTGTCTTTTACCAAGAAAGATTTTAAACCTTCTTCGTTCTCGCTGGTGTAAACGATTTCGCCTGGTAAAATATCCCTCACATACTGAGCTCCCACGGCATCTAAGGCTGCACTTTCTGAGGCTACTACATAGGTTTTGTTATCCATTGCACCCAATACCAACGGACGAATGCCGTGGAAATCTCGGAAGGCAAAGAATTTATTTCTCGTAATCCCTACCACAGAGTAAGCACCTTGGATTTTATCCATTGTAGCTTTGATGGCACCACGAAGACCTAAATCCAAGTTTTTCTGAATTAGCCTTAGAATAACTTCAGAATCCGAAGTGGCACGAAATACCACCCCCTCTGCTTCCAACTCTTTTTTGAGTTCCATTGCATTGGTAAGATTACCATTGTGAGCGATGGAAAGGATAATCTGGTCGTACTCGTTTTTAGCAAAAAATGGTTGATAGTTGTATTTCTTCTTATCTCCTGCTGTGGTATAGCGGGTATGCCCTATTACGCCATTGCCCATAAAGGTTTCTGGCTCTTGGATTTCTTTATAAACATCCAATACCAAACCTTCATCTTTGATATTGAATATCTTATTGCTATTCATCACTGAAATACCGCAAGCTTCCTGCCCGCGGTGTTGCAAGGCAAATAATCCAAACTGAGAAAGTGAAAAGGTATCCAGATTATGTTCAGAATAAAGCCCAAATATACCACACTCCTCGGTAGGGGCATCTATGGCTTCCTCTTCTGATGTACGGAATAGGTTTCTTCCGTAGTTTCTGTTTTTAAATTGGTTAAGATATTCTTCTCTGTGCTTTGCTAGATCTTTCATTATTGTACTCGGGGACAGATTATTTATTTAAAGCAGATTTTAATCTTTCGTAAATTTCTAAATAAGCTTCTGTAATTTCGCCTAAATCTCTTCGGAAACGGTCTTTGTCTAATTTCTTCATCGTATCTTTATCCCAAAGTCTGCAAGTATCTGGCGATATTTCGTCTGCTAAAATGATTTTACCATCAGAAGTTTTTCCCAATTCTATTTTGAAATCTACGAGAATGATGTTCATTTTATCAAACAATTCTTTCAGCAATTCATTAATTTTCCCAGTAAGGGCATACATCTCATCTAGCTCTTCTCTGGTAGCTGCACCAAGGAAAATAGCGTGATAGTCGTTGATTAGAGGGTCTCCCAATTCATCTTTCTTATAGCAAATATCAAAAATAGTCACAGGAGATTTTGTCCCTTCCTCTACGCCCAATCGCTGAGCCATACTTCCTGCGGCGTAATTTCTCACCACCATTTCCAAAGGGATAATTTCCACTTTTCTTACCAATTGCTCTCTATCATTAAGGTGCTTGATGAAGTGGGTATCCACACCTTTTTCTTTCAGATATTCAAATATCAAAGTGGTGATGGCGTTATTGAGCTCTCCTTTTCTATCGAAAGAACCTTTTTTCTGTGCATTGAATGCCGTAGCATCGTCTTTAAACTTTACGATCACTTCCTCTGGATTGTCTGTAAGGAAGATTTGTTTTGCTTTTCCTTCATAAAGCATTTCTCTTTTCTCACTCATAAGATTGGTCTTATTACTATTTATATTAGATTTATAGATTGTTTTGCAATGAATTTGCCCAACAAAAATACGCAAATTAACATTATGTTTAAAAATATTATATACTATAACCAAAAAACCTTTCATCAAGTATTGTTTAGATGAAAGGTTTGGGATTATACTTTTAAGATATTTCTACTCCCACTCTATGGTTGCAGGCGGTTTGCTGGAGATATCATACGCCACACGGTTGATGCCTCTTACCTCGTTGATAATTCGGTTGGATACCAATTCCAAAAACTCGTATGGAAGTTTGCTCCAAGTTGCCGTCATAAAATCGATGGTATTGGCAGAACGCACTACGGCGGTATATTCATAGGTTCGCTCGTCGCCCATTACTCCCACAGATTTCACGGGTAGCAATACTACAAACGCCTGAGAAACTTTCTCATAAAGCTCGTGTCTGTACAATTCTTCTATGAAAATATCATCGGCCTCTTGTAGGATTCTTACTTTCTCCGCATCCACTTCGCCCAAGACTCTAATACCTAAGCCCGGTCCTGGGAATGGATGGCGATATACCAAATGATGTGGAATGCCGAGCTCCTCGCCTACTCTACGCACCTCATCTTTGAAAAGTTCGCGTAAGGGTTCCAAAAGTTGAAGTTTCATATCTTCTGGCAAGCCTCCTACATTATGGTGAGACTTTATTACTGCCGAAGGTCCTTTCACCGATTGAGATTCTATCACATCAGGGTAAATAGTTCCTTGAGCCAAAAACTTCGCTCCTTCCATTTTGTGAGATTCTTCATCAAAAACGGCAACAAATTCGTTTCCTATGATTTTTCTCTTCTGCTCTGGGTCTGAAACACCTTTTAATTTAGACAGAAATCTCTCGGAGGCATCTACCATTTTAATGTTCATATTAAAATGCTCACCGTAGTTTTCCATCACCTTTTTGCCTTCGTTTTTACGCAAAAGTCCCGTATCTACGAAGATACAAGTGAGTTGGTCACCAATGGCTTTATGAATGAGCACCGCTGCCACGGAAGAATCTACGCCACCAGACAAGCCCAAAATCACTTTTTCTGTGCCTACTTTTTCTCTGATTTCGGCAACAGTTCTCTCTATATAGCCCGTCAGTTTCCAATTTTTTTCTGCTTTACAGATGTTCAAAACAAAGTTCTCTAGCATTTTTCCGCCCTCTTCAGTATGGGTTACCTCTGGGTGAAACTGCACGGTATATATTTTTTTATCTTCGTTCGCCATTGCGGCAATCACACCACTTTTCGCTGAAATTTCAAAGCCTTCTGGGGCTTCTGCCACCTCATCGAAATGGCTCATCCATACGATAGATTTTTCAGCAACACCATTGAATAATGCGTTACTCTTCACGATTGCCAATTCTGCTTTTCCGTATTCTCCTTTTTCGCCTTTGGTCACTTTGCCTCCTAAGAGGTGAGCGGTAAGCTGCATTCCGTAGCAAATGCCCAATACAGGAACGCCTGCCTCGAATAGCTCTTTTTCTACCAAATGAGCATCTTCCGCATTCACCGAGCTTGGCCCTCCTGAAAGGATAATCCCCGATGGCTTTTTGGCTAAAATCTCAGCCAAAGGTGTATTGAAAGGTATAATTTCTGAATAGACTTCCATCTCACGGATTCTTCTACCAATCAGTTGATTGTATTGAGAGCCAAAGTCTAATATGATAATTCCATTATTCATTTCTTAATTTTATGATAGGCAGGTTAATTGTTAATTGTTAATTACAATGATAAATTTATTATAAATATATTGCATTGAAATTAACGCTTATAGCTTACGGCTGAAAGCCTACTGCCTATTTGAAACGACCATTAACAATATACTGCCTTTGATTTAAAATTTTGCGATGTCTTCTCTATAAAATCCGTAATCGAAATTGATGGTAAGGGCATCTTCATACACTTTTTGCCTTGCTTCCTCATAGGTATCTCCTGTGGCTACCAGATTGAGCACTCTACCTCCTGCCGTTACAATTTTATTTCCTTTATACGCCGCTCCTGCAAAGAGAACCTGACTGTCTTTTACTTTATCTATTCCTACTATCTCAAAGCCTGTTTCTATATTTCTTGGATAGCCACCAGAACACATTACCAGACAAACCGCTTTTTCATCTTTAAACTTCAAATCCAATTCTTTTCCATCCAAACAATCTTGGATAACATCCAATAGATTATTTTCTAACAATGGCATTATAACTTGTGTTTCAGGGTCGCCCAGACGCATATTGTATTCTAGAAGATGGCAACCATTTTTAGTTACCATCAGACCAAAGAAGATAAATCCTTTGAACTGAAGATGCTCAGCTTTTAGCCCCTCTAAAGTTGGTTGCAAAATATTTTTCTCAAAATCTTGCATATGCTCATCATTAAACTGAGGGCTTGGTGCTACACTTCCCATTCCACCGGTATTGGCACCCTTATCACCATTACCTACTTTTTTATAATCTTTTACAGGGATACAAGGAAATAGTTTTTCACCATTAGAAAACGCAATAATAGACGCTTCAAATCCTTCTAAATAATCTTCTATAATCACCTGAATACCAGAGTCGCCATAGATTCTACGAATCATAAAATCTTCTAATGTGGCGTCTGCTTGCTCTAGGTTTTCACAAATCACCACCCCTTTTCCACCAGCCAATCCACTGGCTTTGATTACCAAAGGAAACTTTTGCTTTTGTAGATATTCTTTAGCATCTGGATAAGAATCAAACACAACCGCTTGAGCTGTTTTGATGCCATAAGTCTGCATAAATTTTTTAGAAAAAGCCTTGCTCCCCTCTAATGTTGCAGCTCTTTGCTTGGCTCCAAAGATTTTAAGCTCGTGATTGGTAAACTCATCTACAATACCATCTACTAATGTAGCTTCTGGACCTACAATGGTGAGATCCACTTTATTTTTGATGGCAAAATCTCTCAGTTCTACCACCGTTTTAGCATCATAGACATTTTCTCCCAATTCTTCTGTGGTAGCATTACCTTTCGCAAAAAACATCTTGGTAATTCTGCTATCTCCCGCTAATTTCTTCGCAATGGCAGACTCTCTACCACCGTCACCTACAATAAGTATTCTCATATTTACTTTTAATTTTATCTAAATATTTCTTCTCTGAAACAAAAATAATGATTTTAATTTAATTCTAACTCTTACATTTCATTAATGAAAAAAATGTCTCATTCCTGTGAAGATCATTGGTATGCCGTGTTCATTGGCAGCAGAGATACTTTCTTCATCTCTCATACTTCCTCCAGGCTGAATGATGGCCTTAATACCTTCCTTAGCACAAGTATCTACCACATCGCGGAACGGGAAAAACGCATCAGATGCCAAAACTAAATCTCCACTGAATTTTTCTTTAGCTCTTTCAATGGCTTGCTGTGTTGCCCAGATACGATTCACTTGTCCGCCTCCTACACCTAAGGCTTGTTTTCCATTGGTAACCACAATCGCATTGGATTTTACATATTTTACGACTCTTTGCGAGAAGAGAAGGGCTTTTCTTTGCTCTTCGGTTGGCTCTACATTGGTTACTGTTTTAATATCAGTAGAGAACTGGTCATCTGCGTTTTGAACGAGCATTCCACCATCTATTTTTACCCAAACCCGTTTATCCGCCACAGGATTTTTAATCTTGATAACCCTTAGATTTTTCTTTTGTGATAAAACCTCCAAAGCATCAGCATCAAAATCGGTTGCCATTACAATTTCCAAGAAAGTTTTATTGAGTTCCTCCGCAGTGGCTTTATCCACTTTGTAATTCATTGCTACAATTCCTCCGAAGATAGACACTGGGTCGCACTCAAATGCCTTTTGGTAAGTTTCTAAAGCGGTTTCACCAATGGCTACACCACAAGGAGTAGAGTGTTTTACAGCACAACAAGCCATCTCGTCTTTAAATTCATTCACTACCTTCCAGCATAAGTCCATATCTCTCAAATTATTGAAAGATAATTCTTTTCCGCCCAATTGTTCAAAATCTTTCATCGCTCCATTTTCTACAGTGGAAACATAGTACGCTGCCGACTGATGTGGGTTTTCACCATAGCGAAGGTCTGCAACTTTTCTATAAGAAGCATTGAGGTATTCTGGGTATTCTTCCTCTAAAAGCATTTTGGAAATAGCAGCATCATAAGCCGAAGTAAGGTTGAACACCTTTCCTGCCAAGGTTTTACGCGTTGCCAAAGTGGTATCTCCTTCCCTTTCTATTTCGGATTTTACTTTTTCATAATCCTGAACATCAGTAATTACTGTTACGGAATTAAAATTCTTCGCTGCCGAACGAAGCATAGAAGGTCCACCGATGTCTATAAACTCTACTTTTTCATCGAGGGAAATGTCTTTATTGGCGTTTTCAAAAAACGGATAAAGATTCACGATGACCATATCAATTAGCCCGATGCCGTGTTCTTGCACGGTGTTCATATGCTCTTCATTGGAGCGAACAGCCAAGAGTCCGCCGTGTACTTTTGGGTGTAGGGTTTTTACCCTTCCGTCTAGCATCTCTGGGAAGTTGGTCACCTCATCAATTTGGATTGGCGAAAGCCCCGCGTCTTTCAAGTGTTTGAAAGTTCCCCCCGTGGAAATAAGTTCGTAATTGTTTTGCTCTAAAAATTGTGCAAATTCTATCAGCCCACTCTTGTCTGATACTGAGATTAATGCTCTTTTCATTTTTATTTATTATTTCTTCTATGTTTTTTTATTTCGGCTAAAGCCCAATCCTATTGATGATTTTAATTGTTCAATCTTTAAATCATTTAATTCCTAAATCCCCTCTTTTAAAATCATTGCTATCGCCTTTGGGAAAATATCGTATTCCACTTGGTGGATTTTCTCTGCGAGGGTTTCGGGTGTATCGGTTTCTACTACGGAAACCTTCCCCTGCAAAATGATTTCACCCTCGTCTATACCCGCTGTTACGAAGTGTACTGTGGCTCCGCTTTCGGTTTCTTTGGCGTTAATCACGGCATTATGTACATTCATTCCCCACATACCTTTACCTCCAAACTTAGGCAATAACGATGGATGAATATTGATGATTTTCCCCTTGTGTTTTGTTACAAACTCTTGGGTGATGATGGACAGAAACCCCGCACATACGATTAAATCTGTATCTTTGGGGAGAACTTCATCCAAATTCTCACAAAAATCTTTCCCTCTTTTGATTAAAAGATGAGGAATATGATGATTTTCGGCTCTCACCAGTCCATAGCATTCTCTATCTGCCACTACGAGGCTGATTTTTGCATTGGGAATTTCTCCTTTATCTATGCTATCTATAATGCGTTGGAGGTTGGTGCCTCCGCCTGATACTAAGATTACGATGTTTTTCATTATAAGCCCCCTGTCCCCCAAAGAGGGCAAAACCGCGAGGGCAACGGTTTTTTATTTTTAGTATAATATTTCTTCTTTGGAGGTAAATTAGCTTTTCACAAACTTGCTAACGCTCTCTAATAGTTGTGGCTTGTCTTCCAAAGCGATTTTAGCAATGGCATAGAACTCTCGCACCCATTTTTCAAGGTTGGCAAGAGCTTGGTCTTTATCCTTTGTAGCTTGTTGGCTCTCGCCTTTTTCCTTGGTATAGGCTTGGTATAGGGTTTTTACCTCCTCCAAGAGGGCAATTTGTGTATCCAAATACCCTTCATTGATTTTAAGTCTTTCCAAAGGTTTTCGCAAATCCTCATTGGATTTTAATTGTTTGTAAAGTGTATCGGCATTGTCCAAAATCTGATTGATACGCAAGCTTGCCACACCTTTTACGCCCAATGCACTGAGGGTACGCTCATCTTCTTTATAGATAATTTTAGTTTTTTTGCGGTCGGTAGTATAGGCTTTTTTCAGTTCCTCAAATTTCTGGCTAAACTTATCGTATGCCAATTTTTCCTCTGTGGTTTCGGTTTTGTTGGCGTCTATTTTTTGGGCAGCGGTATCGTATAGGGCTTTTCCTTTGGCGAGTTCTACCTCATCATAGCCGTATTCTGCGAGTTCGGTTTTGAGGATTTCGTTGTTTTTGATATTCTCAAAAATGCTTCCGTAGTGTAGGAAGTCTTTGGTGGTGATGTAGTGTTTTACTGACATATTTTTAAATATTTTAATATTAATATTCGTTACCCAGCACTTTATCTTGCATTCCCAAGATTTGATATTGTCTTCCCAAGACTTTACTTTGTGTTCCCAGTAGCTAATATTGTCTTCCCAAGGCTTTATCTTGTATCCCCAGCAGTTAATATTACTTCTCCAAGACTTTATCTAGTGTTCCCAGAGGTTAATATTGCTTTACAACGAGTTGATGTCGTTTCCCGACAAGCTGATACTGCTTTTTTTTCAATCTTTGTCAAAGTTCTGGGCTTTGACAAAGGTATAAGGTTTTTGTTAATTATCTTACCAATCGTGGAGTTGTTTTTTCTATTTTAATTTCTTTATTTTATTTACCTTGTTGATGAAAAATTATCGGTTTCCTGCGGCGTAGTTTTCTGGATTAATGTCCAAAACTTCTCGTTTTGGGTCTATAATGGCAACTTCATATTGACATTTCCACTTGATATTTTCATTCATTATTCCGTTTTCATCAAGCCCTGCAACAGTTTCTCCATCAGTGATAGGAACATCATTTTCAAACTGATAAAAGGCAATATCGTATGCTAAACTTACTACATCATTAGGATTAAGAGAATGAAAATGAATTTGAACATCGGGAACTCCAAAAGTATGTAATCCCAAAGTATCCACAATGAAATCATCGGAAGTTCCAATTCGGAAAAAACGAGCGTTCAGACCGCCATAAAGCACACGATTTTCTTCTGAAAGGGGATTGTTATTTAGGGTTTCTACATCTAAAATGTTCTGACTTCCCTCAAACCAAACAGCTTTGCAGGTTGGGAATAATTCTAAGGCGATGTATAACCAATCCGACAAAATTTTGGTGCGTATCTTCGGTGGATGATTCATTGACATAAAATCACTAATCATCACTTGCCATTGGCAGGAATTGATTAAATCCTCGCTATTTGGAGTACGCCAAAACTGAGTTTTTGCTATTTCATCGCACAGAGGTTTTTCTCTCTGAACTATATCAAACATCATCAATTGGAAAGGGGCATTCTTGGCATCTGAAAAATCTACCGTGTATTCAGGTAAATAAAAGATACGAAGCGATTGATTATTCGCCTCCCATTGAGCATCTACTTGATAGCCTTTTTCGGAAAGTTTTTTGGCGATTTCCTCATTTGAAGGCATTTCGCACGGCTTGTCAAACAAGAGAAACATCATTGACATTTTTCTACCTTCAAGATTGTTTTCTAAATTTTCGTTTGTCATAATTTCTGTTGTTTTTTACATCCCCCTCGCCCCCTTCAAAGGGGGAAGTGATGGGCGTTTTATTTTTTTATTTCAGTTGTCGACAAATTGTCGACATTTCAATTTTTCTTCCAATGCTTTAAGTCATCGGCAGTAAGCATAAAGCCTACCGCCTATGGTTTAAACTTTGTTTCTTACTTTAAAACAATTTTTTCTTCATTCTCCACAATCTCTCCTATTTCATAAGCATCATCAAGGAGGGAAAGGACTTTCTCGGCATCGGTTTCCTCTACTACCACTACCATTCCCACGCCCATATTGAAAGTACCGAACATCTCCATTCTATCAATATTTCCGCGTTTTTCGCATTCTAGCATTATACTTGGGATTTGGATTTTTTGGGTGTCAATTTTTGCACAAAGTCCATCTGGAATAATTCTCGGTACATTTTCTATCAGTCCGCCACCTGTGATATGGGCAATACCTTTCAGCTCCACTTCTTTTAGAAGTTTGAAAATGCTTTGATAATACAATTTGGTAGGGACAAGAAGCGTTTCGTAAAGTGGTTTTCCTTCAAACTCCTCATTGAAATCTGGGAAAATTTTTCTCACCAAAGAAAAGCCATTAGAGTGGAATCCCGAGCTTGGCAATGCAATAATTTTCTGTCCTTTTTGGATTTTAGAACCATCGATAATTTCGTCTTTCTCTACGATGCCCACGCAGAAGCCTGCCACATCATAATCGCCTGGTTGGTACATCCCTGGCATTTCAGCAGTTTCGCCACCTATTAGGGCACATTCATTATCTTTACAAGCTTTGGTAATGCCTAGAACGATTTCGGCAGCCACATCAGAATCCAATTTACCACAAGCCAAATAATCTAAAAAGAAAAGCGGTTTAGCCCCGTGGCAAAGAATATCGTTGGCACACATCGCAAAGCAATCTATTCCGATGGTATCAAACTTTTTGGTATCGATAGCGATTTTCAGTTTCGTTCCTACGCCATCGGTTCCGCTCACTAGAACGGGATTTTTATACCCTGCAATTTGGTAAAACGCTCCGAAGCTCCCAATGCCATTGAGGACATTTTCGTTATGGGTTTCGCTCACAGCTTTTTTTATTTTCTCTACCGTTTGGTAGCCTTCTTCTTTATCTACGCCTGCGGATTTGTAAGTATTGCTCATAATGTTTGTTAAAAAGGTTATAGGGTTATAAAGTTAGTTATCATTTTTAAAACAAAAAGCCGACAATCGGGCAGATGTCGGCTCACAATGTTGCTATATTGCGTGGCGTAAGATTCACCTCCAATGAGTTGGAAATACACCTTCGCCATATCAATAGTTTTCGGGTTCAAATTTTACTTTTTTATTTTCTGCGAAAATAGTGTTTTTTTGTGTAAAATCAAACTGTTTTCAAATCTTCTAAAATACACTCCATACAGTATTCTGCCACGGCAGTGATGGTAACAAATGGGTTTACGCCAATGGTGCCAGGTATTAAACTACCATCCATAATATAGAGGTTTTTATGCCAATTGAGTCTACCGAAATTATTAGTAGCTTTGCCCAAAACAGCACCTCCAAGCGGATGGTAGCAAATATCGTGTCCAAAGCCATTATGAAACAAAAAATGCGTTCTTGTTCCACCATTGATTTTGTTCAATTTTCGGATAAGATATCTAGCATTTTCTTTCATTTTAGTTGTATGTTGTTTTGTCCAATTGAGATCTATCGCATTTTTTTTAGGGTTCCATTCTACGCTTCCAAATTTATCTAATCTATTTATCATCAAATAGAGCGAAGTAGCCACATTCAATCCCATTGGCAAAGGAGCAATCTCTGCAAAAAATGGATTTTCAGCATCATCCCAATGATCTATTGCACCCACAGGAATAGTAGATTGTTTAACACCCGTACCTCCAGAAAAGGGATTTACAAAGTTGCGTCCAGTCATAAAATTACCATTATTCCCCCACTCTTTTCCAATATTGTCATCTATACTGATTTTTTTCTGTGCTTTTGATTTTAGCAGTAGTTCCATTGTTCCCATAGTTCCAGCAGCCAAAAACAGCATTTCGCAAGAAATTTGTTTCTCTGCAACAGTTTCGCCTAAAGTATTAATTTCTGATACAGCAAGAAGATATCTATTCCCCTCTTCTTGCTGAATGCTTTCCACCTTATGCAAATCTAAAATTTCAAGATTTCCGGTAGCCAAAGCTTTTTTCAGATAGGTCTGATTTAGCGTTTTTTTTCCGTGATTATTTCCATAAATCACCTCACCTGCAAGAGCAGATTTGGGCACTTTTCCTGCATATTCATCTTCCATATATTTGAAATCATAAACATTGGGAATCCTAACCGTTTTGAACCCCGATTTTTGGGCTTCTATCTCTGCTACTCTACTGAATTTATAATAATCACATTCCTTCAAAAACTCTTCTGATGGGAAGTTAACAGCGAGTTCACTATTTGCCAAAGGAAAATATTTTTGATAAAACAAATCTGCATCCAACTGAGGAAAAACCTCTTTGAAATATTCTTTCTTTGGTGTAACCGCCATACCTCCATTAACCAAAGAACCTCCGCCAACACCTCTCCCCATCCATATTTTGATATTTTCGTAATCCAATCTATCTAATACACCTGTGTATTTTTTCAGTGGAAAGATATTAAAAAACGGTGCTATTGTCTTGTTTTTTAACCACGCTGCCGATTTTCCTGGAGAAATCATCGGAGAGAATTTTTCTTTAGATTTTTCCCAATTGAGCCCCATTTCCAGCATACACACCCGATATCCCTTTTCGCAAAGTCGCAGAGCTGCCACTGCACCACCATATCCTGAACCAATGATGATGATTTTTTTATGAATACTATTTTGCTTTAAGTGTTTGAAAGGTTTTGCTTTGAAGAAATTGACACTTGGCAAAAAGCAAGCTCCTGCAAGTAGTACTGCATTTTTCAGAAAGGTTTTTCTATCCATTATAATATCTATTATATTTTTCAAGATAAAGGTAAGCATTTAAAATCTATTTGTCTCAAAAATTCTTTACATTTGCCGAAAATTTAAACTATGGCTTCAGGATTTTTTGCAATTTTAGATGACATTGGTGCTTTGATGGACGATGTGGCTTCGGCTTCCAAAATAGCGACCAAACAAACGGCTGGTATATTGGGCGATGACCTCGCTGTAAATGCCGAAAAAGCAACTGGTTTCCTTTCCAATAGAGAGATTCCCGTGCTTATGTCCATTATGAAAGGTTCGTTTATCAATAAACTGATCATCGTGCCTATTGCGTTTTTATTACAAGCAATTTTTCCTCCTGCCATTAAGATTATTCTGGTGATAGGTGGGCTTTATCTCGCTTTTGAAGGTGTGGAAAAAATTATAGAATTTCTTTTCCATAAAAAAGAAGAATCTGGTGAAGAGGTGATAGAAGTGCATAGCGAGCAAGAAGGCTTGGAGCTGGAAAAAGCAAAGATAAAATCTGCCATTATGACGGATTTCATCTTATCCATAGAGATTGTTATTATTGCCTTAGGCTCTGTTTTGGAAGCTCCTCTGATGACGCAAATTCTCACCGTTTCTGTGGTGGCCATCATTGCTACAGTGGGTGTATATGGCATTGTTGCCCTCATTGTAAGGATGGATGATGCGGGATACCAGCTCATCAGAAAGTCTAATAACAAAGGTTTTCTTACCACTCTGGGTAATCTTTTGGTAAAGGCCTTGCCTATCGTTATCAAATCTTTGGGCGTTATTGGTACCGTTGCTTTAATTCTGGTAGCTGGCGGTATTTTTGAGCATAATATCGATTATCTACACCACGCATTACCTAATGTTCCTTCGATGGTAAAACAAGTTCTCTACGGTATAGCAGGTGGACTTCTGATGTTGCCTATTTTTCTAGGAGCTAAAAAGATTTTTAAATCTAAAAAGGAAGCGTAATTGCAAAACGATAAATGAAATAGAGGTACTTTCTGGTATCTCTATTTTTTTTATAGACAAAAACTATAACAGCGGTACTTTTCTGATTCAAAAAAAATGATTAGCTTTATCGGAGTTTATTGTTTTATATTTCTAAACAAAATTATTAATTATGAGAAATTCGCACATTTACGACTTACCAGATTATTTTAAACAATACAAAAAATCCATTAAAAAACCCAAAAAATTCTGGGATAAAGTGGCCGATGAAGAATTTGTATGGTATCAACGCTGGACAAAAGTGGTGGATTTTGATATGGAAAAAGCCAAAATAAAATGGTTTAAAAACGCTAAACTCAATATCACCAAAAATTGTATTGATAGGCATCTCGCTGAAAGAGGC
Source organism: Bergeyella porcorum (assembly GCF_042427575.1). Taxonomy (NCBI): domain Bacteria; kingdom Pseudomonadati; phylum Bacteroidota; class Flavobacteriia; order Flavobacteriales; family Weeksellaceae; genus Bergeyella; species Bergeyella porcorum. Next base: position 198,356 of record NZ_JBHMFD010000001.1, read on the forward strand.
GACAAAACAGCCATCATCTGGGAACCCAACGACCCGAAAGAAGACGCACTACATATCACCTATAAAGAACTTCACGAAAGAGTCTGCAAAATGGCAAATGTATTGAAGGAACTAGGCGTGGAAAAAGGAGATAGAGTCTGTATCTATCTTCCTATGATTCCAGAATTAGCCATCACAATGCTAGCGTGTGCAAGGATGGGAGCCATTCATTCGGTTATTTTTGCAGGATTTTCAGATACGGCAGTAGCTTCCAGAGTGAACGACTGCGAAGCCAAAGTTATCGTCTGCTCCGATGGAAGTTTCAGAGGAAATAAATCTATTGATCTTAAAGGCATTGTGGACAAAGCGATAGAACATTGTCCTTCGGTAGAAAAAGTTTTGGTGGTAAAAAGAACCCACACACCCGTAACAATGAAAGAAGGCAGAGATGTTTGGTTAGACAGTCTTTACCCTCAGGCATCCACGGATTTCATTTCCAAAATAATGGATGCTGAAGACCCTCTATTTATCCTATATACTTCTGGCTCCACAGGAAAACCCAAAGGAATGCTGCATACCACAGCAGGCTATATGGTTTATACGGGTTATACATTCAAGAATGTGTTTAACCACCGAGAAAATGATATCTTCTGGTGTACCGCTGATATTGGCTGGATTACAGGGCATTCCTACATTTTATATGGCCCTTTAGCCAATGGGGCTACAACAGTGATTTTCGAAGGAGTACCAACTTATCCAGAGCCCAACCGATTTTGGGAAGTTATTGAAAAACATAAAATTACTCAATTCTACACCGCCCCTACCGCCATTCGTTCTTTGGCAAAAGAATCTTTGGATTGGGTAGAAAAGCACGATTTATCTAGCCTAAGGGTCATTGGTTCCGTAGGTGAACCTATCAATGATGAAGCTTGGCATTGGTTCAATACCCATATCGGGAAAAAGAAATGTCCTATTGTGGATACTTGGTGGCAAACCGAGACGGGAGGCATCCTCATCTCTCCTATCCCTTTTGTAACTCCTACTAAACCTACCTATGCTACCCTTCCTTTACCAGGAATACAACCCGTATTAATGGATGATAAACGAAATGAAATCACGGGGAATCAAGTAGATGGTAATCTTTGCATCCGTTTTCCTTGGCCAGGTATTGCAAGGAGCATCTGGGGCGACCACCAACGGTATAAAGAAACTTATTTCACCGCCTTCCCTGGGAAATATTTTACTGGCGATGGAGCGTTGAGAGATGAAACGGGATACTATAGAATTACGGGGCGTGTGGACGATGTTATCATCGTATCGGGGCATAATCTGGGGACAGCTCCTATAGAAGACAGCATCAACCTACACCCTGCCGTAGCAGAATCTGCCATTGTAGGCTATCCACACGACATCAAAGGAAACGCTCTCTATGGCTTTGTAATGCTGAAAGAGTCTGGTGAAAGTAGGGACAAAGAAAATCTGAGAAAAGAAATCAATATGCTCATTTCGGATAGCATTGGTCCTATTGCAAAACTAGATAAGATACAATTTGTTTCCGCATTACCTAAGACCCGTTCAGGAAAGATTATGCGTAGAATCCTTAGAAAAATTGCCGAAGGTGATTTTGAAAGTTTTGGTGATATTTCCACCCTTATCAATCCTGAAATTGTGGAGGAAATCAAAAACGAGAGAGTTTAACACTATTTTTTTTTACATTTTTTTTTCGCCCTTTCATCTATTGATGGAGGGCGTTTTTTTAGTTCAACTCAAAATTAATGTATTGAAGTTATCTCAATTTGAAAAAAAAAATAAAATACCAGATGGAGATACAATAATCAAAAAGAACATCCCATATCACTCTAAAAAGAAACACGATATCAAATTAACAAAATCAAATAATTGAAATTCCACACATTAATATGATTATCAATAACATACAATACAATTACATAATTCTACATCAATCGATTTAACATAATACAGCTTTAAGTGTCTCTGCTTGTCCTTGGCTGGCACTTTATGTCACTTCTTGTCCTACATTTTAGGGGCTTTCTTCGGGAGTTCTTCGAGAATCCTTCCCAAGTCTTCCCAAAAAATGCGATTTTTGGGAAGGATTCCGCAAGGAAACCCGAACAAAAATGGAGTAAAAACCTATGTTCAAATAATAAATCAAAGCTAACTGATTAGTCTCTATAGTTTCATTTTTTTAAGAAGATTTCTTTGGAAGAAAATAACATGCAGTGATACATGCAATAAACTTAGTCAATATGTTTCCAAAAGTACATATCTAGAGTGCCTCAAATTATTTATGACATTGGTAATGAGTAGGATTCTGTTCACAAAAATCAATTGTCATAATAATTATGATAAACAGTTATTAAACATTTAGATGTTAATTGGTTGTGAATGTAGATGTTTTGCTTATTATGCTATATTTTTGCTCAAAAATTTTAATCGTACTCAGGTTAAAAACAATCTCCAAAAGATTTCGTTACTTTTTATCTAGGCTTTTAGTAATAGTACCTATTATTTTATCATTAACAATCTTTAAATTAACTTGATATGTGATATTATTATTTGACATTTTTCATTATCTTTGTGGATATAGTGAGTCTATTATGGTTTGGAATTTCATAAAATATACTATTGTAGTACCTTTAATGGTTGTATTTATTATACCTATCGCTATCTTTAACCTTTTAAAGAGAAGTGTGGAATACACAAGAGATTGTATGAGGTAATCTCTATTCCCCACCTGTTATTTTATAATTAACAATCTTTAAATTAAACTGATCTGTAACATTTTTTTTTACCTTTGTAAGGACATTTAGGCTTATGAAAGGATTATTACAACTTGTAGGAATTATATTAGGGGTGTTCTTCTTTTTAGGGATACTACCCGTAGTATTTCCTCCTTCAGTTTTTGTTGTTTATCCTGTGGCAGGCATTTTGGGGTATTACTTACTTCGTAAAAACTATCCTAATGATAACTGCCTTTAATCCCCACCAAACAACACTTTAAACAATTCCACCTGGTTTCTCAACCGCCATCTTCTAACCAAAAGGCTTTGGCATAAAGTTTACTCCAATCGCTTAATTGCAGGTTTTCGGGGTTAAAATGAAAATTTACCTGTATCAGTGCATCACCTTTTCACCGCTCGTGTTCCGACTGCTAGCCTTATAGCGAGCACATAAGTTTTTGCCTCAACAATGATTAAAAATTCTATACCGACTGAGCTGAAAAACAGTCATAATAGTGATGACTTTGGAGTGGCTCCTTTTGGTTTCTTCTTTGGAGGATTTCCAATTAAAAAGGTTAGGTAAATTTTCCAAATTCAGTACAAAATATATCCACTACATATAAAATATCCGTAAATTTATCGACGATAATTTTGAGAAACGGTTATTAAACATTTAGAATATTAATAGGTTATGAATGTAGATGTTTTTCTTATTATACAATATTTTACTCAAAATTTTAATCGAACTCAGGTTAAAAACTATTTTTCATCATATCAATTATCCCATTTTTGTTGGAAGACAGTCAAAACAAAGATGAAACCGATAATAATAACTTGCAAAACATTCTTTTTTTTAGTATTTTCGTTCCCAAAGTATTAGAAACTATGCCATACGATTTAGAACAAGAAAACAAAGAAATTCTGGCAAGGTACAAAGACCTGATTTCAAACACCTATAGAACGCTGAATGATGAGCAGAATAAAATGATTCGTAAAGCGTTTGATTTGGCGTTAGATGCTCATAAAGACCAAAGAAGAAAAACGGGAGAACCCTATATCTTCCATCCCATAGAAGTGGCAAAGATTGTTGCCAACGAGATTGGACTAGGGACCACTTCCATTGTCTGTGCATTGCTTCACGATGTGATAGAAGACTCTGACTATACCTACGAAGATATAGAGGAACGCTTTGGGAAAAAGGTGGCAGACATTGTACAGGGACTTACCAAAATATCGGGCATCAACCAGCAAAATATCTCTGTACAATCTGAGAATTACAGAAAACTCCTGCTGACACTTTCGGAGGATTTCCGCGTGATACTCATCAAGATTGCAGACCGACTACACAATATGCGGACGCTGGAAAGTATGAGGCCTGATAAACAAAAGAAAATAGCCTCAGAAACAGTATATATCTACGCCCCTCTGGCTCACCGTTTGGGTTTTTATAACATCAAATCTGAACTGGAAGACCTTTCTCTGAAATACAATAATCCTGATGTTTATAATGAAATTATTAGCAAACTTCAAATCGCAAGTGGAGAAAGAGAAAAGTATGTAGAGGAGTTTAAAAAAGAAGTTTCCGAAAAACTGAAGGAGGAAGGGCTCAATTTCACCATAAAAGGACGGGCAAAGGCCATCTCTTCTATCTACCGAAAAATGCTGAAACAAAATGTAGCCTTTGAGGAAGTCTATGATAACTACGCAATAAGAATTATCTATAAATCTGATGCTAAGAATGAAAAATTTCTTGCTTGGAAGATTTACTCCATCGTTACAGACCTCTACCATAGCAATCCCCACCGAATGCGAGACTGGATTACCCGCCCGCGCTCCACAGGCTATGAAAGTTTGCACCTCACGGTTTTAGGCCCTGATAAAAAATGGATAGAGGTTCAGATTCGCTCCGAAAGAATGGACGAAATTGCAGAGAAAGGAGTTGCGGCTCACTACAGATATAAGGAAGGCTTCAAGGCGAACTCCGATGAGCATATCTTTGACAATTGGGTGAGGGAAATCCGAGAGGTTTTGGAAAATCAGCAAGACCTAAGCACCTCCGAGCTATTGGATAACATTAAGCTCAATCTTTATTCCAAAGAAGTTTTTGTCTTTACCCCAAAAGGTGAAATTAAAATCTTGCCCGTAGGTGCCACGGCATTAGACTTCGCATTCTTTGTGCATAGCGACCTTGGCACCAAATGTCTGGGGGCAAAAATCAATGGTAAATTGGTTCCGATTTCCTATGTCCTACAAAATGGAGACCAGATAGAGATTATCTCTTCTCAAAACCAAAAACCTAAGCTGGATTGGCTGGATATTGTAGTTACCTCAAAAGCCAAAACCAAAATAAAGCAAGTCCTCAATGCTACCAAAAAAGATGAGACTTTAGAAGGTAAGGAAATTTTGCAAAGAAAACTTCGCCACGCTAAAATCAATTTTAGTGATGATGAGGTAAACAAAATGCAAAAGTTTTTTAACCTAAAAACATCGCAAGAGCTTTTCCTTGCCTTTTATAATGGAACACTGGATACGGCAGACCTTAGAAAATATATGGACAGCCGAAGTGTCATCAGCAATCTTCTCAATAGATTCAGAAAAACACCTACCCCAAAAGCAACAGTAGATGAAACGCCAGCCTCCAATCTGGATATGATTGTCTTTGGGAAAGATGAAGAAAAGCTCAATCATAGCTTTGCCAAATGCTGTACAGTAATTCCTGGTGATAAAATTTTCGGTTTCATCACCATCTCAGACGGGATTAAGGTGCATAATGATAACTGCCCTAATGCCATTAACCTAAGAGCCAAATACGATTACCGTGTAGTGCCTGCCAAATGGGTGAATGCGGAAAGCTTCAAAAACCGAGTAAAAATAGAAATAGAAGGGCTAGATAGACTAGGAATGATAAGCGATATTACCCAAATCATCAGTAATACAATGACAATGGATATGAAGAGTCTTTCAATTTCTTCTAATAATGGAGTATTTTTAGGAACCATCAACCTTGAGGTTAAAAATAAAAACCAACTGGAAGAAACTTTAAAACAATTGAAAAAAATAAACGGCGTTACTAGAGTTAAACGATTATAAACGAAAACAAGAATGAAATTAACACAATATTTTAAAAACTTTTTTCACAGCAGCCAATCTTCGGGGGTGATACTCATAGCCTGCGTGATTTTCTCTCTAATGATTGCTAACTCCTCTATGGGAGAAAGTTTTCAAAATTTTCTAGACCAGCGGATAGGCGCTTACTCTGTAAGCGTTTGGATTAATGATGGCTTAATGGCAATTTTCTTTCTTTTGGTGGGATTAGAAATCAAAAGAGAAATAGTAGAGGGAGAGCTTTCCAATGTTCGCAATGCCTCGTTGCCCATAGTGGCAGCACTTGGCGGGATGGTGGTACCAGCTCTCATCTATATGCTCTTTACCCATAATACCCCTTACGAAAACGGCTGGGGCATACCAATGGCAACGGATATCGCATTCTCTCTCGCCATTATTTCCCTTTTAGGAAAGTCTGTACCAGCATCCATCAAGGTATTTTTAGCAGCTTTGGCTATTGTAGATGACTTAGGAGCCATATTGGTGATTGCCATCTTCTATACAGAACAGCTCCATTGGAATTATCTTTTTCTAAGCGGTGGCATAGTTGTCTTATTGGCATTATTAAATTATTTCAATGTTAAGAAGCACATCTTCTATCTGATTCCTGGAGGATTCCTATGGTACTTTATGCATCATTCTGGCATACACGCTACCATTGCAGGGGTTTTACTTGCCTTTACCATCCCTACCAATGAATCTGAAACCGAGATTTCACCATTAGAAAAATTGGAACATCATTTACACACTCCTGTGAATTTCATCATTATGCCCATCTTTGCATTGGCGAACACCAATATTCTGTTTAAAGCAGGGATGGTAGATGGCTTGTTTAGTAACTTTGGTTTTGGTATCATTGGCGGATTAGCATTAGGAAAAGTATTGGGCATCAATTTATTTTCTCTAATCGCTATCAAAAGTGGGCTTAGCAGTTTGCCATTCAAAAGCAGTTGGGGACATATGATAGGAACAGGATTTTTAGCGGGAATAGGCTTTACAATGTCTATTTTCATTGCATTACTGTCTTTTAAAAATGATATTACCCTACAAGACGAAGCCAAATTTGCCATCTTGATAGCCTCTGTCTTATCAGGCTTCATTGGCTACTCTATTTTAAGATTTATGGGAAGAAAGAGAGGGTAACTTGCAACTTTGATTTCATCAATTGCATTGGGCTTTAGCCCAACCATAGCAAAGGCATAAAAAAGGCTTTAACCAAGATGATTTGGCTAAAGCCTTTTGCTTTTTCTCTGTGGGTATCGGGCTAAAACCTGACGGTATTGATGGTTTTTTATGTCTTTTATTATACTCTATAACGGCGTTTTTCTAACCCAAAAAGGGTCGTTATACGCTATAACGATGTCCATTGAATATTAAAACAAGACTTTTACACCCTATAACGGCGTTATTTTAATCAAAAAAAGGGTCGTTATACCCTATAACGATGCCCTTTTAATACTAAAACAAGACTTTTACACCCTATAACGGCGTTCTTTTAACCGAAAAAGGATCGTTATACCCTATAACGATGCCCTTTTAATACTAAAACAAGGCTTTTACACCCTATAACGGCGTTCTTTTAATCTGAAAAGTGGTCGTTATACCCTATAACAATACTCTTTTAATACTAAAACAAGACTTTTACACCCTATAACGGCGTTATTTTAATCAAAAAAAGGGTCGTTATATCCTATAACGATGCCCTTTTAATACTAAAACAAGACTTTTACACCCTATAACGGCGTTCTTTTAATCAAAAAAAGGGGCGTTATACCCTATAACGACACCCTTTTAGCCTAAAATATTGTTGTTATCCTCTGAACACTCTCTGGCTTGTATTTTTTTATTTATGGGATGGAGTGGGACACCCGCACCCACAGGAGTTACAAATTAGATGGAGTAAAATCTATTTTTTCTATGAAAACCGGGGTTTCTCTATTCATTACAAGAAATTCTTCCACCCCATTTAATTTTCCTACAATCTCATGTCCGATATTTGTTTTCCGCATATACAAATCAGTGATTTTACCTAAGCCTTCAAAACTATGATATGAAACCTTATATTCAAATTCATTTTCGTTATTTTTAATACAAGTAATTACATCAGCTAAATTTGCTATTTTATAAGCTATATAAGTATCTTCCATTTTATTACACGAAAAAGTAGTCATTCCTCTAATGATTGTGTATTTTGGATTAGTGTATTCTTTTCCGCCTAAGCTATTGGTGGTTTCTATGGTAGATTTATCAGAGATATGTTGCCAATAACTATTATCATAGTAATAAAATCCCTCTATCTTGATATTTTTTACTTTATCATTTGGAGTAGAGGTAGTATAGTCTGTGTTATTTACATATACCAAAGTTCCAGTTTTTAGGCTGTCATTGTGTATATTAGCAACTCTTGTTTTGCTTAGTCTTGGGATAAGAATACCTTGATTGGTATCATTATTTTCATTCACATTTGCCATATTTATTTCCAATGTGGCTTTTGGGTTCACCGAGTTGATACCTACATTTCCTAGCTGAGCATAACTAATAAACGATAAGAAAACGAATGTTAAAATTGAAATTCTTTTCATTATTAAAATGTTTTTAAGTCTCCACCGAAACCCAAAGCAGAGAGTTATACTTAATTTTAATTTAATAATGAAAGAAAAGGCGTGGGTTTCATTGTTTTTATCCGAAGTAAACAATTTCTTATTTATATTAAAAGAGGTTCTGGAATACCTAACGATGTATAAATAAGAAGAAACCCACGCCTATATGAGGCGTGAGCGTCTTCACTATTTATTCTGCATCGTTTTGAAATTTTCCAGATTTCTTTTAACAGAATAAAAGCAAACGCTTTTTCTTTTTTCGTAAATGTTGGTGGCAAAGATAAAACTTATTTTTACTTTACCAAAAAGTATATTTGAAATTTATCGGCTAACCGCCTCGGTTTCCCTCCCCAGAAACTCTCCTGTCAAGGACTTTTTACACTTCACAATTTCCTCTGGGGTTCCTTCAAAAACGATGGTGCCACCGTGCTTACCACCTTCGGGGCCTATGTCTATAATATGGTCGGCAAGTTTTATCACATCCATATTATGCTCAATAATGATAAACGAATTGCCCAACTCCACCAACTGATGAATGGCGTCCATCAGAATTTTTACATCTTCAAAATGCAAGCCCGTAGTAGGCTCATCAAGGATGTAGAGGGTTTTCCCTGTTTGCTTTTTAGAAAGCTCTGTCGCCAGTTTTATCCTTTGGGCTTCCCCACCCGATAGCGTAGTAGATTGTTGCCCCAGCGTAATGTAGCCCAAGCCCACATCTTTCAGGGTTTTTACCTTATTGTAAATTTTCGGTATCGGTTGGAAAAACTCTGTGGCTTCATCTATGGTCATATCCAGCACATCGGAGATGGATTTTCCTTTATAGCGAACTTCCAAAGTCTCTCGGTTGAAGCGTTTGCCATTACAGGTTTCACAATGCACATAGACATCTGGCAAGAAATTCATTTCAATCACTTTCAGTCCACCCCCTTGGCAAGTTTCGCATCTTCCACCTTTTACATTAAAGGAAAAACGCCCTGGTTTATAGCCACGGATTTTAGCCTCTGGCAACTCTGCAAAAAGATTTCTAATATCCGAAAATACCCCCGTATAAGTGGCAGGATTAGAACGCGGCGTACGCCCAATAGGCGTTTGATCCACATCTACCACTTTGTCTATATGCTCTAATCCCTCAATGCTTTGGTAAGGCAATGGCTCTTGCACAGCACGATAAAAATGGCGATTGAGAATAGGGTAAAGTGTTCCGTTAATCAAGGAAGATTTTCCACTTCCCGAAATACCCGTAACTACCACCAATTTGCCGAGTGGAATTTCCAAATCTACATTTTTCAGGTTGTTGCCCGTAGCCCCTTTTAGCACAATGTATTTCCCGTTGCCCTCACGCCTTTTTTCAGGGATTTTAATTTCCCTTTTGCCCGTGAGATAATCGGCGGTAATGGTTTTCGCCTTCATTAAATCCTTCGGAGAGCCTTGCCAAAGCACTTCCCCACCGTGTTTCCCAGCCTTTGGACCAATGTCTAAAACCTCATCAGCTTCTAAAATCATATCCTTATCGTGCTCCACTACCAACACCGAATTGCCCAAATCTCGTAGGTTTTTCAGGGAATTAATCAACCTTTCGTTGTCCCTTTGGTGCAATCCAATGCTCGGCTCATCTAAAATATACAACACATTCACCAACTGTGAACCGATTTGTGTAGCCAAACGAATTCTTTGAGACTCCCCACCTGAAAGGGTCTTGGAACTTCTATTAAGGCTTAAATAATCTAACCCAACATCTAATAAAAACTGCAATCGGGTTTCTATTTCTTTCAGAATTTCGTGGGCAATGATTTTATTTTTTTCGCTAAATTTTCCTCTAATGTCTTGAAGCCAATCTTTCAAATCCAAAAGACTCATCGCATTGACTTCCGCAATGTTTTTTCCAGCAATTTTAAATGCCAAACTTTCAGGCATCAGCCTTGCACCCTTACAACTTGGGCAAGTTTCTTCCACCGTGAAATCGCGTTCTATTTGTGTAGCTCCGTAATGCTCTTTATCTTCAATGGCTTGTTCCAAATAAGGGATTAACCCCTCAAAATTGATTTTCGTTTTCTTGGAAATCCCAGCGTGTTTTAGCTCTTTTACAAATTCTTTTTGACAACCGTAGAAAATATAATCCAACGCCTCTTGTGGCACTTGCTCATAAGGGGTTTTTAGGTCTAAATCAAAAACTTCAAGAATTAATTTGATTTGATTGACCACCCATTTGCTAAATTGGTGAGTTTCTAATGGTAATAATGCCGACTGCACCGATAGTTTCGGATCGGAAACCAAATACTCGGGGTTGATTTTTTTTACCATTCCCAAGCCTTTACAAGTGGAGCAACTGCCCTTTGGCGAATTGAAAGAAAATGTGTTCGGCTCTGGTATAGGCAATGCCTTCCCAGATTTCACATCCATTAGATTTTTAGAAAAATATTGATAATCCTCCTCTCCAAACTTTTGAATCATCACCACGCCATCGCCCATTTGTAGGGCAGTTTTTAGGGATTGAGCCATTCTCGCCTCCGAAGAAGCCTCGCCTACAATCCATCTATCCACCACTACTTCTATATCGTGAGTTTTATAACGGTCTAATTTTAAATCATATTCTATATCTTGAAGCGATCCATCTATCCTCGCTTGGGAAAAACCTTTCTTTGCCAACTGCACAAACAACTCGTGGTAATGCCCTTTCCTTGCCCTAACCACAGGGGCTAATAGCATTACTTTCTCGCCTTGATAATTTTTTTGAATGCTTTCCAAAATCTGCTCTTCGGTGTAGCTCACCATCTGCTCACCTGTTTCCAAAGAATATGCATCTGAAACACGAGCATAAAGCAAACGCAAGAAATCATACAATTCCGTTACCGTACCCACCGTAGAACGCGGATTTTTGTTAGTTGTTTTTTGCTCAATGGCAATCACTGGTGAGAGCCCTTCTATTTTATCCACATCGGGGCGTTCTAATCCACCGAGAAATTGCCGTGCATACGCCGAAAAAGTCTCAATATAGCGTCTTTGCCCCTCCGCAAAGATAGTATCAAACGCCAAGGAAGATTTCCCAGAACCCGAAAGCCCCGTGATGACCACCAATTCATTTCGTGGAATTTTAACATCTATGTTTTTCAGATTATGCTCTCTGGCACCGTAGATTTCTATGTATTCTTTGGCTGCTGGTTGTTGGCTGCTGGTTGCTAGTTGATGATGGGCTTTTTTACTTTTCATTTCGAGGAAATTAAATCTTGCAAATTTAGCTTTTTTTAGGTAAGTAAAAAAGCCATTCTATTTTAGAACAGCTTTTAAATATTCAATAAATCTATTTGATTTACAACTACTTGATTACTCCCTTTTTCTTTCTTCCAAATACTTCTGCCATTGCCAAGTGGTTCTTAGAGCTTCTTCCAATGATGTTTCTGCTTTCCATTGCAGTTCCTTTTCTGCTTTATCGGCATTGGCATAGGCTATGGTAATATCCCCTGCCCTTCTATCACAGATTTGATAAGGCACCTCTACATCATTGGCTTTTTCAAATGCTTTTACCACTTCCAAAACCGAAGAACCTTTTCCTGTTCCCAGATTGTAAATATCTACCACGGTATCTTCCTGAGCATTCATCAACTTTTTCAATGCTGCTACATGAGCTTTTGCCAAATCTACTACATAGATATAATCTCTAATCGCCGTGCCATCTGGTGTAGGATAATCATCTCCCCAAATGGATAGTTTCTCTCTGATGCCTGCTGCTGTTTGGGTAACATAAGGCACTAGATTATTGGGTATACCGAGGGGCAATTCTCCTATTTTGGCTGATGGATGAGCACCTATGGGATTGAAATACCTTAGCAAGGATACCTTTTTCTGATGAGCTTTGGCAAAATCTTGCAAGATTTCTTCGCCCATTTGTTTGGTTTTACCGTAAGAGCTTTCAGGCGTTTTCAGAGGTGTCGTTTCCTCTATTGGCATTTCATCAGCTTGACCATAAACTGTGCAAGATGAACTGAAAATGAAATTGGAAATATTTCTTTCTTTAAACTCCTGTAATAGATTGATTAATGAAAATAAATTGTTTTCGTAATAATCCATTGGTATCACTTGGCTCTCTCCCACCGCTTTGTATGCTGCAAAATTGATACATCCTTCAATATTATGAGCGTCTAAAAGCTGTTTCAGCAAATCTCTCCTTTTCAAATCAAAGGGATAAAATACTGGTTTTTTGCCTGTGATATCTTCTATATTTTGAAGAATAAATTTCTCCGAATTGGACAAATCATCTACAATGACCACCTCAAAACCTTCATTCAAAAGTTCTACTACCGTATGAGAGCCAATATACCCCAGCCCGCCTGTTACTAATATACTCATATATAATATTTTAAGATTTAAAAAACTCCAAAACAGATTCTGTAATGTAAGACAATTGCTCATCATCTAGCTCGGTATGCATCGGTAGAGAAATCACTTGCTCTATGAGTAGGTCCGTATTTTTAAAATCTTCTGGATTGCTTTCTTGGAAATAAGCTTTTTGGTTTCTCAAAGCAATAGGGTAATAAATCATCGCTGGAATGTCTTTCTCAGCTAAAAACGCTACCAAATCGTTTCTTTTTCCATTTAAAATCCTTAGTGTATATTGATGGAATACGTGGGTAGAGTGTTCTGCTCTTTTAGGCAACAAAATATCTGGATGATTGGCAAACGCTTCATCATAGAAGTCGGCAGCCTTTCTTCTGGCTTCATTATAACCATCTAAGTGTGGTAATTTCTTTCTTAAAACGGCTGCTTGTATACTATCTAATCTAGAATTAACGCCAATGACATCGTGGTGGTAACGCTGGTACATTCCGTGGTTTACGATGCCTCTTATCTGGTGTGCCAGTTCATCATCATTGGTAAAGATAGCACCGCCATCACCATAGCATCCTAAGTTTTTGGAAGGGAAAAAAGAAGTGGTTCCTAAAGTTCCCATTGTACCAGATTTCTTCACAGAGTCATCAGAAAAAGTATAGTCTGCTCCAATAGCTTGAGCATTGTCTTCCACTACATAGAGCTGATGCTCTTTAGCGATTTTGAGAATTTCCTCCATATTGGCACATTGCCCGAAAAGGTGAACGGGAATGATGGCTTTGGTTTTATCCGTAATGGCTGCTTTTATTTTTTCAGTATCGATGGTAAAAGTGTCATAGTCCACATCTACCAATACCGCTTTCAGTTTAAGCAAATGAATAATTTCTACCGTTGCAGCAAAGGTAAAATCACTGGTAATAATCTCATCACCTTCTTTTAGGTCCAATGCCATTAGTGCAATTTGAAGAGCATCGGTACCATTAGCACAAGGGATAACGTGCTTCACACCCAAATAATCTTCCAGCTCTTTTTGGAAAGATTTCACCTCTGGGCCATTGATGAAAGCTGCAGAATCCATCACATTCAAAACGGCATTATCTACATCTGATTTTATTTTATAATACTGGCTTTGCAAATCTACCATCTGTATCTTTTTCATAAAAAATAAATTTTCGTAAAAATAATAATATTTATCGGATTACGCTTTATGATTTTTATTCAGCTTTATTAGCGTTTTTCTCTATTGGAGAATTTCTGCTCAACATCGCTACCAACAGAAATGCTACCAATGAAGGCAAAAGCCATTCTAAACTATACTCACTCAGCGGAATAGCATTTTTTAATTGATACAATCCTGAAACAGGAAGCTTTAAATTTTCTGCTACGGAAATCAAAGAAACCAATCCTGCCACTACTATCCCTGCAATATAAGGCTGTCTGCTTTTCACCTTCTTACCAAAAACCAAAATGTAAAGCATCATTGCAAAAGTGATAGGATAGATAAAAAGTAAAATATTAATAGCATAGCTGATGATGGTATCCACACTATTGATGGACAGCAATATAGAAACTACCGTACAAAGCAATACTCCTATCTTATAGCTAAGCTTCCCTTTGGTGAGTTTTTCAAAAAAGGCTCCTGTGGCAGAAGTAAGTGCAATGGCGGTAGTAAGACAAGCCAAAGCGATAACAATGGAAATGATAAAAGCTCCTTTTTTCCCCAGCACCGAATGTGAAATGTGCAAAAGCAACGCCGTTCTGGAAACTTCCCCTTGCGTCTGATAATCGGTAGTTGCCCCCAAATAAATCAGTCCTCCATAAATCAAAAGAAGAAAAACCGTGGAAACCACACCTGCCCAAATGGTGATATTAATCCGCTCCGAAATGGAAGCGTAGCCGCTCTGCATCACTGCCGCTATAATCATCCCTGCAAAAATTACCGATGCCAAAACATCCAAAGTCTGATAGCCCTCTACAAATGAAAAAGTGAAAAGCTCTGCCCCCGTCATCACAGGCGTTTCTGGTATTTTCATAGGATTGAATACTCCCAGAAAGACTAAAATCAGTAATGAGATTAATAAAAATGGCGTAAGCACCATCCCGATGATGTCCACTATCTTGGTCTGAGAGATGGACAATGCAAGTACCACAGAGAAAAATATAATGGCAAATAACACATTATTAAAATCGGGAAAGAAAGGTAAAACACCTATTTCAAATGTAGTAGCTCCCGTTCTTGGAATGGAAACCAAAGGCCCAATGCATAAAATGATGAGCAATGCCAAAACATTGATAAACTGAGGATGAATACGCTTGCCCAAATCTACAAAAGCCGTCCCAGATTTAGCAACCATCACAACACCCAAAAAAGGAGATAATATGGCTGTGATGAAAAATCCAAACAATGCCAACGACCAATCTGCACCAGCCTTCAGCCCGATGTAAGGAGGTAAAATAAGGTTGCCCGCTCCGAAAAACATTGCAAAAAGAGCAAAACCAACAGTAAGTACGGTGAATAATTTATTCTTCTTCATTAGCTTAACTTTTTTAAGTTAAATATTTAGCAATTTTTGATTGTTTTATTCAATTAATGACAATTAAATCTGTTTTAAAGGTCGTAAGATAATCATTTTATTCCTAATATCTAAAATTTATAATCCCCAAAAAGTGCTACCCTCTGATTTTAAACTTATTAAAAATACTGAAGTGGTATAAATCTTCGTTTTCATCGTACGCATTTCAATGAATAGGATTAGAAAATAGACAAATTTTGAATGACCGAATACCTTACAACATTGTGTAAATTCCAATAAAAATACTCTTGCGTATCCTTTAGAATTTGTACTTTTGAAGTAAAATATACAGTTATGCTCAACTTTGAACTTAAAAATCCTACCAAAATTATTTTTGGAAAAGGTGAAATTGCAAAATTAACCAATGAAATCCCTACCGATGCTAAGATTCTAATGCTCTATGGCGGTGGTAGTATTATGAAAAATGGCGTTTACCATCAGGTGAAAGAAGCTCTAAAACAGCATCAGGTGGAAGAGTTTGGGGGCATCCCTGCCAATCCAGAATATGAAGTTTTAATGGATGCTCTGAAGGTCATCAAAGAAAAAAATATCAATTATCTTTTAGCAGTAGGTGGTGGCTCTGTGATAGATGGAACCAAATTTCTTGCCGCTGCTGCCAACTATAATGGGGAACCTTGGGATATTCTGAAACAGCAAATACGCACTTATGAAGGTGATGCTTTGCCTTTTGCTACGGTGCTTACGCTGCCTGCTACGGGCTCTGAAATGAACTCTGGCTATGTGATTTCTAGAAGAGCTACGGGGGAGAAATTGTCCTCTGGTGGACCAGGCTTATTCCCTTTGGTATCTATCCTAGACCCAGAGGTTATCCGCACCATTCCAAAACATCAGATTGCCAATGGCATTGCCGATGCTTACACCCACGTTTTAGAGCAATATATGACTTATAAAACGGCTGCTACATTGCAAGACCGCTTCTCAGAAAGTATTTTGCAAACCCTACAAGAAGTAGCACCTAAGGTATTGGCAGAAAATTTTGATTATGATGCAGCTGCCAATTTTATGTGGTGCTGCACAATGGCTCTGAACGGACTCATTGCCAAAGGAGTGCCTACCGATTGGGCGGTGCATAGTATGGGACACGAACTAACGGCTCAGTATGGTATAGACCACGCGAGAACCTTGGCTATTATTGCCCCATCCCACTACCGTTATTATTTTGAAAATAAAAAGGAGAAATTGGCTCAATATGCTGAACGCGTTTGGAATATCTGTGATGGAAGCACCGAAGAAAAAGCAATAAAAGGGATTGAGCAATTGGAACAGTTTTTCCACAACATCGGGATTAAAACAAAACTTTCTGATTATACCGAAGAATATTCTGAAACGGCTGAAAAGGTTCAGAAAGCCTTTGAGGAGAGAAGTTGGCTTGGCATAGGTGAGCACAAAACCCTTACACCACAAGATGCTTTTAAAATCGTGGAGATGAGCTATTAAACCCAACCAATATATTTCTAAACCAAAATCCCCGAATGTTACTTTTCGGGGATTTTATTCTTACTGTATTTCACTCGTCAAGCCTCTGGACAGCAACTTCTCGTGCATTGGCTCTATAAGTTCCAGACTTCCTGTTTTTACGGTACATTTACCTTTATAATGCACCAGCATCGTACATTGTTCTGCTTGCTCTAAAGTGTGATGGCAAATTTCTATTAAGCATTGGATGACAAAATCAAAGGTATTGACATCATCGTTCCAAAGTACCAATCGGTTGTTTTCCTCTATATCCTCCATCACCGCAACATCTTCCTCATATTCCCTCTGAGGATTGTCGTAATCGTGGATATGATTAAAATATGGATTTTGCATCTTCGTATTTTTTAAGCCAATGGTTCTTCGGAGCTGATGGTTTCGTTATCAGCGATATCATATACCAATTCTACCAGTTCAACACTTTTATTATTCATTTTTAAAATCTTGAAATGATAGCCATTCATATCAAACTCTTGGTTTTCTTCTGGGATATCTTCCAATTCGTGCAAGATGTAGCCTGCTAAAGTATTAAACTCTCCTTCCTCGGAAAGTGGGAATAACTTGGGCAAATACTCATTAATCTCTTCCAATGGTTGGGTGGCTTGTACCCAATAGGTATTTTCTCCTACTTTATCTACTATTTTATCTTCATCATCTTCCTCATCCTGAATTTCTCCTACCAATTCTTCCAAAATATCTTCCAAAGTGATAATCCCTTCGGTACCTCCAAATTCATCAATTACGATGGCTAAGTGCTGTTTTTTCTGTTGGAAAACCTTCATCAGGTCTGAAATTTTCTTGCTTCCTACCACAAAAAACGCTTCACGCATTAGTATTCTTAGGGTTTCGTGGTCTATATCACCTTTTCTCTTGATGTATTCTCTGATGATTTCCTTAGCATAAAATATCCCAATGATATTGTCTATAGAATCTTCATAAACTGGAATACGAGAGTAGCCACTTTCCATTATCTGATTGATGATATCCTCTACAGAATCCTCTATATCAATGGATAAGATATTCTGCCTTGGTACCATAATTTGCTTAGCCGAGTGGTCTGTAAAATCAAAAGCATTTTTAATGATTTCGTAGTTTTCCTCTTGTATTTCCCCAGAATCTGCCGATTGCTTCACTAGTAGCTGGAGCTCTTCGGTAGAATGAATTTCATTTTCTGAAGCAGGATGTATTTTGATTAATCTCAAAAAAGCATTAGACATCTGATTCATCGCCCAGATAAAAGGTCTGAAAATGGTGTAGAAAAACCTAAGCGGAACAGCAATAGCCATTGTGGTAGGCTCTGCTTTTCTTATGGCGATAGATTTGGGGATAAGTTCACCAAATACAATATGCATAATGGTGATAATCAAAAAACTGAGTACCAAAGATATGGTGGTAATCAGTCCTTGGTCTGTAGTCCAATCGAAATAGACAAATAAGTTCTCTATAATATGGTGCATAGCACTCTCTCCTACCCACCCTAAGGCTAATGATGCTAAGGTAATCCCCAGCTGTGTGGCGGAAAGGTATTCATCCAAATGCTTGATGATATGCTCTGCTTGCTTTGCGATAGAGTTGCCCTCAGCGGCTTTCAGCTGGATTTGAGAGTAACGAACCTTTACGATTGAAAATTCTGCGGCTACGAAAAAGCCATTGAGTAATACTAAAAATAATGCTAATAAAAGCTTGACTATGTCCGAGTCCATTTAAAAGTTTAATAACTATTATGTTGCAAAGATAGGATTTTTTATTTAATCTCCTTCCTCAATTATTCTAATGCTTTAGTAGCCTTCCCTATATTTTTGATACCCGAAGGTGTTTTTTCATAAACTTCTAAAACATAGTTCCCTCTTTGGAAGTCATCATTTTCCCATTGGGTGGTTACCGTTACATTTGTCCCATTGATATAGTTTATTATCAGTTTTTCAGAATATATTTTCTGCTCTCCATTTAATAAAAATGTTCCCGAGGCTTTATTAGAAAAAGTTGCCAATGTCTTATCTGGAAGATGAACCACCAAATAGAGTTCTTTCTCTCCCGTCTCTGCCAAAAGGTTTTCATTGATATCAAAACTCACTTCCAATTTATCTATTCTGGAAGCCTTATCGGTCTGTACTTCTTTTCCGTTTCGCCTCACTTTTACACCTTTTAAGATAAAATTAGAGATAGACAGTTTAGAAGCGTATTTGATGAGATTATCCTTCTTCAGAGAGTTTAGTTTCTCTCTTTCTATCTGCTGATTAAGATTTTTTTTATCTTTTTCTAATGTTTTTATTTGAGCTAAAAGTGTTTTTTGTTTCTCAGCATCTTTTTCTGTTTGTAGGTTTAGGGCAGCCTTATCTTTCTGGAGATGTTCTATCCTTTTATTGTATTCTTTCAGTACATTTTGAGAAATTTCACTCATCAATTGTTTTGCTACCAAAAGTTCTTCTTCTGAAATGGCATTTTTTTTCAGAATGGTTTCTATTTGAGATTTCTGCATCAGAATCGTATTATTACTGATGGCCAAATCTTTCATATTATTTTCTAAATCTACTTGCAAAAGTTCATAATCTGATTTTAGATTGATAAACTCTGTTTTGATTTCGGCTTCAGACATATCGTCATTGGTACTATCATAAAACAAATACGCAGAAAGCCCTACTACTAATGCTGAAAGTGATATGATTATTTTGTTTTTCACGGTTAAAATTTATAAAATTCTATAAAAAATGTTGTTCCGAAATTCGGCTGAGATTCAAACCAAATTTTTCCTTTATAATCTTCTACAATTTTCTTTACCATTGATAAGCCCAAGCCCATTCCCTCAGATTTTGTGGTAAAATTAGGCAAGAATACTTTACCTTTTTGCTCATCTGAAATTCCTAATCCATTATCTGTAATAGAAATAGTGAATTTTTCCGATTGATTAATAAGCTCTACCTCTACCCTTTTTTCCCTATCATTTGGGATTGCTTGCAAGCCATTTTTCACAATATTGGTGATAATCCTAGTGAGGTAAAGTGGGTCTATTTTATAGTGTAGTTGCTCTACATTCTTAGTAAATGCCACTTCATTGGGTGGAAAAATAGCAAGTGTATTTTGTATAACTTCCACTATTTCAATATCTGTTTCTTCATTCAGAGGCATTTTAGCAAAGTCTGAAAAAGATTTTGTAATGGCACTGATAAGGTCTATCTGATGAACCACTGTTTTGGTAAGTGTTTTTACTTTTTCCATATTATCTGGATCATCTGCCTTGTAGCGTCTATGGAAATTTTGTACCGTCAGCCTCATTGGTGTCAATGGATTATTGATTTCGTGAGCTACTTGTCTTGCCATTTCCTTCCAAGCTTCTTCCCTCTCTGTTTTTTGCAACATTTTTTTCTGCTCTTCCAGCTGCACAAGCATTTGATTGTAAGCTATAACCAAAGGCGTTATCTCATCATTTTCTTCATATTCCAATGGACTTTGCAAGTTATTAACATCTGTACTAAGTACCTTTTGGGAAATAGCCACTATTTTTTCTGTTAGTTTTTTTGAAATCCACCAAGAGAATGCTGCACAAAGACACACCAAAAATAAAACGAGTAGAAAATTTTGTTTCAATAAAACTCCTATTTTAGGAAACATAGAATAGCGAGATTCTACCAATTGAACCACTAAAATCGCTGTATTCTTATGTTGCTTATCTTTCAGGAAAGTAAAGGAATTTACCAGTGTAGCATCTAAATTGTCTATGTTATGTTCCTCTGTATAAAGTAACTGCACTTTCAATTGCTGTAAGACCTTTGGCGAAACCGATTTCAAAGAATTATGACTACTAGAATATAAAGCACCATCTAAACCAAATATAGAAACCTTAGCATTATGCAGATTGGCAAGCTCATAGACCTTCTCCACTAGAAGCGAATCTGTGTATTTCCAATTATTTTTATTGGTAGCATACTGCAATCCTTCTGCTATATTTCTGCTAATTTTCTCTACATTTCTATTTCTAAGTGCCTCAAAATTTTTCTGATTCTGATAAAAATTTAGACTTATAATCAATATCAAAAATAACAACCCTGTAAAAAAGGCTGCTAAGAACATTTTCCCTCTAAAAGTTAATCTTCTTATCAAAAAATATCACTCTAATTATAATGCAAAAATAATTTATTTTACTGAAAAAACAGTTCACCAATCATAAAATTTATCTCAAAAAAAAACTAAAAACTGCCCTCGTCAGAAGGCAGTTTCATTAGATATTTCAATTTGAAAATCAAAAGGTTAATTATTTCCCTTCCATTTTCTTTTTAAGTTCTGCTAACGCATCGATATCTCCAAGAGTTGTTTTTTCCTCTCCAGAAGAAGCTGTTTTTGCAGATGCTTCTTTCACATTTCTCTTCTCTTCATCTCTGAAAAGACCTGTGTGAGATACTACTACTCTCTTGAATTCTTTGTTGAACTCGATTACTTTGAAGTCAGCTACTTCACCTTTCTTGATTTTAGAACCATCTTCTTTTTCTAACAATCTTGAAGGGCAGAATGCTTCTACTTCTACATCTTCAAACTGAACTTGAGCACCTTTATCAAAAACTTCTACTGCGGTACCGCTATGTACTGTACCTTCAGCATATTTAGTTTCAAATTTATCCCAAGGGTTTTCAGATAATTGCTTGTGTCCAAGAGACAATCTTCTTGCAGCAAGGTCTAGTTCTAGTACCACAACATCCAATTTGTCTCCTACAGAGCAGAATTCAGATGGGTGCTTAATTTTCTTAGTCCAAGAAAGGTCTGAGATGTAAATTAATCCATCAATTCCTTCTTCTAATTCTACGAAAACACCAAAGTTTGTAAAGTTTCTTACAGTTCCGGTATGCTTAGAATCAACAGGGTATTTAGATTCGATATTTTCCCAAGGGTCTTTAGTTAATTGCTTGATACCCAAAGAGATTTTTCTCTCCTCTCTATCCAATGTTAATACTTCTGCTTCTACTTCGTCACCTACTTTTACGAAATCTCCTGCGCTTCTCAAGTGAGTAGACCAAGACATTTCAGAAACGTGGATAAGACCTTCCACACCTGGAGCGATTTCTACAAAAGCACCATAGTCTGCAAGTACTACTACTTTACCTTTTACTTTATCACCTACTTTTAGGTCAGCAGAAAGGGCATCCCACGGATGTGGTTCCAACTGCTTCATACCCAATTGGATTCTTGTTTTCTCATCATCGAAATCAAGGATTACCACTTTTACAGTTTGTCCATCTTCAAGGATTTCAGATGGGTGGTTTACTCTGCTCCAAGATAAGTCTGTAATGTGGATAAGACCATCTACGCCACCAAGGTCAATAAACACCCCGTAAGAAGTGATGTTTTTAACGGTTCCTTCCAATACTTGTCCTTTCTCAAGCTGAGCGATGATTTCTTTTTTCTGACCTTCGATGTCTGCTTCGATAAGTGCCTTGTGAGATACCACCACATTTTTAAATTCAGGGTTGATTTTCACCACCTTGAATTCCATAGTTTTACCTACGAACTGGTCGTAATCTTTAATAGGCTTCACATCGATTTGAGAACCTGGCAAGAAAGCTTCAATACCGTGTACATCTACAATCATACCACCTTTGGTTCTAGATTTCACAAAACCGTTTACGATTTCTCCACTTTCGTGAAGTTCGTTTACTTTATCCCAAGCTTTTAGCGTTCTTGCTTTTCTGTGAGATAATTGTAACTGACCAGTTTTGTCTTCTCTTCTATCTACCATTACTTCTACCTCGTCTCCTACTTTTAGGCCTTGGTTGTAACGGAATTCATTAAGAGAAATAACACCTTCTGATTTGAAGTTGATGTCCACGATAGCTTCTTTATCAGTAAGTCTTACTACTTTCCCGATAAGAACATCGTTTTCTTCAAGGTCGCTCAAAGAACCTTTGTAGATTTCTTCAAGATCACTTTTTTCTTTTCTTGCATCAGCATCTAATCCAGATTCAAAAGAATCCCAATCAAATTGTTCAGGTGCTACGTTTTGGTTCAAAAGAACCTCGTCTTTAAAATTAGACATAAAATTTAAAAATTTGTATTCCTTCTTTTTAAAGGTCTGTACCGTAGGATTTTAAAAATCGGGAAGATGTTAATGTTTTGTTAGATTTACTTTTTCAGACCTTCTCCTACAAAAAGTGGTGCAAATTTACGAAAAACATTTTAATTATGAATATCTTACGATAAATTTATTCCAAATGATGCAGTAGGCTTTAGGCAGCAAGCAATAAAACTGAATTTCAATGAGATAAACTTTAACCTATTGTGCAATATTATTCACATTGCTCTGTTTAAGCAAAAAAAACCTGCACTACCTATTGGGGTAATGCAGGTTTTATATTAATCAACAGAAAAGACTATCTATCAATACTTCCCATCACTTTTTGGGCAAAGCCATTGAGAGCATCTTTTTCAGACATCCCGTTAGCTACATTGGCGTGAACTTCTAAGGCTCCACAGATATTGGTAATCAGCTCTCCTGCTACATTAAGGTCTTCTTCTGTAGCTCCACGAAACTCTGTGAACGCTTCCAAAACTTCTAATGTTTTTTCAAGATTTTCTACGCTTTGATTTTGATAGAATTGTCTTATAATGGGTAATTTCATAAGATATTGAATTAAAAATAATTATAAAAACCTTTCAGAAAGCTTCCGAAAGGCTTAACGATTTTGATTAGTTCAACTCGCTGAACAAGTTGTTTAAGCTTTCCGCTTGGTTGGTTTGAATCTGATTTACCAACTCACCATTTTTGAAAATAGCAAAGGTAGGCAGATTGTCCACTTTAGCCAATTTTCTACTTTCTGGCAATTTCTCAGCATCTACATAGTAGAATGGAATTGCATCGTTTTCAGAGGCTAATTTTTTAAACTTAGGCTTCATAATTCTGCAGTTACCGCACCAAGAAGCTCCGTATTGCACAACCACTTTTTCGTTTTGGGCTACCAATTCTTGTAGGTTGTCTTCTGATAATTCTGTGTACATTTTAATTTGTGTTTTAAATTTAAAAAAAGGTGATAGAGCATTCTACCACCTTTCTATTTTGTTTTTAGATTAGTGGTTTGCAAGGTATTCCGCAGTAGATTTTCTATCTGCAGACATTGCATCTTTACCTTCTTCCCAGTTCGCAGGGCATACTTCCCCGTGGTTTTGTACGTGTGTATAAGCATCGATTAATCTGATGAACTCTTTTACATTTCTTCCTAATGGCATATCGTTTACTGCTTCGTGGAAGATTTTTCCTGTTTCATCGATAAGATAAGTTGCTCTGAAAGTAACATTAGACCCTGTGAAGATTTCGTTACCATCTTCATCATACTCAAAATCCTGCTCTACAATACCCAAAGTATTAGCCAATTGTCTGTGAGTATCTGCAAGGATTGGATAAGTTACCCCTTCAATACCACCTTGATCTTTAGGTGTGTTTAGCCACGCAAAGTGTACCTCGTTAGTATCACAAGAAGCACCGATTACCTTAGTATTTCTTTTTTCAAACTCTCCCAAAGCTTCTTGAAAAGCGTGAAGCTCTGTAGGACATACGAATGTAAAATCTTTTGGATACCAGAACAAAAGCACTTTCTGTTTGTTGTTTACTGCTTCTTCAAGTACATTGATTCTCAAGTTATCCCCCATTTCAGAGATTGCATCTACTGTAATGTTTGGAAATTTTCTACCTACTAATGACATAATTTTATTTATTTTGATTATAATTCTTCCTTGATTTATGATTGCAAATTTACAAAAGGGCTATCTATTTAAAAAATAATTCCAATTAATAAAAACTATTAAGTTGATTTAATCTATCTTATTTTATTCATTCACAAAGTTTTGAACTGACAGCCATCAATAGAATTATTCTATTACGGCTTGTTCCAAGCACATTTTAATTCTTTCCATCGCTTCTTTCAGGTTGGTTTCAGAGGCGGCATAAGAAAAACGAATACATTCTGGACTTCCAAAAGAAACACCACCTACACAGCCCACATAAGCATTTTCTAATAGAAACATTGCAAAATCATCGGCATTCTTTATCAAAGTTCCATTGATGGTTTTTCCTATATAATAAGAGATGTCTGGATAGAGATAAAAAGCAGATTTAGGCAGCGTTACCTTGAAACCTTTGATATCTTTCATTAAATCAAAAGTTAAATTACGGCGTTTTTCAAAAGCTTCCACCATATATCTATATTCGGAAGGATGGGTTTTCAGAGCCGTGATGGCAGCCCTCTGTGCAATGGTATTGGCACCGCTGGTGATTTGCCCTTGGATTTTATCACAAGCTTTAGCCAGCCACTCTGGACACGCCGAGTAGCCAATACGCCACCCCGTCATTGCATAACCTTTGGACATTCCATTGATAATAGCCACTTGTTCATAGATTTCAGGAAACTGTGCGATAGATTCGTGGGCACCATCATAGTTAATATACTCATAGATTTCATCTGAAATTACGGTAAGGTTCGGATATTGGGCTATTACTTCTGCTAAAGCTTTTAGTTCTTCATAGGTGTAATAACTACCCGATGGATTACAAGGCGAGCTGTACAGCAATACTTTAGTTTTCGGAGTGATGGCTTGCTCCAATTGTGCTACCGTAATTTTGAAATCGGTTTCATAGGTGGTTTTGATGAAAACCGAAGTTCCCCCCATCATTTTCACCATTTCATCATAGCTTACCCAATAAGGGGTAGGTAGAATCACTTCATCACCATCGTTGATCAATGCTGCCAAAATATTACTGATGGCTTGTTTAGCCCCATTAGAAACGCAAATTTGGGTAGGTTTATACTCTAAATGATTATCTCTTTTTAGCTTATGAGCAATCGCCTCACGAAGTTCCAAAAATCCTGGAATGGGAGAATAATGGCTAAAGTTTTCATTAATCGCATCAAAAGCAGCTTGCTTGATATTATCTGGTACATCAAAATCGGGTTCTCCCAAAGTAAGGCTGATAACATCTATCCCCTGAGCTTTCATTTCCCTTACTTTATTGGACATTACAAAGGTCTGAGAGTATCCCAAACGATTAACGCGGTCTGAAAATTTTTCCATAATCAAAAATATAGTCTTTCTCCACAAATGTAAGATTTTTCTGAGGAATTAATGTATATTTGGAAGATGAATTTTTATGAACTTTTTATAAAACCTTATGAGGGGTACGAAAACTATCAGATAGCCCTAGAACTCATCGCCACTTGCTTTGGGCTTCTCAGCGTGTATTTTTCTATCCGAAAGAAAATCTGGGTCTATCCCACAGGGATTATTTCCACAGTACTGTATGTGTACATCTTGTTTGTTTTCGGGCTTTTGGGCGATATGATGATTAATTTTTACTACACCATTATGAGCCTCTACGGCTGGGTACTTTGGTCTAAAAGCTCTGATGACCATATCAATGTCAATGTATCCTATGCTACCCCGAAGGAATGGCTGTATTCTGGGTTGCTGTTCATTCTAAGTTTTGCATTGGTGGTTTTGGTGTACTATTACAAACCCTTCATTGATAATCAATTTTCAATGATTGATGTAGATTTGGGACTTTATCATTTGGATTGGGCGAATTGGTTAGATGTTTTTACCACCTCCATTTTCCTTGTCGGAATGTGGCTTATGGCAAAGCGTAAAGTAGAAAATTGGCTCTTTTGGATTATCGGGGATATGATTTGCATCCCAATGTTCATTTACAAAGGCTTAGGCATCACCGCCGTACAATACGCTGTTTTCACGGTAATGGCAATCATTGGTTATATAGAATGGAAAAAGAGTCAGAACGCGTAATTCTTTTTTTTATGATTTTATTAACATCAGTTTGCCCACACGCTTAGTATCTTTGCCCCTCACTATAATAATGATGACTACAATAGAATTTTATAAATACCAAGGGACAGGTAATGATTTTGTGATGATAGACAATCGGGATTTATCATTTCCAAAACAGCAAAGTATCATTGCTCAGCTATGTGATAGACGCTTCGGCATTGGAGCCGATGGACTGATTCTATTAGAAACCGACCCCGAAACCGATTTTAAAATGGTGTACTACAATGCCGATGGCAACGAAAGTACAATGTGCGGCAATGGAGGAAGATGCCTGGTTGCCTTTGCCAATTTTTTAAAAGTCTTTGATGGACAATGTACCTTCAATGCTATAGATGGGTTGCACGAAGCAGAGATTAACAACGGACTGGTAAAACTGAAAATGATAGATGTAGAAAACATCAGTAAAGATGGCGAAGATAGCGTTCTCAATACAGGCTCTCCTCACTTTGTAAAGTATGTGGAAGATGTGGAACATTTTGAGGTTTATCAACAAGGGAAAGCCATCAGAAACTCTGAACAGTACCGTAAAGAAGGCATTAATGTGAATTTCGTAGAAACCCTTTCTGATGATGAAATCTTTGTAAGAACCTACGAACGCGGTGTGGAAGACGAAACCTACAGCTGTGGAACAGGAGCTACAGCATCTGCCCTGACCTTCTTACAAGATAAAAATAAAGAAATGGTAAAAGTAAAAGTCTTGGGGGGAAATCTGAAAATCTATGCCGAACAACAAGGAGGTACATTCCGTAATATTTGGCTAGAAGGTCCTGCTCAGCAAGTGTTTAAAGGGTTTATTAATATTTAAAAAACAGAATTAATGAAAAAAATCATCGCCATAGCATTTCTCCTTTTGTTTGCCATAGGCGGCTGGTTTGGATACCGCTATTATCAAACATACAAGGCTAATAATGTAGCTCAAGAAGGCACTTTCCATATTCCTACGGGAGCAGAGTATCAGCAGGTGCTAGATAGCATACGCCCTTTCGTTAAAAATTTTGAACATTTTAAAACCGTAGCAGAGAAAAGAAATTTAGCCCAAAATATTCATCCTGGGAAATATAAAATTGTGGATAACAAGAGTAATTCTGAACTGGTGATGATGCTCAAAAATGGACTTCAAATGGACATTCCCTTCCGCATCGGAGATTTTGGAGATGTCTATCAGATGATGGGTCGCGTAGCAAGAAAAACCGAGGTGGATTCTCTTACCTTCATCAAAGAGTTTGATAACATCGCAAAAAACAAAGGATTGAACAACGCCGAAGACCTCAAAAAGTATTTCTTTATAGATACTTATAATTTCTTTTGGACAGTAAAGCCTTCCGAGTTTTTCAAACGCTTTGAAGACCAATACAACCAATTTTGGAATACAGAAAGAAAAGCTAAAGCCCAACAATCGGGGTTAACGGAATCTCAAATCTACGCATTAGCATCCATTGTTTATAAAGAATCTGGCGGTAAACCAGACGAACAAGCCACCATTGCTGGACTTTACCTCAACCGCTATAGAAAAGGAATGAAGCTGCAAAGCGACCCTACGGTGATTTATGCCATTAATAAAGATGTTAATTTTACCAAGCCTATCAAGCGGGTACTTTACAAGCATCTTACCCACCCCTCACCATATAATACCTATGCCAATGCAGGGATTCCACCAGGCCCCATCTGTGTGGTGGATAAAAACGCTGTAGATGCAGTACTAAACCCAGAAAAGCACAACTATATCTTTATGGCTGCCGACCCAGATAAATTGGGCTACCACCGCTTTACTGCCAGCGATGTGGAACACGCTAAAAATGCGAAAGATTACCAAGCTTGGCTAAATTCTAAAAACATAAAGAAGTAAGTCTTGGTTCAATTTTTAACCCAAATTCTGCAGTAAAATTCTTTTGAGATTCAATACCTTCTCAATCATTCTAAATAGAAGATGTAGAGATTCATTTTTATCGTAACAAAATCCTAAACGAGACGCCTCTCGTTAAAAAAAAGACCTGTCTCGTTTGAAAAAAGACGCGTCTTTTTTTCGTATTCACTAATAGTAGCCCCGTTTCAATAGAATCAGATTTTAATCCGACTTTTGAGATGGATTATCCAAAAGGCTTTATTTCAATTAAAAAATCTTGCTATGGCCACACCATTCTGAGCGGAAAATAATATATTTAAAACCTAATGCATAATTCGGATTTAAATGTTCTATGATTCCTCATCATTAATTCCCCAAAAGATTGCTTTCAGATTTCGGTAAAAATCCCGATTTTTGCACGCAGATTTAGAAATATGTCAGATTTAATCAAAGAAATACAAAAAAGAAAAACCTTCGGGATTATCTCTCACCCCGATGCTGGTAAAACCACGCTTACCGAGAAACTTCTCCTCTTCGGGGGAGCCATTCAAGAGGCTGGTGCCGTGAAGTCCAACAAAATAAAAAAAGGAGCCACTTCCGATTTTATGGAAATTGAACGGCAGAGAGGAATTTCTGTGGCAACTTCCGTTTTGGCTTTTGAATACAAAGGTTATAAAATCAACATCTTAGATACCCCAGGGCATAAAGATTTTGCCGAAGATACCTACCGAACGCTTACAGCGGTGGACTCTGTAATTGTGGTGATCGATGTGGCAAAGGGTGTGGAGGAACAGACAGAAAAACTCGTGAAAGTCTGCCGAATGAGAAATATCCCTATGCTGGTTTTCATCAACAAATTGGATAGAGAGGGAAAAGATGCCTTTGACCTTCTGGATGAAGTAGAGCAAAAATTAGGACTTACCGTAACGCCACTTTCCTTGCCTATTGGTATGGGAAGCCAGTTTCAAGGGATTTATAATATTTGGGAAAAGAATATCGAGTTCTTCCTAGAAGAAAAGAAACAAAAAGTAGGAGAATCGGTAAAGATAGACGATGTCAACGCCCCTGAAGTGGACGAACTCATCGGTGAAAAGGCGGCTTCTACCCTTCGCGAAGAATTAGAATTGGTGGAAAGTGTTTACCCTGAATTCAGCCGAGAGGATTATATGAAAGGGGATTTGCAACCTGTGTTCTTCGGTTCTGCACTTAATAATTTTGGGGTAAGAGAGCTTTTAGATGCATTTATAGAAATCGCTCCTATGCCTCAGCCTAAGGAATCTGATGTAAGAGAGGTGAAACCAGAAGAGAAAAACTTCACCGGATTTGTCTTTAAAATCCACGCTAATATGGATCCTAAACACCGCGATAGACTGGCTTTCGTGAAGATTGTTTCTGGAACTTTTAAAAGAAATGAAAATTACCTCCTCGTTCGCGAAGGTAAAAAGATGAAATTTTCTTCACCTAATGCCTTTTTCGCTGATAAAAAAGAGGTGGTAGATGAGAGTTTCCCAGGCGATATTGTCGGTCTTCACGACACAGGAAATTTCCGCATTGGCGATACCCTTACCGCAGGAGAAAAACTCAATTTTAAAGGAATTCCGAGTTTCTCACCAGAGCATTTCCGTTATATTAATAATGATGATCCGCTGAAAGCGAAGCAATTGGCAAAAGGCATTGACCAACTGATGGACGAAGGGGTTGCCCAGCTTTTTACTTTGGAGATGAACGGGCGAAAAGTCATTGGTACAGTGGGTGCTTTACAATACGAAGTTATCCAATACCGATTGGAGCACGAATACGGTGCCAAGTGTAGCTACGAACCGCTTTCCATCCACAAGGCGTGTTGGGTGGAAGCCGATGAAAAATCTGAAGAATTCAAAGAATTTGCTAAACTGAAACAGCGTTTTTTAGCAAGAGATAAATACGATCAGCTGGTATTTTTAGCAGACTCATCATTCACGATTACGATGACGCAGGAGAAATTTCCGAATGTAAAACTGCACTTCATCAGTGAGTTTAAGGGAGTATAAATATTTTAAAGAAAACCTGTTTCATTACTTCTGAAACAGGTTTAATATTTTTAATAGTCTTTAATACATCTAATGGCTACGTCGTATTGTCGATTAGGTTCAACTGTAATTTGTAAGCCATTTCCATATATTGTTCCTGCTGGTTGTTTATTATCATTAGCATAGGGAGATCTTGCTCCGTACCCATTATATCCATCAGAGTTTCTTGATAATTTTAAGCTTGTTCCATATAACCCCGCTAGGTTTTTAGGATTTACAAAGGTTAAAAAATGTTCCCATTCTGATAACAAAGGAATAGGTAGCCTTTTGGACATAAAGAGGAATTAGCAATAGAATAAACAGGTCCATCTCCCCCGTTATCCATTACGCTTGTAGGCCGGTCTAAAGGATCCTAAATTCCATTAGTAAGTGCAATTTTTGGGATAGATTTTCTCTCTTTTGAATGTAGGCGTAGCCGAAATGAAAAAGAGAGAAAGTAGGAAAAACTTTCTCTCTTGAAGAAAATGTTATATCTTAGTTCAATAACAACAAAAAAAAATGGGATATAAACATTTAACATTGGAGCAAAGGTATGAAATAAAAGCTTATCTGAAATGCAATAAACCACAAAAATTTATTGCCGAGCAATTGGGAGTGTCCGAAAGTTGCATCAGCAGGGAACTTCGGCGTAATAAGCTCAAAAGAGGAGGCTACAATGCAGATAAAGCTCAAGAACAAGCCAATATCCGTAAGGAAAGATTTGCAGTAAACAGGAAGTTTAGCCCAAGGATAAAGGATTTTGTAGAAGAAAAAATAAGGCAGGAGCAATGGTCTCCCCAGCAGATAGTGGGCTACTGTAAAAAACATAATATCACAATGGTAAGCGTCGAGAGGATTTATCAGTATATTCGTGATGACAAGAAAAAAGGAGGCAACTTATACCAATATCTCAGACACCAGCTCAAGCATAGAAAGCGTCCTGTATCAGGCAAGCACGAAGTGATTAAAAACAAAAAAAGTATAGATTTACGCCCCGAAATTGTTTTAAGCAATGAAGAATTTGGGCATTTTGAGGTTGATTTAATCATCGGAGCAGAGCAAAAAGGAGCTATTTTGACGATAGTTGAACGCAAGACTAAGTTTTTGTTTATGGAGAAATTAAAAGGGAAAAATGCAAAAGAATTAGCTAAATCTATGATTGATATTTTGATACCCTACAAAAAGTATATTAAGACGATAACTAGTGATAATGGGACGGAGTTTGCTCATCATCAGTTGATTAGTGAAAAATTGGGTTGCGATTTTTATTTTGCACATCCTTATTGCTCTTGGGAACGAGGGTTGAATGAAAACACCAATGGACTTATTCGGCAATATATCCCGAAAGGTACTTATTTTGAAAAAGTTAGCAAAGAAACAATGAAAGAAATACAACATAAAATTAACCGTAGACCTAGAACTGCGAAGCACATCACGAACACCTTATTTCAATAACAATAAAAAGTGAGTATTAACATTAGATTTTGAGGAACCTACAAGTTTATTCTATAAAATTTGCAACCTAAAAATTGCACTTGGGGGTTGAATCTGCCAAGGAGCAAATTTTTGCTCCTTATGTGTTGTAATATTCTTTAAAATTCGTAATCATTTATAGCTGGTTTGATAGTGCTATTTGTGTTATATACAAATTCTTTTTGTTTAGTAATTGGATTATTAGTTACGATAAATCTATTTAGTAAACTCTTATCCTTTAGTTTATTTTCTCTACTTGGATTTACTGCTAGTATCAATTTATTTGGATTAGAAATTGTTCTTATAACTCTACCTGTAATATGCCTAAATTCTACATCGACAAACTCTTTAAGTTCTTGCTCTGAATTAAAATTAAATTCATAGAAATCAAAACCACTATGATTTTTAAAATATGATCTAAAATGTGTTTTGAATGTATTTTTAAATAATTGTCTTGTTTCCAATATTTTATCAGGAGAATAATTAGTATAGCTATTTAATACAAATAAAAAATTGATTTCATAGTAATTGATGAATAAGGTATCTCTATCGAATAGTCGCTCCTTAAAATGAGCATTTTTCTCAGTACCTTTTTCAATATTTTGAACTAAACCATTTGTATCATAATCATTTATATCCTTTATAACACCTTGTATAAAGAAATTTGGAGATATACTATAACCTTCTGTAATATCATCTCTATAACGTATATTTTTATTAATTAGAGAAGGTATTTTAGCATTTTCCTGAAGCAAATCGATATTATATTGTATCACATTCTTCGCATAAGTGAATTGCTTATAAATAGAATTATCACTTACACTAGAATTATGCTTATAATATTTCGAATCCCCTATATAGAAAATACTTTCGTCTGTATCTAATATGCTATCAAATTCAAATAAATGATCTAATATCTTACCATCTTGATTATTTTTAAGATAGTTTAAAGAAATACCATTGGATGTTTTTCTATCTGAAAATTTGTCTGATAAAAGCTTATCAATCATATCTTCAAATACATTATGGTATTGTTTTACAATGATAAAATCATCACTTTTATTTTTAACACTTCCAACAAAAGACTTCTCAAAAAACAATACTAATAAGTTATAAATAGCTTTTAATTTATCTGAATAGTAGTTGTTTTTAATTTTCTTGATTTTATATAAACCTGTTTCTAAAAAGATTTTGAAACGCTCTCCTTTGATTAAGTTATATGGACAATCTATTATTATATCTACTTTATATTCGTCCTTTAAATGCTGTAAAACCGAATAGAAATAAGTCATTAATACTTCGTCATCATTTATTTTTTGAACCTTTGTATTTAGGTTATCATAAATTGGAGTATTACCAACAAATATAGGTTGTTGCTTTCTAATGGTTTTATTCCAGCTAACTTTTTTATGTTTTAATGATTGTTGTTCTTTGGTATGAAAAATAAAGAAGTCTTTATTCTTTTTGTAAAAGTTTAATATTGTTAATACTAAATCTAAAAATGTAAATTCGTTCGTACCTACATTCGTACTTAATTGTAGTGTATCTCCTAATTGAATGATTTTACTATCAACCCTATTTTTATATTCTGCTAATGATTTATAAAATAAGATTAAGAATTTACGAAACCAATTTAATAAAGTTATATCTTCTTTTAATAGCGATTCTATATTTTGGTTGAATAAACTTAAATAAGGAATTTTAGTGTCTAAAAACTCATCGTTATCTGTAATGAATAATTTTGGCAAAAAATAGTACAGTTGGTTATCATTGGAATGATAATAACCAACCACATCTATATATCCATGACTACCTATTTGATGATAAAATTTATCACCAAAACATTTTTCTAAATCATTGATATTGTATTTTGCACCTTCAAATAATATTCTCATTATTCTTCAGATTCAGATTTGTTTTCTTTATATTCTTCGTTACGCTCGGCAGCTTTACCCACCACTTGATTTTCTTGAATATATTCTACTATTTCTTTATCTTCTGACTTTAGTATTTGAACATTTAGAATGTCTGATAATAAGTGAATTAGCAACCTGTCTTGTTCGTCTTTATTATAAAAGTTATTGAATGAAATATCTCTATTCTTAGTACTATCAGTATTTCTTTCTATAAAAATATTATCTGGGTTAAACACCTCATCTTTAAATACATCATTCCATAAATAGAATAATACTTTGTTAATGAATAATTCTTTTGAGATAATATTTTCAGATTTAGAGGCATTGATAAACCAATTACCAATCTGCTTATCTTCGGATTTAGTTACGCTGTAAATTTTATCATTGACCTTAGCTAAGAATTCCAACCAAGAATATTGATGTGTATCATCAATTTTGATAGTAAAATTAGATTCAGTACATTTTAAATCAATAGGCACATAATGCCAATCCCATCTACGTTTGAAAGCAGAATCCATAGGGTATAATGATTGATCAGACGTATTCATAGAAGCTAATATGGATAAATTATTAGGCATTTGCAATTTACCATCAAATAATAATTTTACTTTAGCATCTCCCTCAGTTTTACCCTTATTTAATTCATTTTCCTGCTCTTTTAAATATGCCTTTAATTCGGATGATGGTTCAATGTTGTATTCAGGATTACGGTCTAGTAATTGGAAAATATCACCAAAAATCTCTGCACAATTCCCTCTGTTTATTTCTTCAATTACTAAGTAATAACTATCGCTTGTATTACTCCAAGCTTTTACGTACAAATCTGTAAATACTTGTGGTACAAATTTGTATTTAATTTTATCGTCATCTTCTGTATCTGTAAATGGTTTATATCCACCTACAAATGAATGGTAATCATAATCAGGATGAAATGTAACTCTTGAATAATTATCGCCTTTTGCTCCAAGTTTTTTTAATTCTTCTTTTATTGCATGTGATTTACCTGTACCTGGAGGACCGAAATATATTTTGTTGAAGCCACCATTTTGAGCAATCTCTATTAAATTAGAACTTGTATCTGTTGAATCATTTTTAATTGATACAGATTTAGGTGATAAATCTAAAAGATTTGAACTTAATTTCTTGTAATTTTCAAACTCTTCCAATGAACTATCACTATTTAAACTAACAATATCACCACTAATTTTTAGATATGGATGCAAGTTGTGTGATAATATTGCTTTTAAATTCCTTAATGTTCCTTTAATTTCTTTAGTCCCCTTTAAATTTACTTTGTCTGAATCATTATTAATTAATTCATAAATACCTTCTTGTTGAAAAATCACCTCATTTTGATTATCCAACCAAGTTTTGTATAAAGTATCCTCAGTGAAAATTAATAGAATCGATTTAAGTTTATTTTCTAGTAATTTTAAATTTTCAGGTATTACTAAATTAAATATCCAACTATAGAGTAATAATTTTGCAGATTCAGATACAATATTATAATCACTAGTTAAAATAGACCTTATTATTAATAGATTTGAAGTGAAATTTAATGATTTTGGAACTCTTACACCGCCTGTCCTTTCAAGACTTGATGAATTTGAATTAATAGCTTTAACTTTAGCAAGTTTCCATATTATTTGAAGAGAAACCTGCAATGGTTCTAATTGCATTGTTAATAATGCATTTTCAGATTTTAATGAATTTAATTGGTTTTCATCATAAACATCTAATTCTTTAAAAAAAGCTTTCATTAAAACTATTAATTCACCTTTTAACTCAATACTATTTCCTATATCATTTGAATAATCTAAATATTCTTTATTATCATTTAATAAATATAATAATATAGTTAAACCCAGTAATTCTTTGGGCTTAGGTAGAGATGATCCTACTGCTAACTTTGGATCAATTGTAATTCTATTTTTTATGGTATTAGGTAAATTCATACAGTATTATTTATTAATTAGAATCGAGCTTAATTACATTGGCAATCTCCCTAGCTAAAAGAGGGGGAACAGCATTGCCAACTTGTTTTAATTGAGATGATTTAGAACCATAAAATATAAAGGAATCAGGAAATGATTGTAATCTAGCTCCTTCTCTTACGGTTAAACATCTATCCAAATAAGGATGAGTAAACATACCTGATGATGGTGTATCAAATCTAGTAGTAATTGTTGGTGCAAATCCGTCTTCTAATAACCTAGACCAAGTGCCTGAATAAATTGATTTAGTTAATAATTCTTTTGGTAGCATTTCTTTACCTTTTCCCTTAGGTATTAAAGATAATCTTTTAAGAGCTAAATCACTATGTTTTGTTGCTTGATGGTTAAAAATACCCTTAGAATTTTGTCTCATTAATTCTTGATATTGATTTGTGGGTTCTTTATCATAAGGATAAAACTTCTCACCTTCACCTGATTTAATTATTGGCAAGTCATAAATAGCTTGACCCACGGTAGTTTTTTTATTATTTGTTTTAGGTAAATATATTTTTTCATTACCTAATTTTCCTAAAAAGAAAGCTCTTTTTCTATTTTGAGGTACACCAAAATCAGACGCTAATAAAATATCTACATCGACCGAATAACCTAATTGATTGAAAGCGATAATTATTTCATCTTTAAAAAAACCATTATGTGTAGTAGTTATATTAGGTACATTCTCCAACAAGAAATACTTTGGTTTAAAATATTTCACAAAATCTATAAAATATTTAAACATAAAGTTTCTTTCATCATTTATGCTTAACCTTTTACCTTTTTGAGAAAAGCCTTGACAAGGTGGTCCTCCAATTATTACATCGATATTTTTATAATTAGAAGACAATTCTTTAATATTTAATTTTTCTATATCGTCTGCGTAAATATCTGTATCTTGATGATTTAATTTATATGTATTTGCAATATCTTTATCGTGTTCCACAGCAAAAACAATCTCAAAATCTTCCATTTTAAAACCGTAAGACAATCCTCCTACACCTGCAAATAAATCTATTACTCTCATAATTTTGATATATCTTTTAATCTATTCTTAGAAATTTCGTAGTATTCCTCATTTAATTCTATTCCTAAAAATTTCCTATTATTTAACTCACAACTTACTCCAGTTGATCCACTACCCATAAACGGATCACATATAATTTCATTTTCGTTAGATAGAACATTGACAAAATGATTTAATATACTTAAAGGTTTCTGTGTTGGATGTTTCCCAAACTTTTTTTCATTTTTAGTCGTAAGAGATGATTCAATAAAATCGTGAAGTAATTTACCTTCATTATTAAACGTACCTGTTGTACCTTCATTAATAAAATAAACCCAAGCTTCAGTAGAATTTACAAATTGTAAATTCATATTTCTAGGCATAGGATTAGTTTTATGCCATATTCCTATAGTTTTATAATAAAAATTATTTTTTTCTGCTAACTCTATTACTGTTTCAATCTTCATTAGAGACATAAATAATAGTAGAGTTCCCTTTTTCTTTAAAACTCTGTTACTCTCTTTAAAAAAGGCATCCATTTTTTTTGACCAATCATCAAAATCAAGATTGTCCCAACCAGCATATGCAAATTGATTTTCTCGCATTTTAATTAAATTAGTACCTCTTTTATGCATAAAAGCGCCTAAGTTGAATGGAGGGTCAGTTAATATTAAACTTACTGAATTATCAGGAATTCGCTTCATTAAAATTTCACAATCACCATTTCCAATTCTAGATTTTTCTGTAACATTTTCAAAATATTCTAGTGACATTGAATCTTTAATATTAATACCTTTAATATCTTTTACATTAATTATTTCATTATCTTTTTCAATCATTTTTTATTAAAGGTTTTATTTATAGATGCTTACCAAATAATTTAAGAAATTCTTATTAAATTTCTTTGATTCACAATTTAGAATTTCATCAACTTTACATTTATAATAGACTAGTTTCATCTCGTCAATAGATAATTGTAATTTTTCAGCAATTATATTTAACTTATTTAATGTAATTTTCTTTTCATTTTTTTCAATCTTGCAAAGAAACGATACATCCACGCTAATTTGTGACGCTAGTTCTTTTTGAGAGATACCCATTTCTATTCTCTTCAAGCGTATTATATCTCCTATATTAGTCATAGTATAAAATTGACCTAAGCGGTCAAAAATACAATATTTGAAGGTAATGTACAAGCTTATTTTAAGATACTTTTTCATACCATCCTGTTTTAGGTTTAGACAATAATTCGGGTACAGAATTACTAAGGAAATCATCTACTTAACATTCTGATATATTGTATTTTGTGCTTCTAAGTGTCTTTTACTTCTGATACGTTCTGCTAACTCTAAGATTTTTTGTTTTCATCTTTTTGAGCTTTAGTCAAACTTCCTTTTTCTGGTTCAGGCGTTAGGTACAAACCTAAATATTCGTATTCACGTTTGCCTTTGTCGTAATAAAAGATTATCGATTTCGGTACGTTTTATTATTGTTCTTCTCCCAATTTTAGAAGCTTTTAATTCGTCGCGATTAATCATTCTTTGAATTGTCCAACGACTAGCACCTAAAAGTATAGCGGCTTCTTGTACGCTTAGGAATTCTTTATCACGAAGATTGATAAAGTTGGTGGTTTGGATTGGGAGTTTTTGTAGGGTTTGCAAACTTTGCAAGGTTTCGGAATTTGCAGAACTTACATTTTGAATTTGCTCACTTAATGTGGCTCTTATTTTTTCTTCTTTCTTCTTTCTTGATTTGCTTATAGTGTCTAGAATTGCACTTGTGGCTACAATAGCGAGTAGTGGTGGTTTGGGCAACAAAGGCTTGTCCACAGAATTGACAGAATTTTGGTATTTTGATATTCGTACTCATAATGTTGTTAATTGTAGCACAAAGTAGCTTGATGTAGCTAGTTGGTGCATCATTTCTCCGTACTATATTTTTGATGTGCTTTGGGCAACAACTGTACATCAAATTTAATCAAAATAAAGCAATTAGGCAACAAAAAAGAGCAATATAATTGCTCTTAAGTATAATATTTATAAGTAGTTAATAAATAAAAGAAAGATAACTACTTCCCGATACAGAAATTTGCAAAGATATTCCCTAGAATTTCATCATTGGTATAAGTGCCTGAGATTTCACCAAGGTATTCCAAAGCATTGCGAAGTTCATACGCCAAAAGCTCTGTAGGAAGATGGTGGGCAATGGCATCTTCTACCCGTATCACCGAATCCCAAGATTTTTGCAACGCCTCATAATGCCTTTGGTTGGTAATCACCACATTACTTTCTTCAGATTTCAAACTTTCTACATAATCTGAAAGTTCATATTTTAAAGTATCAATATTCTCATTATTTTTAGCGGAAATCCTTAAAATAAGTTCTAAAAAATTGGGGCATAAATTCATTAAAAGTTCCTTATCAAAATCTAAAGACCAGTCTTTATTTGCCTCTTCATCTACTTTATTATGTAGCAAAATAATCTTCAAATCCTCTCTCCAAACTTCCTTTACAAAATTAATCACTTCTTCAATGGTGGAATCAATGCTATCATAAAGATAAAGTAAGATTTTTGCGGATGCTATTTTCTCTTTTGCTTTTTTCACCCCTATTTCTTCTATCACATCGGTAGTTTCGCGGATGCCAGCGGTATCTATGAAGCGAAACGCCGTCCCATTAATGTGTAAAACTTCCTCTATTGTATCTCTGGTGGTTCCTGCAATATCACTTACGATGGCTCTTTCTTCTTTCAAAAGGGCGTTCAGAAGTGTAGATTTACCAGCATTGGGCTTTCCGATGATGGCTACATCTATCCCATTTTTGATGGCATTTCCATATTGGAAACTATCTTTAAGATTGGAAATTTTCGATTTAAGATTTTGAAGCAAAGCCTTCATCGCTGTTCTATCTGCAAACTCTACATCTTCTTCGGAAAAATCCAATTCCAACTCTATCAAGGAGGTAAAATTGAGCAATTGTTCTCTCAGTTCACCAATTTCTTTGGAAATACCACCTTTCAACTGGTTAAGGGCAACTTTTCGTGAGGCTTCATTTTCAGAGGCAATTAAATCTGCGATGGATTCCGCTTGGGCTAGGTCTATTCTTCCATTGATAAACGCTCGCATTGTAAACTCCCCCGCTTTTGCCATTCTTGCACCATTTGCGATGAGAACTTCCAGAATCTTTTTCCCAATATGAGGCGAGCCGTGGAAGGAAATCTCCACAGAATCTTCCGTTGTAAAGCTCTTCGGAGCTCGGAAAACCGCTACCATTACTTCGTCAATGGGTTCAGAATTTCCTTTCTCTTCATTGGAAGATAGAGAACTTACTATCCATCCATAATGCACGGTATGGGAAGGTACTTTTTCTAAATCTGCACCTTTAAAAACTTTATTCACAATGCTAAAAGCCTCAGCTCCAGAAACTCTAATTACGCCAATGGCTCCCACGCCACCCGCCGTTGCTAATGCACAAATGGTATCTTGATTCATAGGGACAAAGGTAATATTAAAACAAAAAAGAACCAAAGCTCTTCGCTTTGATTCTTCGTATCTTTATAAAATCCCGATTAGAAAATTTCTCTTCCAGAGAAGTGAAATCTCGCTTCGATAAGGGCATTTTCATCAGAATCTGAACCGTGTACAGCATTCTCTCCTACGCTTCTTGCAAAAAGTTTTCTGATGGTTCCTTCCGCTGCTTCTGCTGGATTGGTAGCTCCGATAAGGGTTCTAAAATCTTCTACGGCATTGTCTTTCTCCAAAACGGCTGCTACGATAGGACCAGAAGACATAAACTCTACCAACTCACCATAGAATGGTCTCTCTGCGTGTACTTCGTAGAATTTTTTAGCATCAGCTACAGTCAATTGCGTCAGCTTCATTGCTTTGATTTTAAATCCTGCTTCTGTGATTTTTCCTAAAATTGCTCCAATGTGTCCATCTGCTACCGCATCAGGTTTAATCATTGTAAATGTAATATTCGACATAATTAAATAAAATTTTTGTGCCGCAAATTTACAAAAAGTAAACGAATGTTTAGCGTTTCTTTTTATTGCCGTTATAATATCAATACTTCTCCCCTACGGAATCTGAGTACCATCTTTTATTACAGCTCCCTTCTTCACCACCACAATGCCATCTTTCACAGAGTGGGTTTCATAGTCACCATCGGGTAAGTGTTTTCCACCAATGATGCGTACATTATTTCCTATTTTCACATTCTTGTCTATGATGGCGTATTCTATATAGCAATATTTACCAATACCCATATTAGGCTTGCCTTTGTTTTCATTTTCTACAATTTCATCGGTTGCTTGGTAATAATCTGCTCCCATAATATAGGAATTCATCACTGTACTACCTCTATCTATACGGGTTCTGTTTCCTATGATAGAATTTTCTACCTTATCTGCCATAATGATACAACCATCTCCAAACACGGCTCGCTGCACATAGCTTCCCATAATCTTGGAAGGAGGCAACATCCTCGCTCTGGTATAGATAGGACTGGTACTGAATAAATTGAACTTCGGAAAGTCTTGGGCTAAATCTAAGTTGGCCTGATAAAAAGATTCAATGGTTCCTATATCTGTCCAGTAGCCATCATACTGAAAGCTAAGGGTGTTGTAGCCATTATTAATAGCATTAGGAATTAAGTCCTTACCAAAATCATCCCCTGGGTCTTCATTAAAGATTTTTTTCAGTACCTTTTTATTAAAGATATAAATTCCCATAGAAGCCAAATATTCTTTGCCTTCGTAGCGATTTTTTTCCGAAACTTCAGATTTCCAATCTTGCAGTACCTCTGCTGATGGTTTTTCTACAAATGCTTGAATTTTCCCCGAATCATCAGACTTCAAAATACCAAATCCTGTAGCATCTTTAGCATTCACTGGGATTGTTGCAATGGTAATATCGCCACCATTGTTCTTATGAAACTCCACCATTTCGCGGAAGTCCATTTGGTACAGTTGGTCTCCAGAAAGAATCAGCACATAGTCATAATCATACTTATCCATATGCCGCATACTCTGGCGTACGGCATCTGCCGTCCCTTGAAACCATTGGTCGTTCTCCACATTTTGCTCTGCAGCCAAGATATCTACAAAACCTTTGCTGAAAATATCAAAATGGTATGAGTTCTTGATATGTGAATTGAGTGATGCCGAATTAAACTGTGTAAGCACCAAGATTTTATTGTACCCAGAATTGAGACAATTGGATATTGGGATATCTACTAGCCTATATTTCCCTGCAATAGGTACGGCAGGCTTGGAACGAAAATAAGTAAGGGGAAACAATCTGGTGCCTCTTCCTCCTCCTAAAACGATTGAAAGAACATTGGTCTTCATATAATTAATTTAATGACTTATTGGTTATTAATTCACTATTATTTTCTGCATAAAATTAGGCAAATTCTATGAACTACTCAAGAAAAATAGTGCTGAAAAACTATGATATAAAACATTTAACATTTAGTTCATCTGATACAAATCTATGTACTTCTTTGCGGAAGTTTCCCAAGAGAAATCAAAGCTCATATTGGCTTGTATCAGGTGTTGCATCAGTTCTTTATCAGAATAAAGGTGTAAGGCTCTGTGCAAGGCGTTTACGGCAGCGTCTGCGGTGGCATAGGTAAAGTTGAGCCCCGCACCACCAGAGGAAATATCTTGCACGGTATCTTTTAGCCCGCCCGTATATCTTACTACGGGGATGGTGCCATACCGCATTGCATACATCTGATTGAGCCCACAAGGCTCTACCCGCGAAGGCATCAGCAGAAAATCTGCCGAGGCATATATCTTATGAGAAAGGTCTTCTTTATAGCCTAAATCTAATGCGAAATTGATGAAATGGTGATTCAAATCTTTCAATTGGTTTTCCGTAAATGGGTTGCCCGAGCCTAGTATAATAAGATTTATCCTACCTTGTGTCTCCTGAATGCTTCTCCAAATGATTTCTGGTAGCAAATCGGCTCCCTTCTCTCCCGCAAATCT
Source organism: Bergeyella porcorum (assembly GCF_042427575.1). Taxonomy (NCBI): domain Bacteria; kingdom Pseudomonadati; phylum Bacteroidota; class Flavobacteriia; order Flavobacteriales; family Weeksellaceae; genus Bergeyella; species Bergeyella porcorum. The sequence continues at coordinate 241,255 of NZ_JBHMFD010000001.1, forward strand.
TCCAATAAATCCTACCAGTGGTAACTCTGGATTGAGCCCATACGCTTCACAGATTTTTAATTTGTTTTGTCTCTTGCCTTCCTCTACATTGCTTGCATCGTAGTTGAAATACAGCATTTCATCGGTTTTGGGATTCCAAACTTCTGTATCAATACCATTGATGATGCCATAAGCCTTGGCGTGTTCTTGCTGCACCAAAGGCTCTAATCCTTGTAAACTGTGGTACAACTCTTCCAGATAGCCTTGTGAAACGGCATTGAAAGCGTGGCAACATTTCAGCATTGTGGCCAAAGGATTGATTTTCCCTGCCCAGTCTAATAGCTTTAGATAAGAAGAATCTTCCACCCACGGAAAATAAGGAAGCATATCCCAACTCATTGCGCCTTGATACTCTCCATTGTGAATGGTGCCAATGGTTTTAACGCCTTTCAGAAATTTGAAATCTGGACAGTATTCTATCATAAAAGGGACTAAACCTGTGTGATAATCGTGGCAATGTAAGACATCGGGGCGAATTTCCATAGCGGAAAGCCAATGTAAAACGCCGTGCTGAAAGGCTAAAAACTGCTGATGCTCGTCCCAATAGCCATAGGGATTTTCTCTATCTAATAAACCTGGTATTTTTACCAAATACAGTGGAAAGCCCAAAGCCTGATGCTTCTCTTGCCAAACCTGAACCTGAAACATCTGATGATTCTGATGTATAAACCCATCAAAGACGATGTCAAACTCGTGGTTATGAACAAAAGAGCGATTGTACCACGGCATTACCACGCTGGCTTGTATGCCTTGGATTTTGTTTTGATATTTGGGCAGGGCTCCCACTACATCGCCTAAGCCTCCTACCTTGGCTACAGGATAGCACTCTGTACTGAGATGGAATATTTTCATTGTTTTTAGGTTTAAAAGTTATCTAAATGGTATCGTAAAAGTTTTATTTAATCAATAAAAATTATTTTCTCAAATTATTTGATGGTCATTTTGTATCACTTCTTCCTTATTTTGCATTGCTGGATGCTCATTTTGTACTACTTGGTGGTCATTTTGCATTACTTCTTCCTTATTTTGCATCACTTCTTCCTCATTTTGCACTGCTGGATGCTTATTTTGCACTACTTGGTGGTCATTTTGCATTACTTCTTCCTCATTTTGCATTGCTGGATGCCCATTTTGCACTACTTGGTGGTCATTTTATCTTGTTTTCTCCTTTTCAGCACTATCCCTGCAAGTGGTGGAAGTCTTAGAATAATGGCATTGGGGCGAAACATCCAGCTTTCATCTTCTTCATCTATTATCTCTGCTTTCACACCGCTTCCTGCATATTGTTCATCATCAGAGTTGAGGATTACTTCCCAAGAGGTGCCTTCATCTACTCCTATTTTATAATCAAAAGTGCGAGGGGTAAGGTTGAGCACCGTCATTGTAACATCCTCTTTCGTTGTTCCTTTTCGGAGATAGACAAAGATGGAATTGTTGCCATCATTAGGCTCTACCCATTCAAAACCTTCGGGGCTGAATTGGTTTTCGTATAAGGAAGTTTCCGTTTTATAGAGATGATTGAGGTCTTTCACGAAGGTTTGTAGTCCCTTATGCACTGGATATTTCAGCAAATGCCAATCTAAGGACTGGGCAAAATTCCACTCGCTGGTCTGCCCAAACTCATTCCCCATAAAGAGAAGCTTAGCACCAGGGTGCGTGTACATTAGGGTATAGAGGGCTCTTAGATTAGCAAATTTTTGCCATTCATCTCCGGGCATTTTGTATATCATACTGGCTTTGCCGTGTACTACTTCATCGTGAGAAAGGGGCATCATATAATTTTCATTATACATATACATAGAAGTAAATGTAATCTTATTGTGCCAGTACTTTCTATTGATAGGGTCTTCGGCAAAGTATTTTAGGGTATCGTGCATCCAGCCCATCATCCATTTCATTCCGAAGCCTACGCCACCGCTATGTACGGGTTTGGTAAGCATTGGAAAGTCAGAACTCTCCTCGGCTATCGTCATTACATCTGGGAAGTATTGGTACACCGCCGTATTGAAATCTTGCAAGAAATCTTTAGCTTCCAGATTCACATTTCCTCCAAATTGGTTGGGTAGCCACTCGCCATCGTTTCTGGCATAGTCTAAATGCAACATAGAAGTAACAGCATCTACCCTTAGCCCATCTGCGTGGTAGCGTTCTAACCAAAACATAGCATTAGAAATAAGGAAAGATTTTACCTCTGGTCTTCCGTAGTTGAAAAGATGGGAATTCCACTGTGGATGATAACCTTTGCGAGGGTCTTCGTGTTCATAAAGGAAAGTACCATCAAAGTAATGCAATCCATTGGCATCTCCTGGGAAGTGAGATGGCACCCAATCTAGAATGACACCGATACCGTTTTTGTGCAATTCATCTATGAGATACATTAAATCCTGAGGAGCTCCAAAGCGGGAATTGGCAGCGTAATATCCCGTAACTTGGTACCCCCAGCTAGGTTCGTAGGGGTGCTCCATCACGGGCATTAGCTCTATATGCGTAAAGCCCATCTCCTTTACATAAGGAATAAGGCGTTCTGCAATTTCTCTATAACTGAAAAATCGGTTGGGATTGTCGGTTCCTCTCATCCAAGAGCCTAAGTGTAACTCGTACACAGAAAGAGGTGCTTGCAATCTATTATGCTGCCAACGGTTTTTCATCCAATCCTCATCTTCCCATTCATACCAAGTGGTGGAGATGATGGACGCCGCCTGCACATTTTGCTCCCAACTTAAAGCATAGGGATCGCTCTTTTCTAGCAAAATATTTTGTGAGGTTCTAATGGCATACTTGTAGATAGTGCCCCAAGAAAGCCCTTCTATGAAACCTTCCCAAATCCCAGAACTATCCCAACGCGGATGAAGATGGTGGGCTTCAGAATGCCAGCCATTAAAGTTTCCAATCACGGAAACGGCTTTGGCATTGGGAGCCCATACGGCAAAATAAACGCCAGACTTCCCTCCTACTTCCACAGAATGTGAACCAAATTTTTCATACAACCGATAATGCCGCCCTTCTCTGAATAAATACACATCTTCTTCCGTAAAAAGCGAATAATGCCCTACCTTTTCCATAACTGATATTGGTTTATAAAATTGACCGTACTAAGTTACGAATATAAGTTTTATCCACTCGCATTTTAAACAAAAGTTTATGAATTTTAAGTTAAATATTTAAAAAGGGCTGAAGTTGGTTTTTGAAACTAAATATTACCTTTTTATAAGGAAATTCTTGTTCTTTCGGCAAATATTAGTACTTTTAGGCATTCAAAATTTTAATCAATGAAAAAACTATTTTTTGCAAGCATTACTTTAGTCTTGGCTACCAGCTGTGCTACCAATCTCAGCTACACGGGGAACACCTTCAAGCAATCTTATGAATCTATCACCACTGCCGACCTGAAAAAACACCTCTACACCATTGCCTCAGAGGAAATGAAAGGTAGAAATACGGGGAGCGAGGGCATCAGAAAGTCTGCGGAATACATTACCAATGAATATAAAAAATATGGCATCTCCCACCCTAAAAGTATGAATGGATTTTACCAAACCATTCCATCATCATTTTTTGGAACGCGAAGGGGAAACACCTATCCTGATTCTGATAATATTTTAGGATACATAGAAGGAACAGAAAAACCAGATGAAATTGTTGTCATCTCTGCACACTATGACCACATCGGACAAAATAAAGACGGAAAAGCCTACAATGGAGCCGATGACAATGGTAGTGGTAGCGTGGCATTATTGGAAATTGCAGAAGCTTTTCAGAAAGCTAAAAAAAGAGGCAAAGCACCCAAGCGTTCGGTATTGTTTTTACATCTTACGGCTGAGGAAATTGGCTTATTAGGTTCTAAATATTATGTAGAAAATCCTATTTTCCCGCTTAGCAACACTGTTGTAAATATCAATATTGATATGATTGGTAGAAGTGATGCCGATAACCTTGGGAAAAACTATGTTTATGTTATTGGTTCGGATAAGCTGTCTTCAGATTTGAAAAAAATCAATGAAGCGGCTAATAAAAGTACGCATAATCTAGAACTCAATTATAAATATGATGACCCAAATGACCCTATGAGATTATACTATCGCTCAGACCATTACAACTTTGCTAAGCATAATATTCCTGCTACTTTTTTCTTTGATGGCGTTCACGAAGATTATCATAAAACAACCGATACTCCTGATAAAATAGACTATGACCTTCTGAAAAAGCGAACCCAATTGATATTTGCCACCGCTTGGGAATTGGCGAATAGAAAAGATAAAATTGTGGTAGATCAAAAGGGAGAAAACTAAATAACAAAAGCTGTTTCGGATGGAAACAGCTTCTTTTATTTAAACCTAAATTAATGAATTTTATTTCACTTCTTTACCTTCGATTTCGGTAGTATCTCCATTTCCGAACATAAAGCCTTCTTTACTTGTCCAGAAGAAGTTTTTATCTGCATCCTCAAATTTAGAACCACTAGCAGATACCGCAGATTTCATTTGATAAACTTTCCCTGTGGTTTCATTGGTAACTTCGGCAGTACCTTCAGCTGTATTAAAAACCGCTTTGAATTTGGTTTTGCCATCGTTGCTTACATAGTTAGCCGTTACAACATCAGATGCTACTGCTACAGAATCTGTGGTTACAGAATCTACCTTTACTGGCTCTTCTACTACTACAGTTTCAGTTTCTACTTGTTCTTTCTTGTTACACGCAGTAAGTACCAAAGCTGCTCCCATTGCAGCGAAAAAGATTTTTTTCATAATTTTTAACTTTTTTTAAATGATTTATACACCGTCTATGAGGCAAATATTATGCTAAAATGTTTTTTTTGAATAAAAAAGCTGTCCATTTTTATTGGAACAGCTCTTTTTCAGATGATTATTTTTTTATCCTAAGAATGGATATTTATAATCTTTTGGTGAAACGAAAGTTTCCTTCACAGAGCGTACAGAAACCCATCTCAATAAGTTCATTTTAGAACCTGCTTTATCATTGGTTCCAGAAGCTCTGGCACCACCAAATGGTTGCTGACCAACCACAGCACCCGTTGGTTTATCATTGATGTAGAAGTTACCCGCAGCATTTTCTAAAGCGTGGTACGCCTCGTCTATAGCATAGCGATCTCTCGCAAAGATAGACCCCGTAAGAGCATAAGGAGAAGTTTCATCTACCAATTTTAATGTTTCTGCCCATTTTTCATCTTCATAAACATAAACCGTAAGGATTGGCCCAAAGATTTCTTCTTCCATTGAAGCGTAATGAGGATTAGACACTTCTATTACTGTTGGCTGTACAAAATAACCTACAGAATCATCATAAGTTCCTCCAAAGATAACTTCAGCATCGGCATCGTTCTTAGCATTGTCTATATATTTTTTACACTTATCAAAAGACCCTCTGTGGATTACGGCATTTACAAAGTTGGAAGTATCCTCTGGCGTTCCTACTTTGATGGAAGCCAATTGCTCTCCCATTACCTTTTTCACATCTGCCCAAAGTGATTTTGGGACATAAGCTCTAGATGCTGCAGAACATTTTTGCCCTTGATACTCAAAAGCTCCTCTTACCAATGCTGTAGCCACCGCTGTAGCATCGGCACTTGGGTGTACCATTACAAAATCTTTACCTCCAGTCTCCCCTACGATTCTTGGATAAGTTTTATACTTGTGGATATTATCTCCTATCATTTTCCACATTCCTTGGAATACAGTAGTAGAGCCCGTGAAGTGAAGCCCTGCGAAGTCTGGGTGAGACAATATTTTTTCAGCGGTCTGTGCTCCATCAGTATAAATGACATTAATAACGCCATCTGGCAGGCCTGCTTCTTTGAAGAGTTCCATAATAACTTTAGCAGAATATACCTGAGAGTGAGATGGTTTCCAAACCACTACATTACCCATCATTGCCATACAAGATGGTAAGTTACCTGCAATAGCGGTGAAATTAAATGGTGTTACAGCAAAGCAAAATCCTTCTAATGGTCTATATTCTGAACGATTCCAAATACCTTCGCTGGATACAGGTTGCTCTGCATACATTTCTGTCATAAACTCTACATTGAAACGAAGGAAGTCTATCAATTCGCACGCAGAATCAATCTCTGCCTGATGTACATTTTTCCCTTGTCCAATCATAGTAGCAGCGTTCAGTTTATCTCTGTATGGCCCTGCCAAAAGGTCTGCTGCTTTTAGGAAGATAGAAGCTCTCTGCTCCCATCCTAAGGCGTTCCATTGTTTTTTAGCTGCTAGAGCCGCCTCTATTGCTGCATCTACGTGAGACATATCGCCTGCGTAATAAAAGCCTAAATCGTGCTGATGGTCTTGTGGAGATTCTATGCGTACTTTTTTATCGGTTTTCACTTCCTGATTACCGATGTACATAGGTACTTCTACCTTTTCATTCCACATTTTTTTGTAGGTATCCAACAAAGATTTCACCTCTGGAGAACCTGGTTCATAGTTTCTTACAGGTTCATTAACCGCAAACGGAACTTGCGAAATTGCTTTTGACATATTGTTGATTTTTAATTATTTTTTTATTCTTATGGTCGCTCACAAAGTTACGCCATTTTATTGGATATTCAAAAAAACTATGGCGTAGATTCTCTCTAAGACTTTACAAAAAAATCCGAATGCTCATTATAAACATTCGGATTACTATTATAATTTGACTTTTGATTATCCTTTCAGTGCTTTGATTTTCTCTGTTAAAGCAGGGATTATTTGGAATGCATCGCCTACCACTCCATAGTCTGCTGACTTAAAGAATGGAGCTTCTGCATCGTTATTGATGACAACAATGGTTTTAGAAGAATTGACTCCCGCCAAATGCTGAATGGCTCCAGAAATTCCTACAGCGATGTATAAATTGGGTGCGATGGCTTTACCCGTCTGCCCCACGTGTTCACTATGAGATCGCCAGCCAATGTCTGATACTGGTTTGGAACAAGCAGTAGCAGCTCCTAAAACATTAGCCAACTCCTCTATCATTCCCCAGTTTTCTGGTCCTTTCATTCCTCTTCCTGCTGAAACTACAATTTCAGCTTCTTTCAAATCCAACTTACCAGAAGATTGCTCTTGAGAAACTACTTTAATATCATCGTTGGTTACAGATAAGTTTTTCACTTCTTCCGTTCCTGATACAGCGTTGTCTTTTGCCCCGAAAGCATTTTGAGATACCGTAACTACAACACCTGCCGCCTCTGCTTTTGCTACCATAAATCCTTTTCCTGAAAACACTTTTCTTTTCACCTCAAAAGGGGCGATATTAGAAGGTGCTTCTAAGGCATTGGTAATAAGAGAAAAACCTTTCTCAACAGCCAGCATAGGAGCGATAGAAGAAGCGTCTGTAGTATGAGGAAAAACAATAATATCACCATCTACTACTTCATTTAGAGCCTGAGCGTATGCCTTTGCACTGAAGCTCTTTAAGCCTTCATCTTGAATGTGTAGCACTTTATCAGCTCCATATTGGTATAATAAATCTGAAGCATCAGCAGGGTTGATGGTAACCGCCGTTACGCTATCGCCCTTTTGTGTCGCAATTGCTTTTGCGTAAGATACTGCTTCAAAAGCAGCTTTTTTATATGTTCCGTTAATATTTTCTGCGTAAACAAATACTGACATAATTTTAGTTTTGAATTTTTAAAATAAGATTTTAAACAAGGATGGTGAATTAAATAACCTTTGCTTCTTCGTGTAGCAATCTTACTAATTCATCAAGGTTATCTGCAGATACCATTTTCACAGCAGCTCTTGGAGGTACTGCATCAAAGGAAACAGCTCCCACTTTCACTTCAGAAGATGTAGGCTCCACTACATTGAGGGGCTTGGTTCTTGCCGTCATAATTCCACGCATATTAGGAATAATCAATTCTTTCTCATCTACAAGACCTTTTTGCCCTGCAATGACTGCTGGAAGTTTTACTGATACGGTTTCTTTTCCTCCTTCAATCTCACGAACGGCTGTAGCCTCACTTCCACCAACTTCTAAACCTACGGCAGCATTTACGAAAGATTGCCCTAGCAACTGTGCTACCATAGCTGGTACAGAACCACCATTATAATCCAAAGATTCTTTACCACATAGCACCAAATCATATCCTCCACTTTGTGCTACAGCAGCAATTTCCTTGGCAGTAGAGAAGCTGTCCTTAGGCTCTACATTCACGCGGATAGCATCATTGGCTCCTATTGCTAATGCTTTTCTAATAACGGCTTCAGTTTCAGCACCACCTACATTCACTACCGTAACGGTAGCCCCTTGCGAGGTTTGTAGATGGATGGCCTTTGTAAGTGCAAATTCATCTAGGGGATTAATCACCCATTGGATTCCATTTTTGTCAAATGCAGACTTATCCGCAGTAAAATTGATTTTTGATGTAGTATCTGGTACACTACTGATGCAAACTAATATTTTCATATTGACTTAATAATTATTTTGACATTGTTTATGTTCGCTAATATACTAAAAAAACATTATGCAGGCATAGTATATTGTATTTATTTTTTCAGTGCTTTAAGATACACTTTTTTATTAACTTTTTACTCTGGTGATAAAAAATTCAATCGATTATTTTATTTAATTAAAAATCAAACCATTATAATCAGAATAGAAAATATCAAAACAAAATTTTAGTATCTAAAAAAAACTTATTTTTACACCTAACTTATGATTAAGCAATTGTGCTATGAGAATTTTATCCTTAGTTCCTTCCATCACCGAAACGCTTTTTGATTTTGGTTTAGAAGACAATCAGATTGTTGGACGCACCAAATTTTGCATTCATCCAAAGGAAAAAGTGGGTAAAGTCCCCATCATCGGAGGTACTAAAAATCTTCATATAGATAAAATTAAAGCCTTAAAGCCAGACCTTATCATTGCCAATAAAGAAGAAAAGGTAAAAGAGCAAGTAGAGCTGTTGATGGATTTTTCGGAAGTTTGGGTTACAGATATTTATGATTTGGATAGCAATTATTCATTCTTATTAGAATTAGGTGAAAGACTTCGCAGAAAGTCCACTGCACAAACCTTTGTAGAGCGTATCAAGAGGATAATAGAGCCTTGCCCTACACGCCATCTATCGTGTGCGTATCTTATTTGGAATCAACCTCTGATGAGCGTAGGCGGCGATACCTTCATCCATTCTGTATTGGAACATTTTGGTTTTCATTCTATTTTCAAGAACAGCAATCGCTATCCCATTATTTCTGAGCAAGAACTATCCTTAGCCGATTGTATCTTCCTTTCATCAGAACCATATCCTTTCAAAGAGCGGCATAGAATAGATTTTCAAGAAAAGTTTCCCAAAAAGAAAGTCATCTTGGTAGATGGTGAAGCCTTCTCTTGGTATGGTACTCATCTTGCCCATTGTGAAGGTTATTTTGAAAAACTACACTTTGATTAAAAAAAATCATATCCCTGATTCAAAACAAAGATGGCCACTACATAGAGTAACAGCCATCTTTTCGTAATTTTTCTCAAAACTATATCCCCATTTCGATTTGGAGCCTTACATACCAATTATCCCTTTTAGATTGGTCGTAATATTGGAAATAGTTTTTTGTAACTTCAAACTGTGCCTTGAAGGCGTGTTCCCAAATGTATTTTGTTACGCCAAAGGATACTTGCGTTTGCTTCGGTGTGTATTGGAACACTTCGCTATCTGGCAACATCCTTGAATACCTTCCAATCAGTTCCCATTTCTTTGGAAATACATAACTCAGCTGTGCGTCATAACCCTGCCCAGAGTAAACATAATTGTACTTGGTAACATCATCGGGATTAAAAGTTACCGATGTGTTGGATGGCGTATCTCTACGCATATAGGAAGTCATCGCTGCCCAGCCATTGTACTTCAGCATAGCATCTGCTAAAAAAGAGGAAATATTACGCTCCTCGTGGAGCAAACTGCCGAGCTGCCCACCTGTTCGTTTCGCTTTTTGGTTGTAGTGATAGGTAGATGCTACATACAACTTAGGCGAAGGTTCTCTCATTAAATCCCCTTCAAAATACTCTCCACCTTTCTTGAAAGAGCCTAATGGATAAAGCTCTACCCTACCCGTATAGGCAAGACCATTGTCTTTGGTTTTAGTCCAGTTTCGTCCTTCTCCTGTGGTAACCGCGGTTTTAATATTGAACCCGAAATTATTGGGTTTAAAATTGTTCAAATAATAAAACTGGAAACCAAAATCCCTATCAATATTGAAAGTAGCATTGTTGATGGAGCGGTCAGTCAGTTGCAATGCTCCTGATGAGTTGACCCTCTGGCGGTTTCCAGGGAGTTTGGTTTGTCCAAATCCAAAGTTCCAATGTTTACTAGGAACATAGAAAATCATCGCATCTCGGATGATGTTCAGGTCGCCCAAAGCTTCTAAAGGTCCTACATCTCGCGGTGCAAAGGAAAGCTGAATGGCATAAAGGAATTTTGGATTTCCTACATAACCATCAAATCTCAATCTTAATCTTCGGATTTGAGCATCGTAAGATGTTTCATTATCCTCGTTTAGGATTTCCAAACGGTTTTGCATTCGGAAACGGATATTCATCTGAAATAAGCTATCAGGCGAGGTCATTCCTACCCCTTTACCAAAGTTATAGTATGGCAGAGAGGTAATTTTCACGCCATCTTCTTTGTCCAAAATGATGGTGTCTTTTTTTCCTTTCTGAGCAAAAATAAAAACAGAAAGTAAAACAAACCAAAAGCTTAGATGTCTTTTCATTATACTTTTTATTTTGATAGATTTAGATAACGCCTAGTTCTTTTCCTACTTTTTCAAAAGCGGCAATCGCCTTGTCCAGATGTTCTTTGGTATGAGCCGCAGAAAGCTGTACGCGGATTCTGGCTTTTCCTTTTGGTACTACGGGATAGAAGAAACCAATAACATAGATGCCTTCTTCCATCATTTTCTCTGCCATCTGCTGAGCCAAAGGAGCATCGTAAAGCATCACAGGAACAATGGCTGCATCACCATCTGGAATATCAAAGCCTTTGGCTTTCATCTCGGTACGGAAGTATTCTGCATTTGCCATTACTTTATCCCTTAGTGAAGTATCTTCGGATATCATTTCCAAAACTTTGGTAGCTGCCCCTACAATACCTGGAGCTAAAGAATTGGAAAACAAATATGGGCGAGAACGCTGTCTGAGCATATCAATGATTTCTTTCTTACCAGAAGTAAAGCCTCCTAATGCCCCTCCTAATGCCTTTCCTAAAGTAGAAGTGATGATATCTACTCTACCCATCACATCATTAGCCTCGTGGGTTCCCCTTCCTGTTTTCCCGATGAATCCCGTAGCGTGAGAATCATCCACCATTACCAAAGCATCATATTTCTCTGCTAAATCACAAACGCCTTTCAAATCTGCTACAATACCATCCATAGAAAATACCCCATCGGTAACGATGATTTTGAAACGGTGATTTTGTTTGGAAGCTTCTATCAGCTGGGCTTCCAAATCTGCCATATCGTTGTTTTTGTATCGGTATCTTGCGGCTTTACAGAGCCTCACTCCATCAATAATAGAAGCGTGGTTAAGTTCATCTGAAATAATGGCATCCTCAGCGGTGAATAATGGCTCGAACACCCCACCATTGGCATCAAAACACGCTGCATAAAGAATGGTATCTTCCATTCCTAAAAACTCGGAAATCTTGGCTTCCAAATTTTTATGAATATCCTGCGTTCCGCAGATAAACCTTACCGAGGACATTCCGTATCCGTGAGACGCAATAGCGTCTTGTGAAGCTTTCATCACTTCGGGGTGGTTGGATAGTCCAAGGTAGTTGTTTGCACAGAAATTGAGAAGTGTTTTCCCATTGGCTACAATCTCCGCAGACTGCTGGGAGGTGATGATGCGTTCTCTTTTGTAGAGTCCATCGTTTTCAATATTGGCTAATTCAGATTGTAAAGTTTCAAGAAATGTTTTAGAAATCATATTTTTGACTTTTTATTATTGTTTTTAATCCCTACAAAAATAACAAAAAAACCACTTCCAAGGTTGAAAGTGGTGGATGAATTATTTTTTAATTTGAATTTATAGATTGATGGCTTGGTCTAGGAGGTATTCCATTTTCTTATTCACTTGATCTACACTCCCCGCGTAGTTATTCACCAAAAATGAAAATGCTAAGGTCTTACCACTCCTAGTTTTGACATAGCCAGCCAAGGTTTTCACTTTATTCAATGTACCTGTTTTAGCAAAAACTTGTCCATAAGCCTCTCCGAAAAATCGTTTCTTGAGGGTGCCTGTTTGCCCAGCGATAGGTAAAGAATCAAAAAAATCTTTATAATAAGATTCTTTCATCTGTGCGGATAAGAATTTCACCTGAGAAATAGGCGTTACCCTATGGCTTCTGGATAGACCGCTACCATCCATATACACCAAATCCGAAGTATCAAAGTTTTTATCCCTTAAATGTTCTACTACTACGCTTCTCCCTCTATTAATGGTTTGATCGCCATCTCTCTGGAAGCCTACCGTTTTCAGCAATGCTTCAGATAAAGCATTATCGCTCCTCTGATTGATATCATAAACAATATCCTTCAGCATCGGTGAATGATAAGCGGTAATTTTCGTTCTACTTTCGGGGTCTCTATCCACGAGTTTTTCGGTCACTTTCCCCGCTATAATGCCGCTCTTTGCTAAATTAGCTTTTAGAAGATTGGCTAAATACTGTGGTGTAGGTGCTATCTGTGTAGAAGTCCAAGCTCCTTCAAATTCATCAGCATAAACCAACTTATGAGTATATGGTGAGATATAAAAATATTGTTTTTTATTGCTAAAAGGGTCTTTCTTGGCAACCACAGATTTTTCCTTTCTCGGGTCTATATCTTGGGTAGAACCTACGGGAAGGAAATAGTTTTGATGCTCAAGCCAAACAATATTAGCGGGCAAAGTAGGTAATTTATTTTCTTTGAAAACTGCCGTCTGAAGAATGATGTCTCCCGTAATTTTCTTGATGCCTTTCTCTTTAATGGCATAGAGAAAATCTGAAGCAATAGCCCCATAGGTAGAAGCTCCTGCTTTATTAGTTCCCAATGATGGGTCACCACTTCCCACAATATAAAGATTACCATTGAGCGTTCCCTCTGCATCTATACTGCCAGAATACTCTAGCTGCGTTACCCAGCGAAACTTAGACCCCAAAAGCGACAATGCTGTATCGGTGGTCAATAGCTTAGTGGTAGAAGCAGGAATTAAAGGCGTAGCTTCATTATACGAGCTAAGAACTTTATTGGTTTTAGGGTCGTACAAGACAAATCCCCAACTGGCATTTCTTAACACAGGGTCAGACATCAACTGCGACAAGCTGTAATCAAACACCTCCTTTGGACTGGCGTTTGATAGTGTTTCTTTGGTATTAGAAATAGCACCAACCGACACTTGATTTTCGTACATAGAGGCGTAATGCGTAGACGGAGAATATTGCCCCGATGACCAACCAACCAAAACCAAAGACAAAAAGGAAATATATTTTTTAATATGATTCATTCTCAATTTATGTTTAGTGATTTCAAAAAACTCATTCTAAACCAATCGTTTTTTTATTCACAGATGTTCTAATAACGACCAAAAATAGAAATTATTATTGGATATCAATGAGATGAGAATGATAAATAACAATAATATTTGTTAAAAAATGTTAATAATCATTTTATCGCGTATCAAAGAAAAAACTGAGCTTCCATAGAGAAAACCCAGTTTTTTTGATTAACCTTTAAAATTTATTTTACAGTCTTCTTCGGACTCATCATCATAATCATACGCTTGCCTTCCAACTTCGGAAGCTGATCTACCTTGCCCACGTGCTCTAGGTCTTGAGCCAATCTCAAAAGTAGAATCTCTCCCTGATCTTTGAACACAATGGAACGCCCTTTAAAGAATACATAAGTCTTCAGTTTAGAGCCTTCTTCCAAGAATTTTTCAGCGTGTTTCTTCTTGAACTCATAGTCGTGATCATCGGTTTGAGGGCCAAAACGAATCTCCTTCACCACCACTTTGACTTGTTTGGCTTTCAATTCCTTTTGCTTTTTCTTTTGCTCATAAAGGAATTTTTTATAATCCAAAACTCTTGCAATGTATGGCTCTTGCTTGTCTGAAATCACTACCAAATCTAGCTCTTGCTCATTGGCAATTTCCTGTGCTTTTGCAAGTGGATACACACCTGGTTCCACATTATCACCCACTAAACGAACTTCCTTAGCTCGTATTTTTTCATTGATTTGATGTGCGTCTTCCTGCTGTGGACGCCTTTGTGGGCCTCTTCCTCTGGGATTAAATTTCTGTGCTATTGTTTTATGTTTTTAAGTTAATATTCTTTCTAAAATTTATCCTTAGATAAATGATTTTATTTCTAAATTAGTGAAAACTCACATTCAGTTTTGCGGTTTCTTTGAAGTAATTGGCAAAATCTTCTACGCTCATTGTGCCAAGGTCACCCTCTCCTCTTTTTCTTACAGAAACGGTGCCATTTCCTTCTTCATTCTCTCCTACGATAAGCATAAACGGATACTTATTAATCTCCGCATCACGAATTTTTTTACCTGTTTTCTCGTTTCTTTCATCTATGAGACCGCTAATATCGTGATTTTCCAGCAATTGAGAAACTTTTTTAGCATAATCTACATATTTTTCTGAAATTGGAAGGATAATGAACTGCTCTGGAGCCAGCCACAATGGGAAATCTCCCGCTGTATTCTCTAATAAAATAGCGATAAAACGCTCCATAGAACCGAATGGAGCACGGTGAATCATCACTGGACGGTGCTTCTCGCCATCGCTACCAATGTAGTGCAAATCAAATCGTTCTGGTAGGTTATAGTCCACCTGAATAGTTCCCAATTGCCATTTTCTTCCCAAAGCGTCCTTTACCATAAAGTCTAATTTTGGTCCATAGAATGCGGCTTCACCGTATTCTACCACTGTTTTCAGACCTTTATTGGCTGCTGCTTGAATAATGGCATTTTCGGCTTTTTCCCAATTTTCATCGGTACCGATATATTTATCGTGATCCTCCTGATCTCTTAAGGATACCTGAGCCACAAAATCTTCAAAACCAAGGTTTTTGAAAACATACATTACCAAATCTATCACGCCTTCAAATTCCTCTAACAGCTGATCTGCCGTACAGAACAAGTGGGCATCATCTTGCGTAAAACCTCTTACCCTTGTAAGCCCGTGAAGCTCTCCACTTTGCTCATAGCGGTACACGGTTCCAAACTCTGCAAATCTTTTTGGCAAATCTTTATATGACCATTGCCCTACTTTATAAATTTCGCAGTGGTGTGGGCAGTTCATTGGTTTTAGCATAAACTCTTCCCCTTCGTGTGGTGTTTTGATGGTTTGGAAAGAATCCGCACCATATTTTTGGAAATGTCCAGAGGTTTTATACAGCTCTACATTCCCGATGTGTGGCGTCATCACAAACTCATAACCTGCCTTTTTCTGTGCTTCTGAAAGGAAGTTTTCCAGTTTTTTTCTCAAAGCAGCCCCTTTTGGCAACCAAAGTGGTAAGCCTGCCCCTACTTTTTCGGAGAATGCAAAAATGCCTAATTCTTTCCCTAGTTTTCTATGGTCTCTGCGTTTGGCTTCTTCCAATCTTTCTAGGTATTCTGTAAGGTCTTTTTGTTTCGGGAAAGAGATACCATAGACTCTTGTAAGCTGTGGGTTATTCTCATTTCCACGCCAATAGGCTCCTGCTGCATTCAGGATTTTCACGGCTTTTACAATTCCTGTAGATGGGATATGCCCTCCTCTACAAAGGTCGGTAAAGTTATCGTGGGTACAGAATGTGATTTCTCCATCGTTGAGGTTTTCAATCAATTCTGTCTTATATGGATTGTCTGCATATTCTTTCAGAGCTTCCTCTTTAGAAACAGCATAGAGATTGAATGTGGAGTTTTTCTTTGCATTTTCCAACATTTTTTTCTCTATCTTTTCAAAATCCTTTTCGGAAAGAGATTCGTCTCCAAAATCTACATCATAATAGAAACCGCTTTCTATGGCAGGTCCTATGGTAAGTTTTGCATCTGGATAAAACTCTAAAATAGCCTGTGCCAATAGGTGGGCAGAAGAGTGCCAAAAAGCTTTCTTTCCCATATCATCATTCCACGTAAGGAGTTGCACCGTAGAATCTTCCGTAATAGGCGTGGTAACCTCGGTTTGCTTACCATTTACAATTGCGGAAATTGTGTTACGCGCCAAACCATCACTGATAGATTTAGCCACATCCATTGCAGTTACTGCATTTTCAAATTCTTTGATGCTTCCGTCTGGAAGAGTGATTTTTAACATAAGGCTTTATTCTATAATTTTTATAATGTGCAAAAATAAGGAAATTTCTGTTATCTCTATCTTATTTTATCAAAACATACATTCCATCTGGATGTATTCTCTTTTCGTTGCCATATTTCGTAATCCTTTCAAGGATTACTTTGACCTCATATTGTCCTAGTTTTCCTTCTACAAAAAGACTGTCCACCCAATTTTCCTCTTTGGATTCTGAAAAATAAGATTGATATTTTTCTAAAACTAAGGCATTGATGTCCATTGTTTCTTTATTATTTAAGACAATATAGATGGTATCATCAGTAGGATATCTAAAAACTCTAAAGGTATCTTCCTTTACATTAAAAGTAAAATCATTACCATACTGAAGTGGCAATACATATTGATATCCTTCCACTGAAAAGCCTGATTGCTCACTTTCTAAAATCTCCAATTCATCCTCCTGTTTCGCTCCATCATCCATAACAACGGTTTCAAACAATGGCAAAATGGAATGGTATTGCTTAAAGCCTTCCAACTTCTCTTTGGGTATATATGGATAAAACCACTCTTTTTCATCACGCTCTGATAAGAAAAATACTTTATCTGAAATTTCATAAGCCTTATCTTGAGAGATTTTCTTTTTGAAATCGATTACGCCGTTATTCAAAAGTTGATTATCCTCCAACAGTTTTATCAACTCCTGTTTCTGGCTTCTCTTCGCTACCGAAAAGGCATTGAAATATGGTAAAACCAATGCAGCTAATCCCAAAACAAATAAAGAAATAGGAATAAATTTAATATTCGCCCTGCGAAAAACTACAAAATATACCACCACAGAAGTGAGCCACAATGCCGTTAGCAATACAAAATACCGTGCTTCGGTATAGCCATATTCCAAAATTCTCGTAAAAATCGCTACATATAACAACCCCAAAAGTGGAATAAGAGCATAGTAAAACACATTACTGAATACCTTTACCCAAGATTTTGAATTTTCACTTTTTAAAGGATGTACCAGCAATAGTGCTAAAATACCAAAAACGGCATAAGCTAAAATCATATAAGATACCCACCCTCTTGGCAATTCCCATCTAATCCCTATCTTCAGCATATAACCATAGAGAATAAGGGCATAAATAATAAGCAATGGAATAAGAACAAATTGGGTGAAAAACTTTAAGACCAAAGGATAAGCATTGTCTTGTTCCAACTGGGCTAGTCCTCCATCATTGAACAACAGAAAGATAAGACAGCTTCCTAGAATAGAGAAAAATAAAAATACTTCAGCGTAAATTGATGATTGATAGTGCAGCTCAAAAAGGTTATCCGTTGCCGCAATTGCCAGTTCCAATCCTCCCACCAGTACACCTGTAAAAATCCCTGTCAAAATGAAATTGATAAAGAGATTTTTATTATACTGCCAGAATCTAATCTCATTATTTTTTCCTAAAAATGGAACGAAAGCTACCAACAAATGCGAGAGTATCCCACATACCAAAATGATGATTCTATGCACTGCTGTAAATAGTTTTTCATCATCGGGTAAGATGTAATACAGTAACGCCATTGGCAATAACGCCAGCCAATCCCACAAGAGATTTCGCCCTTGCCTTTGCTGGTACATACTGCTAGCAAACATTAGCGAAATTCCCCAGCACGCAATAAGGGTAAATTTTACCACTTTAAACTGAACCTCTGCACGGTGGTCTAGCTCCACCCCTACCACAGCCGATACTGCTGCTATCAAAGCCAGTACCAATACATTAGGATAATGATGTACTACCGCCATCACTTTCTGATAAAATACTTTTATTTTGGATAACATTGTTTAGTCTTTAGATTTCTTTTTAACTTTCTTTTTCTTCTTTTTCTTTTTATCCGAGGTCAGCTCATCTATAAAAGTTCTAATTTCACTATCATAAGAATGAGGTAAGGTTTCTGATGCCGCTCCTTCTGAATATGATTTTAAATCCGAAGACGATAACAACTGCTCTTCCATTAGGTAAGATAAAAGCGAACTTGCAGAACCATCAAAATAGCGTTCCAAAAACTGATGAAGTAGATTTTTTTTATAATCTTCCGAAGAAATAAGAGCATTGTATCGGAATATGCGTCCCACTTTTTCTGTAGATAGATAATCTTTCTCTACCAAGATTTTCAGAAAAGTAGATACGGTATTAGGATGGGGTTTAGGCTCTGGATACGCCTCTAATATTTCCTTTGTAAAAGGCGATTTTAGCGTCCATATCACCTGCATTAGTTGTTCCTCAGCTGGAGTTAATGGGTTTATTTTCATTGCTTGTTCACGATTTAATTAAAAAATAGACACACTACACTTGGCTTTGTATGTAAGTGTAAAGATACGCCAAAGATACAAAGATGGCGAGAAATGCCCCCATCAAAACTTCTTGCACCGTATGTCTTTTTAGAATCACCCTTGTAATGCCCACCACTACGGCAATCACACCCCATATCAGCCCCAATAAAACATCTTGCGAAAGGAATAATGCTGCAGCAAAAACATTTAGAGCCGTGTGCATAGAGCTTTTAATCATAAAGTTACTTATCTGCATCAGTACCAATAAGGTGAAAAGAAACAATATGCTGTAATCTACCACACCATTCAGATAATACTTTGCTCCAATGTAGAGCAACATCACCACCACTATGAAAATATAGAGCGTATTGCGCTGTCGCCTATTAGAAACATCCATATTAGAATAAGCCCCCCGTTTTACATTCCAATAAATCCAACCAGCGATGGGCAATATCAAAAATAATAATGTCAATAGCAAATCTTCCACAGCATCTGCTAGGTCATAATGATGAAAACTATAATATACCGTATAAAGGGTAAGCGAAGTAAGGGGATTGAAAAAATTGGAAATCAGTTTAGAAACTTCAATCCATTTGGATTTTGTCTGTGATGGCTGGGCTTGTTGCATTTTTCAAAATTAATGTCTCAAAAATAAGCCTTTTACCGCAACTTGACAATTAATTTTACATTAAGATTGAAGCCTATAACCTGTTGTGCATTTTGAAAATAAACAATATAAAAGATTGTTCATTCGACTTAGAAACCGTATATTCATTTGGTTACTAATCAATTAAACATATAAACAATCTCATTCAAAATTACAAAATTATTTTAAAACAAACCTAACGAAGTGGTTCGAAGTAGTCAATTGAAAAATACATGTAAACATATTGAAACTTCTCGAAAAATCAGAACGCCAAAACTTTTCCGATTTGGAACTTGTGGCACTCAATATTACAGCAGAATATATGTCAATAAACTCTGAACTATAATCCAGTACCTTAATTTCTTCGTTTTCAACAGAAGTTCGAACAAACTAAAAGTTAATTTAGCCTAAATGCACAACAGGTATACTTTTTATAATTTTAAAAACTTTAATTTTATTGAGATCGTGATAGTTTTCTTTTTACATATTTGTGTTCAATAGAACATTTTTTTGATAAAGGTTCCAAACAGATATATGTATCAACCAAACTTTTATAAGTTCTATTTATTTTATCATCTATGACATTTTTAGGAACTCCCCCATTCATGATAAATTTTGTACCATTTTCAGAAGTAATAACCCCCTCTCGCATGCTTTTTCCTGGATCTGCTAAATATTGGTCATAATATACCATAACTTTATTTTCTTCGGTCTCTATGTATCTATTAGATTCTGTAGGATTTTTGTATTGATTTTTTTCAATAGCAACTAATACAAATTCAAAA
Source organism: Bergeyella porcorum (assembly GCF_042427575.1). NCBI lineage: Bacteria > Pseudomonadati > Bacteroidota > Flavobacteriia > Flavobacteriales > Weeksellaceae > Bergeyella > Bergeyella porcorum. The sequence continues at coordinate 261,299 of NZ_JBHMFD010000001.1, forward strand.
TCTCCTTTTGTATCTTGGATTTTGGTAATTAATCCTGGTAAACCACTGAATTTATAAGGGCCGTATGACAATGGAAGTTGTGGAGTATAGTAAGCTATCCATTCTCTGCCATTTAGTTCTGTTTTTGCACCGAAAGACTTGTAATTCAAAACATCCTCTGTTCTCCCTGACTCTAGTGACCAAGAATAATTCAACGATTGATTATATTTGAATAAATTTCCATCTATAACATCATAGACTGTAATATTTTTGTCTTTTTTGTTTAATGAAATAACCTCTTTTATATACGATTTTTTCAAGTCATTGAAATTTATTGAAAAACCATCTACTGATGATTTTAATTTATTTAAAATAGAGTCATTCTTAATCATATTTCCACCATAGAAATATGAAGTTTGATTTTTAATATTTAAATCTAACACATATAATTCTGAACTGTACCTATTTAAAATAGTGTCAGATCTGTATTTTAATTCATAAAAAAACCTATAATTTAAATCTTTTTCTTGAGCTTTAAATAAAGTAATGCTCAGAAAAAGGCAAAGAAGTAATATAATATATTGTTTCATTTTTTTGTTTTTGCTAAGATATATATTTTTTTTAATAGTTTGAAAAAAAGCAAAAAAAATAATCTCATAATTGGAAATACTATTTAACATACTCTAAATTCATGGATTTTGCGAATTCTTCAATAGTCGTTTTTATTCCTACCTAATGAAAATTTTTATTTCAATCCCATTAAACCAAAACTGTCTGATTTAGAAATTATTGCGATCAATATTTCGGCGGAATATTTATCTATTGATTGAATATCATTATTTAAACATCTATCGAATTCAAAACTAAGTAGAATGATTGAGGTGTGTGTGTGTACAATCGTAGAAAGAGAAAGCTTTTTCTGTACATGGAGGAACAACTGCACATTAATCAACGACAAGGGATATCTGTCGGTAATAGCCTACTGCATAATTTGGATTTACACCAAAACACGAAGGCTCTTCGGCTGAACCTTCACCACGATGGGCGATGGAATTCTATTGTACTCCCCATCAATATGCCAATGGGGTTTATCAACCTCAAATTCTATACTAGAAACGGAAAGATAAGTAAGATAGCTGTCTGATTTCAGTTTTTTTGTAAACATTCTGAAAGCAAAAAACGGAGCGTAATAGATTGGAAATTTCTTCACCAAAACCAATTCTACCAAACCATCACTCTTGCTGGCGTTAGGAGCGATATAAGCATTGTTGCCAAACTGGCGGGTATTGGCGATGCTCATCATTAAGTATTTCCCATTATACCGCTGAAACTTATCATCTAAAAACCTGATTTTAATAGGCTTGTATTTAAAAAAAGTACGAATAGAAACCTTAATGTAATTAGCAAAGCCTCTGGAAGTTTTCTCAAATTCCTTCACCACTTTACCATCAAAGCCCGTCCCAGATACATTGATGGATAGCTTATCATTCACCGTAAAGGTATCTATTTCCCGATGTTGTTTCCTTTTGATTTTCTCTAAAAGCTCATCTAAATTTTTGCTAAATCGGGTTTCATTAGAAAAGCCATTGCCCGACCCTGCAGGAAAAATGGCTAAAATTTTATCGGTATTGATGATGTTTTTCGCTACCGTAGAGATGGTGCCATCGCCCCCTATCGCCACAAAAATATCTACCTTTTCCCAATGGGCTTGGATAAAATCATCGGTTCCACTAATGGATTCCGAGATGTACACCAGCGGTTGCTTTACCTTCTGTTTCAGTTGATTCAGAAAGGTGTGATAATTTTTCTTTGCCGAGAAAGGATTGATGATAAAAGCTACATTTGAAAACATTTTGCAAAAATAAAAAAGCCCCATAAATGGGGCAAATTTAATTACGATTAAGCGTCAATTCTTGCGTACTTAGCGTTTTGCTCAATAAACTCTCTTCGTGGTGGTACTTCATCGCCCATCAGCATAGAGAATACATTATCTGCTTCGGCAATACTTTCTATGGTGACTTGCTTCAAGATTCTGTTCTCTGGGTTCAGCGTTGTTTCCCAAAGTTGCTCGGCATTCATCTCTCCAAGACCTTTGTAACGCTGTACTTCCACTCCTCTTCCATCAGCGGACATCTCTAAAGTTTTCTCTTCGCGTTCCTTTTCATCCCAAGCGTAAACTTTTTTGTTTCCTTTCTTCAAAAGGTAGAGCGGTGGCGATGCAATGTAAACATAGCCTTGCTCTATCAATTCTTTCATATATCGGAAGAAGAAAGTTAAAATCAAGGTAGAAATGTGAGAGCCATCGATATCAGCATCGGTCATAATCACCACTTTATGATATCTCAATTTGGACATATTAAGTGCTTTGCTGTCTTCCTCTGTTCCCACAGAAACGCCAAGTGCAGTATAGATATTTCGGATTTCCTCATTATCATACACTTTGTGTAGCATAGATTTTTCCACATTCAAGATTTTACCTCTCAATGGAAGAATCGCTTGGAAATGACGGTCTCTGCCTTGCTTTGCCGTTCCCCCCGCGGAGTCCCCCTCCACGAGGAATATCTCGGAAATCGCTGGGTCTTTAGAGGAGCAATCTGCTAATTTCCCTGGCAAACCAGCCCCACCCAATGGTGTTTTTCTTTGGATGTTTTCTCTTGCTTTTTGTGCTGCTAGACGGGCTTTTGCCGCTGTTACCACTTTCTGTACGATAAGTTTGGCTTCTGAAGGGTTTTCTTCCAAGAAGTTTTTCAAAGCCTCACTCACCACTCTAGATACCGCCCCCGATACTTCGGAGTTTCCTAATTTGGTTTTGGTTTGCCCTTCAAACTGTGGTTCCATCACCTTTACGGATACAATTGCCGTAAGCCCTTCTAAGAAGTCTTCCCCTTCTATTTTAATTTCTTTATCCTTCCCTGTAAGTACCTCTTCTGAGTATTTTTTGAAGGTATTGGTTAAAGCTCTCCTAAACCCTGAAAGGTGTGTACCGCCATCTCGGGTATTGATGTTATTAACATAAGAGTAAATATTGCTATGGTAAGAGGTGTTATACCTCAATGCCACTTCTACTGGGATTTCATCCCCATCCTTACTTTCGATATGGATAGGCGTTTCCATAAGAGGTTCTTTGGCATTGTCGATGTATTTCACAAACTCATTAAGCCCTTCTTTGGAATAGAAAGTTTCGGTTTTAAAGCTTCCATCTTCTTGTTTTTCACGCTCATCGGTTAGGGTAATGGTAATACCTTTGTTAAGGAACGCCAATTCACGAAGACGGGTAGAAAGTTTATCATACTTATACACCAATTCATTAAAAATGGTATCATCTGGCTGAAAAAACTGTTCTGTTCCTCGTTTGTCGGTTTCGCCCACCACTTCTACTTCGGTAACGGCTTTACCTCTTTGATATTTTTGCTGATAGATTTTACCATCGCGGTAAACTCGGGTAATCATATCGGTAGAAAGGGCGTTCACACAAGATACCCCTACCCCGTGAAGACCACCAGAAACTTTATAGGAATCTTTATCAAACTTACCCCCTGCACCTATTTTGGTCATTACGACTTCAAGGGCAGATTTTTGTTCTTTTTCGTGAAAATCTACTGGAATACCACGCCCATTATCCACTACGGAGATAGAATTTCCCTCGTGAATGGTTACTTTAATGGTATCGCAATGCCCTGCCAACGCCTCATCTATTGAGTTGTCCACGACTTCCGAAACCAAATGGTGCAAACCTGTTTCACCTACATCACCAATGTACATAGAAGGACGCATTCTCACGTGCTCTATCCCCTCTAAGGCTTGGATACTACTTGCTGTATATTGATTGTTACTCATAATTTTGTTCAAAGTTTTAAATTCAAAATTCTTAAGTTAAGCCAAAAAAAAAACGCTCAACTTTTCATTGTTTTAAATATTAAAAATACCTCTTTCAAAAGACCTACAAAAATACGAAAAAAACTTGTAACAATTCACTTTTATCTCCTAATAAATTCTGAAATTTTTGTTAAAATTCACGCACTCAAAATCATTAAAAAAACAAAGCTGAATACCATCCATAAAATGGTATTCAGCTAAGAAATATGGTATTAAAGGGTTATTTCCCCAACTTAACCTTTAAATTAGTAATCATATCTTTGGTCATTTCTTCTATTCCAAATTGATATGATAAGCCCCAATCTTTTTTTGCTACAGAATCATCTATAGAAGCTGGCCAAGAATCTGCAATGGCTTGGCGGAAATCTGGCTCATAGGTGATTTCAAACTCTGGGATAACCTTTTTAATTTCAGTGGCCAATTCCGCAGGCGTAAAACTCATTCCACCTAAATTGTACGAACTTCTAACCGTGATAGCATCTTTCGGAGCTTGCATTAGCTGTAAAGTAGCATCTATGGCATCGTCCATATAGAGCATTGGCATTGCTGTATTTTCCGAGATAAAGCTGGTATATCTTCCGTCTTCTAACGCCTTGTAGTAAATTTCCACAGCATAATCTGTAGTACCACCACCTGCAGGGGTCTTCCAAGAAATCAAACCTGGATAGCGGATGCTTCTCACATCTACGCCATATTTATCGTGATAATATTCGCACCACTTTTCTCCTGCCAATTTTGAGATGCCATATATCGTGGTAGGATTGAGCACCACATCTTGCTCCACATTATTTTTAGGAATTCCTTTTCCAAAAACAGCTATAGAACTTGGCCAAAACAATTTGGAAATCAAACCTTCTTTTGCCATTTCTAGAAAGTGAATCAGCGGGTCAAGGTTTAATCTCCAAGCAAAGAACGGTTGTTTTTCTGATGTCCCCGATAACAAAGATGCCAGATGATATACCGTGGTGATTTCATATTTTTTTATCACCTCTTTTACCAAATCTGTATTGGTTACATCTAAGGTTTCGTAATACTTTGCAGAGGTTTTGATATCTTCTCTTTTTTCAAGTCCAGAAGCCACCACATTCTCCTCTCCATACATCTGTATCAGCTTGTTGGTAAGTTCCGTGCCTATCTGTCCCAAGGCCCCCGTTATCAAAATTTTTTCCTTATACTGTGACATAAATTGTTGTTTAAAATAGTTACAATAGATTTTAGCAAATTTAATAAAAATAGTGGCTATTAAAAAACTAATTTTTAACTTTGGTTAAAATTTTTAAAATGAAGAAGTCTTATTTATTACTAATACTCGCTAGTAATTTAGCGATTGCTCAATTTACCAACTATAATACCATAAAGGAAGTTCAAACGCAGAATAAAGGAATTGTAGTCTCTGCCCATCCTTTGGCAAGTGAAGCTGGTGCCCAGATGCTGAGAAAGGGAGGCAATGCCTACGATGCTGCTGTTGCCACGCAATACGCTTTAGCGGTGGTCTATCCTCAGGCGGGTAATATTGGCGGCGGTGGTTTTCTTGTGGGGGTAAAAAGTAGCGGGGAAAAATTCACCTTAGATTTTCGTGAAACCGCTCCTGCAAAGGCACATCGGAATATGTATCTGGATAAAAAAGGCAATGCCGATACCAATAAATCTCAAAATGGTGCGTTAGCCGTGGGAATACCTGGGTCTGTTGCTGGTTTTTTTGCTACTTTGGAACATTGTAATCTGCCTATGGAAACGCTTATCCAGCCTGCGATTGACTTGGCTGAGCAAGGTTTTGCAATTACCACTAAAGAAGCGGATTTACTCAATTCTTTACGGGCTGAATTTGAGAAATACAATGTCAATAAAACCGTTTTTGTAAAATCAGAGCCTTGGAAGGCGGGAGATATTTTGGTGCAAAAGGACTTAGCTGAAACATTGAAAAGAATCCAAACCCACGGAATGAAAGGCTTCTACGAAGGAAAAACAGCAGAGCTCATCGTAGCAGAAATGAAACGCAGCAATGGAATTATCTCCTTAGTCGATTTAAAAAACTATAAAGTAAAAAAAAGAGAACCGCTTACCTTCCATTACAAAGGGCTAGAAGTCATCACTATGCCACTGCCTTCCTCTGGAGGAATTCTTCTGGCTCAGATGCTCAAAATGGCAAGCTACGAAAACCTAGAACAATATCAGCAAAACTCTCCCGAAGCGGTACAGATAATGGTGGAAGCAGAGCGTAGAGCCTATGCCGACCGTGCTGAGTATATGGGCGACCCAGATTTTATCCAAGACCAAACCTCTATGCTCATCTCTGATGTGTATCTGAAAAACAGATGGAAGTCTTACCAACCTCACCAAGCTACCAAAAGTAGCGAGGTAGGAAAAATCATCTCACCTAATAATGAAAGTTCCCAGACCACACATATTTCCATCATAGATAAAGATGGCAATGCGGCCTCTATTACCACTACTCTCAATGGATACTATGGTAGTAAAGTGGTGGTATCGGGAGCAGGCTTTTTGCTGAATAATGAAATGGATGATTTTTCCATAAAACCTGGAGTACCCAATCTATTTGGTGCCGTAGGTGGAGAGGCTAATAAAATAGAAGCAGGCAAAAGAATGCTTTCTTCTATGACGCCCACCATATTATTAAAAGAGCAAAAACCTTACCTTGTAGTAGGAACACCAGGGGGAACTACTATCCCAACCTCAGTATATCAATCTATTGTCAATATTGTTGATTTTAAACTATCCCCTAATATGGCAGTCAATGCCCCGAAGTTTCACCATCAATGGCTTCCTGAAGTGGTTTCAGTGGAACAAGGATTTCCTAAGAGTACCATTTCTAGCTTGGAGAAAAAACAATATACCTTCAAAGAAAGAGCTGCTATTGGCAAAACAGAGCTTATCCTCATAGACCCTAAGGGCTTCATCACCGCAGTAGCAGATGGACGAGGCGATGATTCTGTAGCTGTGGAATAAAAATTTTTGACATTAGTTATTAATGGATTAGAAATCTCGTACGTTTAGCCTATACAAAATATTTTTCTGCATCAATACTAACTATTTTTTAATATCTTTGCCGTATGAAGGTGAATTTACCAGACAAATTGTATTATTCCATCGGTGAGGTGGCAAAGGCGTTTGATGTGAATACTTCCCTAATACGCTATTGGGAGCAAGAGTTCCCCATCCTAAGACCTAAAAAGAATAAAAAAGGCAACCGATATTTTACACCAGAAGATATCCAGCATCTTAAAACCATTTATCATTTGGTGAAAGAGAAAGGCTATACGCTAGATGGGGCTAAAATAGCTCTCACTACCAATGCTAGAATATCTGAAACCATCTCTATGATAGACCGACTAGAGTTTGTAAAAGCGGAACTGACCAAGCTAAAAGATTCTTTGGTGGACAAAGAAGAGGTTTAGCATTGTTTCTTTCATTTGCATTGATTAGAAATTTTAATCTATAATATTTCAAATTCATAATTTAAAAATATGAATCCTCAGACTACGAAACGCTGGATAATAGCCATTGCAGGGACTATTATCCATTTGTTTTTAGGAACGGTTTATGCGTGGAGTTTTTTTCAGAAACCCATTAGTGATTTCTATGGTTGGAGCCAGAGTGAAACCGCTTGGGCATTTAGTATTGCTATCTTTATGCTTGGTATTACCGCCGCGTGGTGTGGTAATAAAATTGATAAATTGGGAGCTAAAAAGCTAGCCATTATAGGAACTTGTCTTTATGCCCTAGGGTATCTTATTTCGTACTTTGCTTTACAATGGCAGTCATTGGGGCTACTCTATTTAGGGTTTGGTGTGGTAGGAGGCATAGGCTTGGGTATGGCGTATGTAACTCCTGTAGCTACTGTAGCGTCTTGGTTTCCAGAACGGCAAGGTCTCGTAACGGGAATGGTGGTGATGGGCTTCGGACTAGGTGCTTTTATAATGTCCAAGATTCTTGCCCCTCTATTTTTACAACTTTTTGATAATAATTTGCCTTTTACATTCTTGGCGATAGGAGTTTTGCTATTACTATTTCTACCGCCTGCAGCATTGATTCTCAAACCTCGGATAGCTCCCGAAGAACCCTCTCAACAGCTTGGTAACGTGATGATTTTTAAAGCCATCTCTACATCAGAATATGCTTTCATTTGGCTGATTTTCACATTTAACATTATCGCAGGAATGGTTTTCATCGCCTTTCAGTCGCCCCTTCTTCAGGATATTCTAAAATCTGAAGGCATTACAGATGTTCTTACTTTGGAGCAAAAAGGAGCTACCCTCATTGGTGTAAGTGCTTTATTCAATGGGGTTGGAAGATTTTTCTGGGGAAGTATTTCTGATAAGATAGGTAAAATTCAGTCCTTTAGATTGATGTTACTGATAGAAATTATCGTTTTTATACTGCTTATTTTCACTCATAATAGTCTGATATTTTTTGTAGGCGTTTGTATTGTATTACTTTGCTATGGTGGTGGTTTTGGGGTTTTACCTTCTTTAATCAAACAAAAATATGGCACGCCACTGATGGCTTCTATCTATGGTATTACGCTAATGGGCTGGGGCATTGGTGGTATTTTAGGGCCTCAAATTACTGCCTATATGAAAGATTTTTACCCCGAGCAAGCTGGAGTTTATTCCTTTGGAATTGGAGGGATTCTTCTCTTTATAGGATTGATATTATCTTTCAGGGTGAAAACGAAAAAATAGAAACATCATCACTTTATACAGAATCCCCTTTCAGTATTAATACCGAAAGGAGATTCTGAATCAAAATATAATCCGTCTTATAACATTTTAAGATTATTGACTTCCAATTCTGTAAGGATACGCCAATGACCTCGTTTGATGTTTTTCTTGGTAAGCCCTGCAAACATTACCCTGTCTAAGGCTTCTACTTCATAACCCAACTTTTGGAAAATTCTTCTGATAACGCGGTTCCAACCGATGTGAATCTCTATTCCAATTTCATTTTTAGGTTTACCTTCTATATAAGAAATGCTATCTACCTCTGCCACGCCTTCTTCTAGTCTTACGCCCTCTGCTATGGTATGCAAATCTTCCATAGAAAGTTTTCTATCTAATGTTACCTGATAGATTTTACGCACGTTGAAGGAAGGGTGCGTTAGCTTTTTGGTGAGGTGCCCATCATTGGTAAGCAGGATAACGCCCGTGGTGGTTCTGTCCAATCGCCCTACGGGAAATAGGCGGTACGGCGAAGCATTGGCAACCAAATCCATCACTGTTTTTCTTGCTTTCTCATCTTTCGTTGTAGAAATATAGCCTTTGGGCTTATTCAGTACTACATAGACAGGTTTTTCTGGGGTAATGCTTTGTCCATCAAACACCACCTTATCGGTCTTCTGAACCTGATATCCCATCTCGGTAATAACTTTGCCATTCACTTCCACAAGTCCTTGGGTAATCAGTTCATCGGCTTCTCTTCTACTGCATATTCCAGAATTGGCAATATACTTATTAAGACGAATGGTCTCTTTGTGAATATCTTTTTCTATTTTCTGAAGGCGACGGCGTTGAACGAATTTTTTATTCTTGTCTTCGTCCTTATCATCATATTTCTTGAATGTTTTTTTGCCGTGTTTTAGTTCGCCTTTTTCGTATTTATCCCTAACATCAAAGTTTCTTCCCCCTCGCTTAGCGGTATTTTTTTTACCGAAAGACTTGGCTTCACCTTTGGTGAAAAGCTTTGGTTCTCTGGTTTGCTTGGAAGATTTGGATTGTTTTGCTTTATCAGAATGATTATCTCGGCTCATCTCAATGTAAATTTCTGCAAAGATAAGGTTTTTAAACCCAAACTACGCATAAAAAAAGAGCCACCTTTAGGAGACTCTTTTTTATTGTTTGGGAAAACTTTATTGCTGTGATTGAGCATCTTTTATCATCTCTTCATTGGCAGTAATAGCAAATTCCACTCTTCTGTTTTGCGCTCTACCCGCTTCGGTATCATTAGAGGCAATAGGCTCTCTAAGTCCCATACCCATTGTAAACATTCTGCTTCCTGCAATACCTTTAGAAACCAAATAACTCTTCACCGCCGCAGCTCTTTTTTCAGAAAGGGTTTGGTTATATGCTGCTGCTCCTTTATTATCAGTATGTCCGTAGATATTAATATTGGTATCAGGATTATTTTTTAGAACTTCTGCCAGTTTATCAAGGTTTGCCTTCGCTACCGAAGTTAAGTTAGCAGAGTCAAAACCGAAGTTTACCATATTTTCAGAAAGGGTTACTTTAATGCCTTCTCCTACTCTTTCTACCTGTGCTCCTGGCAATGTTTCTTGGATTTCCTTGGCTTGTTTATCCATCTTGTTACCAATAACATTACCTGCCACACCACCTATGATACCGCCTAAAACTGCACCTGCTGGAGCGTTGCCTCCTTTTCCTATATTATTGCCCAAGATTCCTCCGATAACGGCTCCCGCTGCAGTACCAATGGCGGTACCTTTCTGCTGATTATTAGCGTTCTGTACAGCTTCACAACTCGTAAGCGTCAAGGCTGAAGAAATAAACAATGCTCCTATATAAGTTTTATTAAAATTTTTCATTTGTAATATTATTTAAGTTTTAAAAATTAGTTTGATATTTTCTGAAAGTTGTATCTCACTTTCACGGTTTGCCCTTCAAATGGGATATTTTGTTCTAATGTGAAATAATTAGCATCTTGATTTACCAAATATAAAGTATATCCTGAAAGGTTTTGCTTGGCTTTAGTACCTTCTGCAATTTTCTTAAATTGAAAAGTATTGCCTTGCAAAACTTCAAATTTGATAGGCTGAGTCAATGATGGACAACCTGCTCCTCCGTTCAAGGTATAACTTCCAGAGTAGTTGTTTGGAATGAGTTTCCACTGGCTACCCACAAAACATTGTGCATCTGCTCCCTCATCAAAAGGTTTTACTCTAAAGCTTTTATCATAATCTACGCTGGTAATTTGCCAATCGCCTTTTAGTTTTAGAAACTCTGCTCTATTCTGTTGTGCAGTCTGTGCCGTTTTTACAGAGGAACAAGATACAGAAAGTGCCGCTCCTACAATACCGACTAAGAATATATTTTTCATTGTCCTAAATTTTTATTAATATAAAGCATTACAAAACCGTGCCATAATCTCCTTAAAACTAAAAAAAGTCCGAATTTATCGGACTTTTCATTTATTATCAGACGGATAGAATTACTTCTTCGTTGCGGTATGTTTCTTAGTTTTAATGGTTTTCTTTACACCAGAAGCTTTTTTCAAAGGTGCTGATGCTGTAGCTGTTCCTTTATAAAAATTGTTATACGCATACTCTGCGGCTTTTCTTACATCTATCACGCCTCCTGCTCTTGAAATCAAATCAAAACGATTGTTTTCATTGCTGGAAATCATAGCATTTACCGTAGATTGATTGGCTGTTTTTACCAAAGATTCTATAATCTGCTCTGGTTTTAGGTTGGGCATATATGCTAAAAGCACTGCCGCTGCACCTGCTACTACTGGTGATGCCATAGAAGTTCCTTGCAAGTATTCATACTTTCCATCTGGTACAGTAGAGTATATTTTTTCTCCTGGTGCGAAGACATCTACCATTTTTCCATTATAGTTAGAGAAGCTTGCTCTCAAAAATTCGTTATCGTTGGTACTAGCTCCCACCACTATCATATTATTGATGAATGGTGCTGGGTCTGATACATTTTTAAAATTGGTAGGGTAATAAATGTGTTCTGCTATATTTTCATTTTCATTACCTGCAGCTTTTACAAGGAGTACACCTTTGTCTTGAGCATACTTAAATGCGTCCCAAACCTCTTTTTTCCCTGGAGAGACTGGTTTACCGAAACTCATATTGAGAATTTTAGCACCATTATCCACTGCATAGCGAATGGAGTTTACGATGTCTTTATCTCTTTCATCGCCATTAGGCACCGTTCTTACCGTCATTATTTTAGCCACTTTATGAGCTACACCATACTGTACTTCTTTTCCTTGTGGATGTCCTGCGATGATACCTGCCACGTGCGTTCCGTGCTGTGCATCTGGTCCTTCGTAGCGGTTGTTGCCATAGGATTTATCGTTATAATCATCATATTGGTCTCCTACCAATTCTGCTCTTGGGTCAAAATCCAAATTGTATTGTTGAGTAGCTTGTGGTCCAAAGTGGTCTAATGCGCCTTGCAATTCTTTAGACAATGAAGCTTCTACTTCCGATGCCGATTTGCCCACATATTCTCCGTCTCTCACAATGTTGGATAGCAATGTAAGGGTCATCGCTTGATCTTGTGTGGTGGGTTTGATGCTTGCTAACGCCTCAGTAGTGAGTTTATTGTTTCCCAACAACTGCCCAATGGTAGGAAGTAAAGATTTTAGTTTGCTGTAAGTCTGAAAATTTTGCTGAGCTTCAATGCTTTTTTTATTGAAAATCTCTTTACTCTTCATATACATTGCAAACTCTTCTGGCATCTTGGCTTGGTTAGCCTTATTGGTAGCAGAGTTTTCGCCTTCAAAGATGGGTTTATATTTTTTCACCATACGGGTTACTTCCATATTATCCACATCTATATCACTCTTGGCATTTCCCATAAAATTCCAACCGTGGATATCGTCTATATAACCATTCTTATCATCGTCTATTCCGTTGTTTGGGATTTCATTAGGATTGTGCCACATATTCTTTACCAACCCTGGGTGATCTACTTCTACACCACTATCCAAAACGCCCACTACTACCGTCTTTGGCTTTAATCCTTTGGACTCTAAAAATTGATATGCTTCTTGAGTATTAACGCCAAACACATCATCTTTCGCTGTGTGTTTTTTGTGATACCAAGTCATTAAATCTTTATCCTGCATAGGATCTACTGCCTTATCAGATTGGGCAAATGCTCCTCCAAAACCAGCTAAAAAAGTAGCTGCAATAAATATTTTTTTCATTCTAAATTTTAATATTTTTAATATAACTTAAACTTTCTGGGCCTTTATTACAGAGCAAATCTATAATGGATAAATCTTCTATAAAGCCTAATTTGTCTGAAAATGTTTGATAATAAGGTTCTACTTCAAACGCCGTAGGGTGCTTTGCTGAAAATTTTTCTCGGTAGTTGTTTCCCAAAGGCTCTGCCTGATATTCCGTATTCAAAGAGTATGCCTTTTCTACTTTTAATAGTTTTAAAATGATTTGCAACGCTCTTAGATTGAACTTTACCAATGATGCTTCCTCTGTATTGTAAATCTCTTCCAACTGACTTTCATAATACTCAAAATAAGGTGAGCTTTGATATGCCGTTTTGATGGATTTCCAATGCAGTTTTTGCCAATTTTCCGCGTAGGAAATTTCGATGTCCTTCAGTACTCTTTTGCCGGTATGATGTATAGGAAGTATCAGAGATAGTTTTCCATTAGCACCATAGATATTGGCTCTATTGCGATAGGTTTGTTTAGGAAAGTGCTCATATTGCTCCAAAACAACCTCTGTATTTTCTTCTAGAAATACCGAAAACCAAGAGATGGGTGAAAGGTAAAATATGGGTAATAAATTCATTAATTGTAAGTTTTGAGTGTTGAGTTTTGAGTTTCGAAGAAAGAAGAAAGACTTCTTAACCTTCTAGCCTCTTAGCTTTCTAACAATTGAAAACCATCAACCGACAACCAGCAACTATCAACTATTTTTGAGTTTTTGACTGATAATTAATACTAGTATTGATTTCTAATCTCTAATTTCTAAAATCTAATTTCTAAAATCTAAAATCTAATCTCTATCTTTCTTCTTAAAAAATTTGATGATATAGTCCCAACCGAAAAATACGATTAAAATTAATGCTGCCAGCCAAGCATAAGAAGTTTTGTGGGCTTCTCCTGTATTGGTCGCTTTAAACATTCTATCCCAACGGATTTTCTTACCATTGGCTTGGTAGCTTGAGTTGCTATCTGGGAACAAGCCTTCTACACTCATCCAAGTGAACATTGGCTTACCAACGATATGCGTTTCTGGAACATAACCAAAAAATCTTGAATCCAAAGAGGCATCTCTATTGTCCCCTATCATCATATAATAGTTGTATTGCACTGTATATTGGTTGGTCTCTTTTCCATTGATGAAAAATTTACCATTTTTATGTTCCAAAGTATTGCCTTCATACTTTACAATTAGTTTTTCATACTCTGGTAAATTCTCTGTGGTAAGGGTAATCACATCACCTTTCTTAGGAATCCTTAGCGGTCCATACCAATCGGTATTCCACTTTTTATTATGAGGGAAAATGGTGGATGAGTAATTGATTTTATTACTCGGCATCAATTGCCCTGCTTCAATAGACTTCTGAATATCTGGATAGTAATTAACTTCCGCATCATCCTGAGGTTGAATATCTTGCTGTATCTGCACCACCTGAGAAAGCTGTCCTATCTCTTTTGCAACCTGGTCTGTAAGCCCTTGAAATCTATAATAGAATCCATTATTGGTCTGTCTTTCTAGTACAGGTAGGAAACCATAAGTATCATACAAGGCAGGTATATCCAGCTGGGAGCTTGTGGTTACTTCGTAGGCGTGTTGCACCTCTGCATCTCCCATTCTCACCTCTGGTTTCCCATTGATGAAAAGCTTCCCTGCTCTAAACTCCATCACATCGCCAGGTTCTGCTACCAAGCGTTTTACATAAGGGTCTTTTCTATCTATTGCTGTGTGCACAGAATCGTCTGGATAGTTAAACACCACAATATCATTACGCTTCGGCGTTTCCCAACCTGGAAATCTGAAGTATGGTAGTTTCACTGCTTCTACATAAGATTTAGGATCATCTTTGGGATTACCTTGTTCCCCTGTGTCTATGATGGTTCCCTGTAAAAATGGAATCGCAACGGGACGCATTGGGGCTCTAAAACCGTAGTTTAGTTTATTCACAAAAAGGAAATCTCCCACCAATAGTGTACGCTCCATAGACCCCGTAGGAATCCCAAAAGGCTGCGTAATAAAGACGTGAATAAGCGTAGCAAATACCACGGCAAAAGTAATAGAGCCTAAGAAAGTATCTTTTTTCTTCTCCTCTACCTCCTCCCCAGGCAATAAGAATGGTGGCTCATCTATTTCGGTTTCTTTATCATAATTAACTACCGCCATATAGATAAAAGGCAATAATACCGTCAGAAATTTTTGTCCAATAGAGTTTTTGCCAAATTTATCCATCAAGAAAAGATGAAATACCGACATCATAATAGGACCTACAATAGGTAAATAAGCCAATAATGCCCACCAAGTGGAATGCTTGGTAACTTTTAAAACAATAAAGTAATTGTAAAACGGAATAAATGCAAAAAGTGGATTGTAGCCCAACTTCTTGAACAGTTTCCAAGTAGAAAGTCCCATCAATACTGATAAAATAAGGACATAAATAGTATAAGTGATAAAATATTCCATTAGCAAAGTTTTATTTTTTAGTCATTAGTCTAAAATTCTGAAAGAATGTTACAACCCCAATACATCATTCATAGAGAAAATACCTTCTTTTCCTACAATCCATTCTGCCGCAATGACAGCACCCAGGGCAAATCCTTTCCTACTGAATGCCGTATGCTTTATTTCTATCTCATCTACTTCTGAACTATAATAAACGCTGTGTGTACCAGGCACTTCATCTTCCCTGATGGCAAAAATCCCCAGCTGCTCCCCTTCGGTATCGTGAAGTTTCCAAGCGTTAAATTTCGGGTGATTTTTTATAATCCCCTCCGCAAGAGAAATGGCAGTGCCACTAGGAGCATCTTTTTTATGAGTATGATGAATCTCTTCCAGTTGCACTTGGTAATCGTTATCAAAATCCTTCATCAATGCCGCTAATTTTTCGTTCAGAGCAAAAAATAAATTGACTCCTAAACTAAAATTAGAACCATATAGAAACGCTGAATTATTTTGCTTAGCAATCGCTTCTATCTCTGGTTTTTGATGCAACCATCCCGTAGTACCACACACCACAGGGATACGCTGTTCCAAGCAAGATTTAATATTGGAAAACGCCACCTCTGGCTGGGAAAATTCTATCACCACATCGGGATTATTAAGATTTTCTATCGTAGGAGTTTCATTAAGTTTTGCCACTACCTCGTGTCCACGAGATGTTGCAATTTCATCAATGATTTTTCCCATTTTTCCGTATCCTACTAATGCTATTCTCATTTTTGCTGATTTAAATTGATAATATATTTCTACTGAGAGCTTATAATTTCTTCTCAGATTTAGTTCAAAATTTTAGGTTTAAAACCTCAATATTAAGCTAAGACCTGCCTTGGTGTTTTGCTTTGAAAATTCATCGTAAATCACCGCAGGTTTTAGAGCCAAATCTGGGTCATTTCTTTGCTCATAAAGATGGGCATCTACTACCGCATCTACAATTCCTAAAACATAGATAAGTCCTGTGATGGCAATGGCGTAATCTCGCTGTCGCTTGGCTCTATCCTGTGTGCGTCCCAAAACATCTGCCGTAACCCCAGAAATATCAGAAAACTCGTGAGGTAACCCGTTCAGCTCAGCTACGAAAGCATTTCGGTAACGGTTATATTGTTTTTCATTCCACAGCACAATCCCTACTCCTGTTCCTATGGCTCCCCATACAATGGGAATTTTCCAATATTTTTTATTGTAATATTGTCCCAATCCAGGGAGAACGGCAGAGTACAATCCTGCTTTGGTAGGACTATATTTAAGGGTTTTGCTGGGAGCATTGGTCTGTTCTATATCAGAAAGAATTTCCCCTTCGGATTTGAGAGGCTGTAGGGTATCTCTATCTGAAAGGGATGATGTTTTTTGCAAAGAATCGCTCTTTGTGGCTTGTGCTGCGACAATGTTTAATACCAAAAAAGCGATAATGGAAAGTATTTTTTTCATTAATTAAAATGAGAAAGAATTTGCTCTAACTCTTTTTCGTCTTTAAAATCCAGAACTATTTTTCCCTTCTTGCCATTAGCAGAAGTCTTAATTTCTACTTTCACATCCAAAATGTCTGCCAATTTTTTCTCGGCTCTTTTGTATTCATTAGACACAGTGGCTGTTTTGGGTTCTTTTGCTTGGGAAGGTTTTTTCAGGGCATTGGCAACTTGTTCTGCTTGTCTTACATTAAGCCCTTCTTTCACTATTTTATCAAATAACACCTGCTGCAATGCTTCAGTTTCCAAACTCAAGATGGCACGCCCGTGTCCTGCTGATATGGCACCACTTCTTACCGCATTTTGAATATCTGGACTCAGTTTTAGCAATCGGATAGAGTTGGTAATTGTGCTTCTCTCCTTTCCTACCCTCTGGCTCAAGTTTTCTTGGGTCATTCCAATTTCATCCAAAAGTCGTTGATAAGTAAGTGCTACTTCTATTGCATCAAGGTCTTCCCTTTGGATATTTTCCACCAGAGCCATTTCCAGAAGCTCTTGGTCGTTCACCAGACGGATATAAGCGGGAATGGTTTTTAAACCAGCCAATTTAGATGCTCGGAAACGTCTTTCACCAGAGATGATTTCAAACTTATCACCATCTTTTCTCAATGTAATAGGCTGGATAACACCTAAATTTTTGATGGATTGGGCCAAATCGTTCAAAGCTTTCTCATCAAAATGCGTTCTCGGCTGTGTAGCATTGGGATAGATATCCTCCAAAGCCACTTCCATAATGTTGCCAACTAAAACTTCTGCCCCCTCATCGGTAGCAGAATTGATAGAAACTTTGGATTCAGAGCTTAAAATAGCTCCTAATCCTCTACCCATTGCTCTTTTTTTATCTTTCAATTTTTTCTTTTTTTGGTGATTTGTTTAATGATTTATCATTTCGCAACAGCACTTCTTCTGCCAACTGAATGTATTGTACTGCACCTTTACTTTCGGCATCATACATCAGGATACTTTCTCCAAAACTTGGTGCTTCGCTCAATCTTACATTTCGGCTGATAATGGTATCAAACACCATCTCTGGGAAGTGCGAATTTACTTCCTCTACCACTTGGTTAGACAGTCTCAATCTGCCATCATACATTGTGAGTAGTAGTCCTTCTATGTCTAAATTATTATTATGAATCTTTTGTACATTTTTAATTGTATTCAGCAGTTTACCCAATCCTTCCAATGCAAAATATTCGCATTGTATTGGAATAATCACAGAGTCTGATGCTGTGAGGGCGTTTACCGTAATCAAGCCTAAGCTCGGGGCACAATCTATGATGATAAAATCATACCGTTCCTTCACTGGTTCTAATGCTTTTCTGAGCATTTGCTCACGGCTCTCTCTATCCACCAGTTCTATCTCTGCCGCTACCAAATCTATATGAGATGGCACGATATCCAGATTAGGTGAAGTTGTTTTTTGGATACATTGCTCCACATCCACACTATGTTCTAGAAGGTTATAGGTAGAATATTTTACCTCTTCCACTCCCAAACCAGAAGTAGCATTTGCCTGAGGGTCTGCATCAATGATTAACACCCTCTTCTCCAAAACGCCCAATGCTGCAGCGAGATTGACTGCTGTGGTTGTTTTTCCTACACCGCCTTTTTGATTGGCAACACCAATGATTTTAGCCATTATCTTCATTTTAATGTCCAAAAATACATTTTTTTTAATTTTCAAAAAAACACAAACCTCAATCTATAGTGTAATCAAATATAAATCAATGTATTATATATAGAAAAAATTATCCACATTTTGGGAAAGATGTGGATAATTAATGATGCAATATCAAGACGATTATTCAAATTTCATACTGATAGGGAATCTGAAATAACTTCTCACGGGTTTTCCATCTACTGTAGCAGGATTCCATCTGCCTTTGATATTTTTTATGGTCTTTTCTGCTTCTTTGTTGAAAATAGCATCTACGCCATTGGCTTTAATATTAGAGATGGTACCATCTTTCTCTACGATGAAAGTAACTGTGGTTTTTATAACCGTATCTGTTCCTTCAAAAGGTGATACATCAAAACTGCCCACTACTTTATTTCTAAACGCATCTATCCCTCCAGAAAAAGACGCTTCCACATCTACCTTTTCTACAATAGCATTAGGATTCTCCATTTTAGGAGGAGCTACCACGGGAACATCTATTTTAGAAACATTGGGAACATTTGGCTGATAGGTAATCGGTTCTACAGTTCCTTTATTTTCAAATCCAGCTACGGCATTTTGATAATCTTCCACTCTTGCAGCGGGTTTTTCCTTCTTGGGATTCCTCGTTGGCGTAGGCACCGTAGAATCAAAAGTTTTAACATCTTGCACTACTGGAGATGCTGGAGGAACGATTGGTGGGTTTACTATTGGGGAAACATTGGCATCCACATTTTTTAAGTCTATCACCACATCGGGTACTGTTTTCTTATTTTTAGATTCTGATAACCACTGATTAACTCCTAAAGAAACAACCGCCAAGGCTACCGCAGAAGCAATACCCAATACCAGCGCTTTGGTAAGTAGTATATCAGAATCTTGTCTTAAAGCATACGCACCATACGCTTTGTTTCGGTTTTCAAAAAGAATTTCATCTAAGGAATTTACTGTTTTGCTTAATAAATTTTTCATTATTGGATATTTTTAAGATTATTACTCAATTAACTTAATCATTTATATTGGCACCATATATTAGATTTTAAATAACAACAATCAAAAATATTGCCAAAATAAAATTATATTCCAATCAAAACTATTTAAAACATAGCAATACTATAAAATAAACAATATCGATCAAAATTAAATAAACAAAAAAACCACCCTTATTGGATGGCTTTCATAATTTCAATTTTCTATTTAAAACAATTCTTTTCTGATGATGTTCTGGCTTCTTTCTGGCCCTACGGATACCAAATACACATTGATACCTAAATAATTTTCTATAAATTCTATATACTTTTTAGCATTAACGGGCAATTCATCATAAGAGCGAACTTTGGTAATATCCTCGTCCCACCCTTCTAATTCTTCGTAGATAGGCTCATAGTTGTATAGCTTAGTGGTAGATGAAGTGAAGTAATCAATGATTTTCCCGTCCTCAGTCTTGTATTGGGTTACGATTTTCAGAGGTTTAATCCCTGTAAGAACATCCAGTTTGGTCACCACCAGATTATTAATTCCGTTAATCATACAAGCGTGTTTTAGAGACACCAAATCTAGCCAACCCGTACGGCGTGGACGCCCTGTAGTAGCACCGAACTCGTGCCCTACTTTACGGATATGCTCGCCCAGGTCATCATTAAGCTCCGATGGAAAAGGTCCATTTCCTACCCTAGTAGTGTAAGCTTTGGACACGCCTATCAGGTTTTGTAATGCCGTAGGTGGCACCCCTGCCCCAGCACAAACACCTCCCGTAGATGGCGATGATGATGTAACGAACGGATAAGTTCCAAAATCGATATCCAGCATCAAGGCTTGGGCTCCTTCAAAAAGAACATTTTTACCGTTTTTAATAGCGTCATTCAACTCTATTTCTGTATCTACAATGCGGTCTTTCAGTCTTTCGCCGATGGCTAAAAACTCTTGGTAAATTTCCTCCACATCCATTGCAGGTTTTTCAAAATACTTTTCAAACAAAGCATTTTTTACCCTTAGGTTTTTCTCAATTTTTTCTCTTAAAATTTCAGGATTGAGCAAATCTACCATTCGGATTCCCACTCTTGCAATTTTATCTTCGTAGCAAGGCCCTATTCCTTTCTTGGTAGTTCCTATTTCGGTACCTCCTTTTTCTTCCTCGCGGTAGGTATCCAACATAATGTGGTATGGCATAATCACATGAGCTCTTCGGGAGATAAACACATGATCGGTTTTCATACCTTTGCTTTCTATTTGCTCTATTTCTCGGATGAAAGATTTAGGATTTACCACCACTCCATTGGCAATAATGCATTTTCCTTTACACTGCAAAACGCCAGATGGCAATAGATGTAGTACAAATTTTTCATCTCCCACATACACCGTATGCCCTGCATTGTCTCCACCTTGAAACCGAACCACATAATCTGATTTTGCAGAGAGAACATCGGTAATTTTACCTTTTCCTTCGTCTCCATATTGAAGACCTACAACTACATAAGTTGACATAATTTTTACTTTTTTTAAAGATTTTTACAAAAATAGTCCTTATCCGAAAGATGTACAAATTTGATGAAAAGAAATTTTGCATCTCAAGTTTTTCACCATTATATTTCTGCTGATGCACTGCAAAATATTTTTCTTTCCTCAATTCATCTTTTCACTCAACTCTTTTTCTTGCAAAAGAATTTTATGCTTAGTTTTATTAATTTCCCTCTCAAAACTTCCGCTATTTCCTAAAAAATAACTAATTTTGTTTTTTGGAAATTATATGGATACAATTAAAATTCACGACAAAGAGTTTGTTCCTTATCTCAAAAACGAGGAAATTCAAGAAGTAGTAAAAGCATTGGCACTGAAAGTCTATGAAGATTATAAAGATGAGACACCTGTTTTCATCGGGGTGCTGAATGGTGTTTTTATGTTTTTTGCCGATTTTCTAAAATATTATCCTGGCAATTGTGAAGTGGCATTTTTGCAAGTAAGCTCCTACCACGGCGGGCTGCAATCTACGGGAGTAGTCTATACCAAAATGGATTTAACCAAAGATGTAGAAGGCAGACATATCATCTTGATGGAGGATATTGTGGATACTGGAAATACTTTGGAAAGTCTTTTCGAATATTTTAAAAATACCCAAAGACCTAAATCTCTGAAAGTTGCCTCTGCATTTTTGAAACCAGAGGTGTTCAATAAAAACTTTATCGTAGATTATGTTGCTAAAGAAATCCCTAATAAATTTGTACTAGGCTATGGCTTAGATTATGATGAATTGGGAAGAAATTTGCCAGATTTATACCAATTGGCAGAAGGAAGAATTAACCATTAATTCAGGCTTTTTGCCTATTGCATATCAGAATAAAAATGATGCTAAGGAAACATTAATAAACTAAGACAGTGAATAATCAGCGATTTGCCAAGAGCGAACCGCTATAAGCATAACAAATCAAAAAATGATAAACATCGTATTATTTGGTCCTCCGGGAAGTGGAAAGGGGACACAAGCACAGAATTTGATTGAAAAGTTTAATCTGAAACAAATTTCCACAGGGGATTTATTTCGTTTTAATATTAAAAATGAAACGGCACTCGGAACATTGGCTAAATCCTTTATAGATAAAGGACAGCTTGTTCCAGACCAAGTAACCATTGATATGCTTACAGACGAACTGAGAAAGCCTACCGATGCCAAAGGTTTTATCTTTGATGGGTTCCCAAGAACAGCTTTTCAAACCGAAGCTCTAGAAGGTATCGTAAAGGAGGTTTTGAATGATGAAATAGATGTATGCCTATCTCTAGTGGTAGAAGATGAGGTTTTGGTAGAGAGACTTCTGAAGCGTGGTGAAACCAGCGGTAGAACTGATGATGCTAATGAAAGCATCATCCGAAACAGAATTAAAGAATACTATGCCAAAACTGCTGAAGTAGCCGAACTTTATAAGCAACAAGGCAAGTATGTAGAGATTAACGGTGTAGGGGAAATCTCTGAAATTTCTGAAAAACTCTATGCTGAGATAGAGAAAGTGAAATAGTTTAATCACTTAATTTTAACTTACAACCTTGAGAATAGGTGGGAAGAATATTCTTCCCACTTTTGTTTGTATAGACAGATGTACAGAAAAATCAATAAAGAAGCCAATTTTCAATGAAAACTGGCTTCTTTATTTTTATTTCTTTTAACAATTGCAATACGATCTATCAACATAAACTTTTTCCCCTTTAGAGATATAATAACATCCACCTTTTTTCCCTCTATATAACTTTTTTCCTTTATACTTACAACCTGTTTCAGATTGTTCTATTTTCTCATTAAAATCCACATAAGTAGCTGCAGAGCTTCCTATTGACATTAACAACACAAGTAAAATAGCAATTTTTCCCATAACAAAAAATTTTATTCTTTACTGAGATTCAAAGTAAAAATTAAAAACTATTTTCAAACAATTAAAGAAAAAAGAGGAATCTCATGTCCATATTCTTACAATCTTAATAAAATACTAACAACTCTTTCTCTTTTTAAATTCAAAACACCTTGCAAAAATATTAATTTCTTTTTATTCTATCTATATTTTTCTATCTTTGCCCATCAATACAAGAGTTTTCAAGTTATTCTAAACTCTCAAATACTTTAATTAAAGATGTCAAATTTTGTAGATTATGTAAAAATCCATTGCAAGTCTGGGCACGGTGGTGCTGGCTCTGCCCATCTAAGAAGGGAAAAATATATCCCTAAAGGAGGTCCTGATGGTGGTGATGGTGGACGCGGCGGGCATATCATTATGAAAGGTAACGCCCACGAGTGGACACTGCTCCCCTTACGATATACCAGACATATAAAAGCCGAACGCGGTGAAAATGGAGGAAAAAGCCAATTGACAGGGGCTGATGGTGAAGATGTTTACATAGAAGTGCCCATTGGAACTATTGCTAAAAATGAAGATGGGGAAATCTTGGGAGAAATCTTAGAACACGGACAAGAGATTATCCTGATGAAAGGCGGTAAAGGTGGATTGGGCAATGAGCATTTTAAATCTGCTACCAACCAAACCCCTCGCTATGCCCAGCCTGGACTACCTGGTGAAGAGGGTTATATCATCTTTGAGCTTAAAGTCTTGGCAGATGTTGGTTTAGTAGGCTTTCCTAATGCTGGGAAATCTACCCTACTCTCTTCCATATCTGCTGCCAAACCTAAGATTGCAGATTATGCCTTTACAACACTTACGCCCAATCTGGGGATTGTGAATTATAGAAATTATAAATCTTTTGTAATGGCAGATATCCCAGGTATTATAGAAGGAGCTGCTGAAGGAAAAGGCTTAGGACATCGTTTCTTGAGACATATCGAGAGAAACTCCATCTTATTGTTCCTTATCCCTGCCGATTCTGACAATCATTTTCAAGAATTTAAAATACTAGAGAATGAATTGAAGGAATACAATCCAGAGCTTTTGGATAAAGATTTTATATTGTCTATTTCAAAATCTGATTTACTGGATGATGAGCTGAAACAAGAAATTTTAAAAGAATTTCCCGAAAACAGAAAGCCATTATTCTTTTCAGGAGTTACAGGCGAAGGGCTCATCGAACTGAAAGATGAAATTTGGAAAAAACTTCACGGACAGTAACTGAACAATAAGTTTATAAAAAAAATCCCTTTCAAAGTCTTAGACTCTAAAAGGGATTTTTATATTATCTAAAAAACGATATTCCAGCTCTGAATTGTTCTCTTCCTGTGGAACCTTCGGCAAAGATACCAACATTCTTAAGAATATTATACCTAATACCTAATGATGGACGAATAAGGTCATTCATCTTTTTAGGTATGCTTTCTGGTATTTCTCCACTAAGAGGGAAATCCACATATAACACTGCATTACCATAAACTTCAAATTTTTCACCAAAACTTTTGTGTAAACTAATACCTGCACTACCTCCTATATAGTTAGTTTTGATATCTTCTTTATCTCCTCCTATCCAAAAACTATCTATATTAGGAGTATAGACAGCTTGAGTATAATGTATCCCCCCTATATATCCCAAGACAAATCCCTTTCCTAAATTGAAAGCTCCTCTTTCTAGATTTATAGAGAAAAAAGGAAGAGCGGATTTCAAATTATAACTAGAATAATATGGAATTTGATTTGCTTGTGGAGCTTGCCCTACTCCCAGTTTTACTATTGTACTTCGTGAAGTAAATAAATACTCCGCATCACCTTCTTCATAATTATCATAATCCAACTGAGCTTTAGCAGATATTCCCATTGTAACAATGGATAACAAAATAAAAATTTTTCTCATAATTCTAAACTATTTTAAATGATTGTATCTAATTTTTAAAACACCTCTCTTTTTTTACTATTCTTATTGTTTTTACTCATCTCAGTTTCATACTCGTAGACAATATACTTCCAGTCTTTTGGAGCGAGTTGCCCGTTGTTAATTTCTTTTTGCAGCTTAGGAGCATCAGAAAAATATTGCGCAGTTCGTTCTAAGAATTTTATTCTTTGTTTTGCAGGTATTTCTCCATCTAAATTAATATCCTGAGACCACCATATAGTAGCACTAGTTTCACTAGGTCTTTTTACATAAAGATAATGCATTGGATATACACCAGAATTTTCATAATAATAAACTGAAGCCTCATCACGCTTGAGTCCCTTGGCATAAAATCCATAAAAAACAGAAATATTATTGCCTTGATGTAATTTTGTAAGCCATCTCTTTACATTTTTTTTCGCATTAATATGCACATTGATAGGCATTACATAGACACTATCACTTTTTCCTGCTGGTGGATAAATAGCAATATATTTTACATCTTCTAAAGAGATTTTTTTTCTTTTGCTTTTCAGTGTTTCTGTTGTTATTAAACTTTCATCCTCCTGAAGAATTTGTTGACGTAGAAAAAGGTGCTTTGTTTCCCCATTTTGGAAATGTATAGCAGCCTTCGTTTGAGATTGTACCAAAATATTCATCAAAATACAAATGATGACAATACTTCCTTTCACTATTTTTTTACACATAATAATATTGATTTATATAATATCGCAAATATATGATAATTAATAATTATATAAATGAAACATTAAAAAACTTTTTTCAATAAGATAAGTTAATCATTATGATAAGGCTTTCCTTGCAAGATTTGGTCGGCTCTATAGAGTTGTTCTATAATGAATAGACGCACCATCTGATGGGTAAAGGTCATTTTAGAGAGAGCCATTTTTTCATTTGCCCGCTGGTATATTTCTTCTGAAAATCCGTAGGCACCGCCAATAAGGAGGTTCACTTTTTTCACAGAAATATTCATCCAATGGTCTATTTTGGTAGAAAACTCTCTACTTGTAAACTGCTTACCTTTTTCATCAAGCAGCAAAACCCAATCATTGGCTTCAAAATGCTGTTGGAATAGCTTGGCTTCTTCTTTTTTGAGTTGTTCAGCGGTTAAATTTTTAGCATTTCTCACATCAGGAATTTCTATAATTTCAAAATTCCAATGTTTTGGCAAGCGAGCGATATAATATTCAATCAGATTTTTAATTTCTTTGCTATCTGTTTTTCCTATACAAAGTAAATTGATTCTCATTTCTTATCTTTGTTGTTGCAAATATACTCCAATGGCAGTAAAATTACCGAAATTTATCCTTAAAATTCAGAGAAGAATTTTTGAGTTTTTAGATGGGATTCACATCCCTTTCTTAGGGATTTCGCTTTACAAAATGTTTGAAATTTACATTGAAGGAATTTTCAAAGACAAGATTGGAAGGAAAGCAGCCGCCATTTCCTGGAACTTCGTGTTTTCATTATTTCCTTTCATTTTGTTTATCTTATCGGTATTGCCATTTTTGCCTCATTATGAAAAACTTCAATCTTATATTTTTGATGTACTGATACACAATGCTTTCCCTGGGAGAATAGAGAGTGATGTGATTTTCTATATCCAAGAACACATTATCCCCAATACTTCCAGCATTGGAAATATCACCATTATTTTAGCCTTAGTCTTCGCTACCAATGGTACTTTTGCCCTTATAGATGGCTTTAATGAGAATAGCGATGTAAAGCACAATGATGTGAAAGAATTCATCGTAGCATTTTTCATCACCATAGGATTCATTAGTGTTATTTTGCTTTCCATCTTTGGGATTTATTATTCGGAAGTGGTTTTAAAACTTTTTACTCCGAGCTATGATATTTCGTGGTTTGTAAAAAACCTTTCCAAGATTATTGGTTTTATTTCCTTTCCTTTATTTTATTTCATACTATTATCATTATTCTATTGGCTTGGCACTGTAAAACTCACCCGATTCCGACAGGCCATTCCAGGGGCTACATTTACCACAGTACTTTTTGTGATTACCACCTATTTCTTTGCCATCTATGCTAGAGATTTTGCGAGATATAATGTACTCTATGGCTCTATTGGAACAATGATTTTACTGATGGTCTGGGTGAATGTGAATGTTTATCTCTTATTATTCGGGAATGAGCTGAACCTCGCCATCCGAAGGGTACGCTTGGAAAAGCTATTGGCAGAGCAAAAAAGGAAAATGAATGAGGACAATGAATTATCTAATTAGTTTTTCTCTCACCTCTGCATTCTACACTCTTTGATAATTATTTTTCTAATGCAAAATTTGAGATTAACTTTGCAACTGTGAATTATAAATCTGAAATACAACAATTCGTTACCAGTCAGCATATCTATTCGGGTACGCGTATCGCTTTGGCAATTGTAATTCCGAGCGTTATTTTAGCCTACTTGGGAGTACTGAAAGAATTTTTCCTCTTTCCATTGGGTACCAGCTTCGTAGGACTTACAGATATGGTAGGCCCTTTCATCAGACGCCGAAATGCTCTGATTTTATCTGTTTGCTTATTCATTTTCATAGCCATCACTGCTACCATTCTGAAGGATGTACCTATTTTGGTTTACGCTGAAATTGCTTTCTTTGGAATTTTTCTCACAATGCTGGGGGTATATGGGCAGAGGCTTACCTCTGTGGGCGGTTTGGGTTTGGTGGTCTTATCCATTTTCATAGATGGACATCTTATAGGTCAAAATCCTGTGCATAGCCTTGTGGCTTTTTCGCTTGGCTGTATATGGTTTTTCGTGGTCTTTATGGTGATGACGAAACTGCAACCCTACAAGCTGCCCAGTCAAATGATTGGCGAAAACTATATCCAACTTGCCGAATATCTGAAACTGAAATCACGGTTTTATCAGAAAAATGCAGATATAGAAACCTTGCAAAGAGAAGTTATTGCCAAGCAAGTGATCATCAAAAATCTACAAGAAGATACCAGAGAGGTGGTCTTTAAGACCAGAACCATTGTCAATGAATCTACTACCACTAGCCGACTGCTGATGCTGTTGTTTCTCAATGCCATAGACCTCTATGAAAAACTCATCACTAGTGAGCTGAATTATCAAAAACTTCACCAGAAGTTTGACCACCACTCTATCCTTCCCAAGGTACACTCTTTTCTCAATCTATTGGCAGAGGAACTTGTGAACATTGGTATTGCATTGCAAAGTGGCACCAAAGCTAAAGCCATCAGAAACATCAATGCAGAAATAGACGCCATCTACCAAGACTATTATCAACTCCGAAATAAAGAAATGAGTGCCAATACGCTAGAAGATTTTATGTCTCTTAGGTTGGTATTTCTCCGCTTGGGCGAACTTTCTAATGAGGTAAAAACCATCTATCGCGTATTTTCTCAGGATTTAAAAAATGCCAAAAGCCTTTCCACAGGATTGGATTTTGAAAAATTTGTTCCAAAGCAAGAAAAGCTCAATTCCAAAGTATTTTTTAATAATTTTTCCTTAAAATCTGGGATGTTTCGCCACGCCATTAGGATTACCACAGCATTGCTGGTAGGCTATTCTATTTCCAGATTAGAGTTTTTGGGTATAGGGCATTCTTATTGGATTCTCATTACCATCATCGCCATTATGCGTCCTGCATATAGCACCACCAAGCACCGCAATATTCTACGCCTTTATGGTACCGTTTCTGGAGCTATGGTAGCGTATCTTATCCTCATAGGCATTGAGAGCGATTCGGTAAAGCTGGGCATCTTACTATCCTCTATGATTCTCTGCTTTACCTTCCTGAAAGACAAATATGCGTGGGCAGTATTCTTTATGACGATTTATATTTTCATCAGTTTTAATTTCCTTAATCCGGGAAATATCAATCTGATTTTCAAAGACAGAATCATAGATACAGCCATAGCGGGTGTTATTGCTTTTGGAGCAGCTTATTTTGTGCTTCCCGTTTGGGAGCATACCATCAATAGTGTATTGATGCAGAAAGCAGCGAAGTCTAATCTTATCTACTTCCAAAATGTGTGGGAACGGTTTACCAAAAAAATACCTCATAGCGAAAGTTATAAAATTGCCAGAAAAGACGCGATTATCAACCTTGCCAATCTATCGGATAACTTCCAAAGAATGCTTTCTGACCCTAAAAATCAGCAGAAGAAAATGCAAGCGGTACACCAGTTTGTAAATACCTCTCATCTCATCACGGCATACACGGCATCACTAGCCCAATACGCCAACTCCGAGAATGAGTTTGAAGAAATAGACCACGAAAAATGGTACAAAAAGATTAGTTTTGAACTGAAACGCATCACCTTGCTTCTAGAGGATAAAAAGAACCTAATTCCTGAAGAATTGCCACAGGAAGAACCAGAAAATATCTTGGAAAACCTTCTCCAGCAGAGAAAACAAGAAATCAGCGAAAATGAGTTTTTTGACATTCGTGACCCTAAACGCATCACCAAACTTACCGAACTGAAAAACATCCAAGAAATCCTTGAGCTCCTCTGCGATGTAACCCACGAACAACGAAAAGCCGTGGAACGATACATTGAAGTAAAACAATAAAAAAACTCCTCCTTTAAATAATTTCAAAGGAGGAGACTTATTAGCCATTACTTTTTGCTTCTTCGAGCAATGGTTTCATTCATTTCATTAAAGACTTGGGCTACGGTGGCAGCAAAGCTTTGATGTTTTCCTACCTCTTTCGTTGCGATAAGATAGTTCATTAATTTCACATTCAATAAGTCTAAAAGTGGCTTTTTCAATGATGATGCCGATGGCGTAGCACCCAGCTCAGAAAGGCTTTTTTCGTACGCCATTCGTTCTGTATTGAAGGTGGTTTGTCGCTCTTGCAGTTCTTCTAAAATCTCCTTTACACCGGCTAATTTTTCCACCAACGCTAGTGCCGACTCTGTGGAAAAATCGCGAAGCATAGAGTCTATGTGTCCCGACTGGCTGGCGTAGTTTTCCCGTATCACTTTCAGTCCGTAGCGTTCAAAAATCGTGAGCAGTTGCTCTGCACTTTCCCTGATTTCCGCTGTGCGAAGCGAGGCGTAGCCCACCAAGGCATTTTTTAAGTCGCGGATGGTGTTGTCGCGTTGCTCATCCAATTCTTCCAGTTTAGAGATGGCGTTTTCCTTTTTTATGGCTATGGATAGTGCCAATGCTTGCTCTTTTATTTGGTCAAATAATGGTTTGAAGAACGAATCTTCCGCCAAGGAAGTTTCACTTTTGTAGATTTCTACTAGCCTTGCTGATACATCTGCCAGCTCGGCAACTCTTAATCGGTTGTTTAGTCTTTTCATTTTTAATATTATTTAAATGGATTTGATTACAAATATAAATAAAATTATTTAAAAATTTATTAAAAATTTTAGCCCGAAGTTTCCCTCTTGTTGAAACTACTTTTGAGCAATTGCTCGAAGCTTCCCCCAAAGTGAAATAAGGTTTGAGCAACTGCTCGAAGCTTCCCCCAAAGTGAAATAAGGTTTAAGCAACTGCTAGAAGCTTCCCCCAAAGTGAAATAAGGTTTGAGCAACTGCTCGAAGCTTCCCCCGAGGTGAAACAGGCTTCGGGATTTTCCTGATGGAGGGGCATTTAGATTAGAATAAATCCTAATTTGTAAAGGCATAAAAAAGGCTTTAACCGAACTATTGGGCTAAAGCCGTTTGCTTTTCTCTTTTTGGTATCGGGCTAAAGCCCGACGCTATTGATATTTTTGCAATTTTTAATGATAAATAAAACCCTATTCTACTGATGTTTTTATGAGTCATATAATAACAAAAAACTACCTCACCACCGCAAAATAGCCATCTTCCATTGGGCTTACTTTCGCGGTATAGACATCGGTAAACTGCTCATCAAAAACGCAACATTGTATTGAGGAAAGGTCATTCAGAGAAAAAGGCTCTACTTCATAATGCTTCTTCAAAGACCAATATTTAGAAGGGTGAAGTTTGTACAACGCCTCTTTAATTGCCCAAATTACCGTGAGATATTCGGTTTCTTGTTCAGATGGTAGCCATTCTTGTTCTCTATCGGTAAGAAATTTATGTTTTATTTTCAAAATTTTAGGCTGTATTTTTTCCCAATCTATCCCAATATTTTGTGTAGAAATAGCCAATGCCGCCCACGGGAAAGAATGCGAGATGGAAATTTTAAAATCTTCTGGAGAAAGGCGTGGCTGCCCATTGTCTTCATAGACAATCTGATGCTGGGGCAGTTTCAGCTTCAGCATCTGGCGTACCATCATATATTCTTTTTGTTTTTTAGGGTGCAGGACTTCTATCTGCTCTTGGCGATGAGGTTCTACAAGATGCTGAAAACAAAAAGCATCAGTTTCATCGTATTTCCAAACGAGTATTGTAGTGTCTTGATGGGATAGTTCTTGGTATAAAGGCATATTTTGATACGCAAAATTAAGTTCGTAAATTTGCGAAAATTTTTTGAATTAATGGAAACAAAAACCCAATACCTTCCTTATAAGGTAAAAGATATTTCCCTTGCAGAATGGGGAAGAAAGGAAATAGAATTGGCAGAGGCAGAGATGCCAGGGCTTATGGCAATCCGCGAAGAGTATGGCCCTTCGCAACCGTTAAAAGGTGCCAGAATTGCAGGTTGTCTGCATATGACCATTCAGACCGCTGTACTCATAGAGACTTTAGTGGCTCTGGGTGCAGAAGTTACTTGGTCTTCTTGTAACATTTTCTCTACGCAAGACCACGCCGCAGCAGCGATTGCCGCTGCGGGTATTCCTGTGTACGCTTGGAAAGGGATGACGGCAGAGG
This sequence comes from Bergeyella porcorum, assembly GCF_042427575.1. Classification (NCBI taxonomy): domain Bacteria; kingdom Pseudomonadati; phylum Bacteroidota; class Flavobacteriia; order Flavobacteriales; family Weeksellaceae; genus Bergeyella; species Bergeyella porcorum. Next base: position 292,803 of record NZ_JBHMFD010000001.1, read on the forward strand.
AGTTTGACTGGTGTATAGAGCAGACTTTGTTCTTCGGAGAAGAAAGAAAACCGCTTAATATGATTTTGGATGATGGTGGAGACCTTACCAATATGGTGTTTGACCAATATCCAGAATTAGCGAAAGAAATCAAAGGACTTTCTGAGGAAACTACTACAGGTGTTCATAGACTCTATGAAAGAATGAAAAACGGAACGCTTTTAGTGCCTGCCATCAATGTTAATGATTCTGTTACAAAATCTAAATTTGATAACAAATACGGTTGTCGCGAGTCTGCTGTAGATGCCATCAGAAGAGCTACCGATGTAATGCTTGCCGGGAAACGCGTAGTGGTTTGTGGCTATGGTGATGTGGGGAAAGGTACGGCGGCTTCTTTCCGTGGAGCTGGTTCCATTGTTACCGTTACAGAGATAGACCCTATCTGTGCATTGCAAGCTGCTATGGAAGGCTATGAAGTGAAAAAATTGGATACCGTAATAGAAACGGCGGACATCGTGATCACCACCACGGGGAATTTCAACATTGTGAGGGCTGAGCACTTCAAAAAGATGAAAGATAAAACCATTGTTTGCAACATTGGTCACTTTGATAACGAAATTGATATGGCTTGGCTGAATGCCAACTACGGTGCTACTAAGACAACGGTAAAACCTCAAGTGGATATTTATAATATTGATGGCAATGATATTATTATCTTAGCTGAAGGGCGTTTGGTAAACCTAGGTTGTGCTACGGGACATCCATCGTTTGTGATGAGTAATTCGTTCTCCAACCAAACATTGGCTCAGATTGAACTTTGGACTAATGGTGAAGCTTACGAAAACCAAGTGTATATGCTTCCTAAAAAATTAGATGAGAAAGTGGCAGCACTTCACTTGAAAAAGATTGGAGTAGAGCTAGAAACCCTTTCTGCTGAGCAAGCCAAATACATCGGTGTAGAAGTAGAAGGACCTTTCAAACCTGAGTATTATAGATACTAAAAAAAATAATCTACTGAAAAACAATATCTTGACCTAAAAAACATAAAAATATTTAAAATTTTCTACGAAGAATACTTTTTGGCACGGATATTGTTTCTATACAAACAGATTCTCATGTTTAATTTGAGTTTTCATGGTTATTAGTTTTTACCCAGCTTCGGCTGGGTTTTTTGTTTTATCTTATGGCTTGTTCTTCGGCTTCTTCCATCAGTTTTAGGTAAGTCATATAGCGGGATTCCTCTATTCCCCCCTCTTCTATAGCTTGTAAAACTGCACATTTAGGCTCATTGATATGCAAGCAATTATGAAATTTACAATCCCTTCCCTTTTCAAAAATTTCTGGAAAATAATGCTGTATTTCTTCTTTTTCTACATCTATCATTGCAAACTCTCTCACTCCTGGAGTATCTATTACAGCTCCTCCAAAATCCCAAAAGTGCATCTGTGCAAATGTGGTGGTATGTTTTCCTTTCAGATGGGTTTCTGAAATTTCCCCTGTTTTCAAATTCAAATCAGGCTGTAGGGCATTGACCAAAGTAGATTTTCCACTTCCTGAATGTCCAAAGAATACGGAGGTTTTATCTTGAATCAAGGTTTTTAAATGGGATAAGTTTAATTTTGAATAAGATGAGATTTCTAAGGTTTCATAGCCTATTTCTTGATAAATGGTTTTAATCTCTTCTACAATTGCCCATTCTTCTTCCTCCAATACATCTATCTTGTTGAATAATATCAAAGGCTGAATATTATACGCCTCACAACAGGCTAAAAATCGGTCTAAAAATCCTAATGAAGTCTCTGGATGTTTCAATGTGAAAATAAAACACGCCAAATCTATATTAGAGGCAATGATATGAGCTTCCTTGGAAAGGTTTACCGATTTTCTGATGAGATAATTTTTACGAGGTTCTATTTTGGTAATCCACGCAATGTCATCTTGCTCTAGCTGAAATTCTACCCAGTCGCCCACCGCCAAAGGATTGGTTAGCCTTGTTTTGAGCAACTTAAATTTTCCCCGAATGCGGGCTTCGTAGATGGTATGCTGCTGGGTATCTAACACTTGATACCAGCTACCCGTGGATTTTATGATTAATCCTTTCAAATTCATACGCTTGATTCCTTAAATTCAAAACAAAAAGGCTAAGTCCACACCCTTAGCCTTCTTTACCTTTTTAGTGAGATTTTATCATTACATTGTTCTGTACCTCAATAGATTCTTCGTGAATGGCTTTGAAGATTTTTTCTATAAACTCTTGAGACATTCCCGTTTCTGCTGCTTTTTGAGAGGCATATTCCGTAATCTCTTTCCAGCGTTCTGGTTGGAAGATGGCAATATTATTTTCCTTTTTCACTTGCCCTATTTTTTCGGCAATTTTCATCCTTTGGGAGAATAGTTCTATGAGATTAAAGTCTATATCCGAAATCAATGTACGGTGTTTGCCCAATTCATCCTCGTATCCAGAAATATCTGAATTTCTAATCTGAAAATTAGAAATCATCTCAGCCAAAACTTCTGGCGTAATCTGCTGTGCTGCATCACTCCAAGCTTCATCTGGCGAGCAATGGCTTTCTATAATGGCACCACTGTATCCCACATTAAGAGCTTCCTGAGCTACCGCTGCCAGCCCCGTTCTATTCCCACAGATGTGAGACGGGTCCACCAGCATTGGGATATTCGGAAATTGATTTTTGAAGTCCAAAGCGATTTGCCAATTGGGAATATTTCTATATTTCGTTTTTTGATAACTTGAAAATCCTCTGTGGATTACCCCAAGATTATGAATGCCTTGCCCCAATAGCCTTTCTAGAGCACCTATCCAAAGAGCTAAATCTGGATTGACTGGGTTTTTCACCAATACGGGCTTATCTGTTCCACGAAGTGCCATCGCAATTTCTTGCACAGTAAAAGGGTTCACCGTAGAACGAGCTCCAATCCAAAGAATATCTACATCTGCTTCCAAAGCGGCAAATACGTGATGGGCATTGGCAACCTCCGTAGCCGTTTTAAAGCCAAATTCCTCTTTTACTTTTTTAAGCCAATTCAGTCCGATAACACCCACGCCCTCAAAGCCATTGGGTTTAGTTCTTGGTTTCCAAATGCCTGCTCTGAAAATAGGAACACCAGCCCCAGAGTTTTTTATTCTCTGAGCCGTTTCTAGCATTTGGCTTTCGCTTTCTGCACTACAAGGTCCTGCTATGATAAGTGGCTGATTGAATTCATTAATCCAATCATTTTTTAAATCTTTTAATTCCATATTAAATAAGTAAAATAAAGCTAAAAGCATTCTTTTAGCCTAAAAATAAAATGCAAATAAATAAAATAATTATGAGAAATCAAATTTTAGTAAATCATCTAAATCCTTCAGTAACGGATTTTTCTCCATCATTTTTTCAAAAAGGCTTCTTTTGGTTTCTATTTCCTTTTTCAAAGCGACATCCATTTGATAGATTACTTCTATCTTAAAATGTTTTACTTTATGCTTGAAATGATTGAAAAAATTGCCTTGTACCTTTGAAAACTCAGCCCTTGCTGTATCTGAAGGGTAATTGACTTGTATGGTATTTTCATCTTTCTTAGAGAGTCTAAAACCATAGATAGCATTGAAAATGAGAGGCTCTTTTTTCCTAAGTTCCCCTAGAAACAATCGCCATTCCTCTCGCAAATCCGTTTCGGTGAAATGATTGGTAGGCAAAGATTCTTCATTGCCTTCCTCTAAAACTTCCTCTTCTTGCTCCGTTTCGTTCAACTTGGTTTCAATGCTAAATTTCCCTGCTCTTTTCCCATTGGAAATGGGCGCTGTAGCCTTCTTTATAGGAGAAACCTCTTCTTTTGAAGGTTCTATAGCCTTTGCTGGTGTTTTTTCTTTAGATTGAATAAGCTCTTCCGCCGCTTTCTCAAGGAGTGGTGCTAAGATTCTGAACTTTTTTTTTTAGAATTTCCCTCTACCGATAGCGATGCCAATTGCATCAACGCAATCTCCACCGTAAGTCTTGGGTTTTTAGAATTTTTATAATTGATATCTGCGTGGTTGCATATCTCTATAGCGTCTATTAGCTCTTGTGCCGTCCAACTTTTGGCTTGAGTGGCAAATTTTTCCTTAGTTTTTTCTCCTACTTCAATCAGATTGAGTGTTGTAGGATTCTGTGCCATCATCAAATCTCGGAAGTGATTGCCTAATCCTCCAATAAAAATATGAGCATCAAATCCTTTTTTAATGATTTCGTTAAACGCAGACAAAAGCCCAGAAATATCATTCGCTTTAGCTAAATCTGCAATATTAAGATATTGGTCGTAATCTAAAATATTGAGAACCTCAGCAGCCTTGGTAAGGGTGATATTTTTCTGGCTGAAAGTCGCCAATCTATCAAAGATGGATAAGGCATCCCGAAGGGCTCCATCAGCCTTCTGAGCAATAAGATAAAGGGCATCATCTTCATATTGTATGCCTTCTTTATCCGCTATTTTTCTTAAATGCTCTTGGATGTCCTCTATTGTAATCCTTTTAAAGTCATAAATTTGACAACGGGACAAAATGGTAGGAATAATTTTATGCTTCTCCGTAGTTGCCAAAATAAAAATGGCGTGGGCAGGCGGTTCTTCTAATGTTTTAAGAAAAGCATTAAATGCTTGGTTAGAAAGCATATGCACCTCGTCTATAATATAGACTTTGTATTTTCCCACTTGTGGAGCAAAACGCACTTGATCAATCAACTCCCGAATGTCATCCACCGAGTTATTAGAAGCGGCATCCAATTCATAAATATTGTAAGCAAAGCCATCTTCTGAGGTAGAGCCATCTTTCTCATTAATTTTCCTTGCTAGAATCCTTGCACAAGTGGTCTTCCCCACCCCACGAGGCCCGCAAAACAATAATGCCTGAGCCAGCTGATTGTTATCAATAGCGTGTTCTAGAGTATCAGTAACGTGAGATTGCCCCACAACGGTGTCAAACTCCTGTGGACGATACTTTCGTGCTGATACTATAAAATTTTCCATACGCCAAAAGTATGAAATTTATTTCATTTCGTAAAATAAAAATCTCATCAAGACATTCTGAAAAATTATATCACTTTGATTTACAAATATTTTTAGATTTAGCCGTTCTTTAATTCCATTTTTACCATTGGCATTTGCTGGTTTTTTATTTTATTCTTAAATTTGAGGAAAACTAAATTGAAGTAAAAATGAAAACATTCATCTTGTCGGTTTCTGTATTGGCAATGGCGTTATCTTGCAGTAAAAAAACAGAGTCTATTGCAGTAAAAAACACCGATTCTACAGGGGTATTTTCAGATACGGAAAGTGTTGCAGACTCCACACTTTCAGCCACATCTCATTGTTATATTCTAGCAAAAGGAAACGATACGCTCTTCGCTTCCATAGACGACAATCTGGGTACCATCTCTGGAAAACTCTATTATAAAAACGCCAATAAAGAACATTCTTTTGGAGAAATTTTAGGATTTTCTACCGATGACACTCTAAAAGTAGATTACTCCTATGTTTCTAATGGGACAACGGGAGTCAAAGAAATTTGGTTTCTCAAAAAAGACAATAAACTCTACGAAGGTACTGGCAAATACGATGCTTCTGGTGAAAAATATGCTAATGGAAAATCGGTAACCTTTGATACTGAAAACTACTTAAAATCTGAAGATTGTAAAGTAATTAATCCTATCATAACAGCCGCAGAAGTAAAATCTCAAACCCCTTCTAGCGATAAACAATAATCTAGTTCAATTTCATAAAATATTTTCTATGTCTTATTATCCATTAAATTCAATTCCAGATTATTATTCCTTAGACCATTTACTTACAGACGAGCATAAACTAATTCGCCAATCGGTGAGGGATTGGGTGGAAAGTTTTGTAATGCCTCAGATAGATGAAGCCGCACAGCATCATAAAGATATTCCTAATCTAATGAAGGAGTTAGGAAGCATTGGAGCCTTAGGCCCTTATATTCCAGAAGAATATGGCGGTGCAGGTCTTGACCAAATTTCCTATGGTATCATTATGCAAGAGTTAGAAAGAGGAGATTCTGCCGTGCGTTCTGCGGCGTCTGTTCAGAGTTCCCTTGTGATGTTTCCTATCTATGAGTATGGTTCTGAAGAACAGAAAAGAAAATACCTCCCTCAATTGGCAACGGGGGACCTCATTGGAGCTTTTGGACTTACAGAGCCTAACCACGGATCTGACCCAGGGTCTATGGAAACCCATTTTGAAGACAAAGGAGACCATTATTTATTAAATGGTGCCAAAATGTGGATTACTAATGCCCCTCTGTGCGATATTGCAGTAGTATGGGCTAAAAACGAAAATGGTGTAGTACACGGTCTCATTGTAGAACGAGGAATGGAAGGTTTTACTACGCCTGAGACCCATAACAAATGGTCGCTAAGAGCTTCCAAAACAGGGGAATTGGTTTTTGATAATGTAAAAGTTCCTAAGGAAAATCTACTTCCTAATATCTCTGGACTGAAAGGACCTCTATCTTGTCTCAATTCTGCAAGATATGGTATTTCTTGGGGTGTTATAGGTGCTGCTATCGATTGCTATTGTACTGCATTGCAATACACTAAAGAAAGAAAACAATTTGGCAAACCAATAGCTTCTTTCCAACTTCAACAGAAAAAATTGGCTGAATTTCTCACCGAGATTACAAAGGCTCAATTGCTTTGCTGGCAACTAGGAAACCTAAAAAATGCTCACACCGCCTCTCCTGCCCAGATTTCTATGGCTAAAAGAAATAATGTAAAAATGGCAATAGACATCGCTAGAGAATCGCGTCAAATGCTTGGTGGAATGGGTATAATGGGTGATTTTTCAATAATGCGTCACGCGGCTAATTTAGAATCGGTGATTACCTATGAAGGCACCCACGATATTCACCTTCTCATTACAGGATTGGATATTACGGGGATTAATGCATTTTCGTAAATCAATTTTTTATAAAATTAAATAATAAAAAAGCGTTTCGGGCAATCTCCGAAACGCTTTTTTATTAATATTCTAATATCAAATAATATTGAATTAAACCTTCATAATATCCGCTTCCTTCAGTTTCACGTGTTCATCTACGCTTTTCACATATTTATCCGTAAGCTCTTGGATATCCGCTTCTGTATTTTTGATTAAATCTTCAGAAACGCCTTCTAATTTTTTCAAATGTTTCATTCCATCTTGTCTAGCATTTCTGAGGGTTACCTTTGTCTGCTCCCCTTCTGCTTTGGCTTGCTTAGCCAAATCTTTTCTTCTTTCTTCGGTAAGAGGCGGTACATTAAGAATGATGGTATCACCATTATTAGATGGAGCGAAACCTAAATTGGAAACAATAATCGCCTTTTCAATGGCTTGAATAGCAGATCTATCCCAAGGCTGAATAGAAATGGTCATTGCATCTGGTATAGAAACATTGGCCACCTGTGTAATGGGCGTCATAGAGCCGTAGTATTCTACCATTACATCTTGTACCATTGTGGTAGAAGCTCTACCTGCACGAATTTTTTGAAATGCGTGATCCAAATGCTTCATTGCTGCTTCCATCTCGCTTTTCACTGTGTCTATGATTAAATCTAATTCTTCCATTTACTTTAATTTTAAATTATAACTAGAGTTTTGAGTTTTGAATGTTGAGTTTTAAGTTAATACTTTGAATATTGAATATTAAACATTGAACCTTTAATTCACCAATGTTCCTACCTGCTCCCCTTGTACGATTTTCAATAAATTATCCTTTTGATTCATATCAAACACAAGGATTGGCAAGTGATTTTCGTGGCTAAGGGTGAATGCCGTCATATCCATCACTTTCAAATTTTTCTCGAAAACTTCTTCAAAAGAAAGGGAATTAAACTTCACAGCATTATCATTTTTCTCAGGGTCACTATCATAGATACCATCTACACGCGTTCCTTTGAGGATAACATCTGCCCCTATTTCTATTGCTCTAAGTGTAGCAGCAGTATCTGTAGTGAAATAAGGATTGCCCGTTCCTGCTCCAAAAATGACTACCCTTCCCTTTTCCAAATGTCTGGTAGCTCTTCTTTTAATGAACGGTTCTGCCACTTTATCCATTTCTATTGCACTTTGCAATCTGGTATGGATGCCAAGGTTTTCCAATGCTCCTTGCAATGCCATTCCATTGATTACCGTAGCCAGCATTCCCATATAATCTCCCTGCACTCTATCCATTCCATTGGCTGCACCTGCCAATCCGCGGAAAATATTACCACCTCCGATGACAATCGCCACCTCGCAGCCCAAATCAACCACTTTTTTGATTTCCTCGGCGTATTCTTTTAGTCTATCGTTATCAATACCATACTGTCGGCTTCCCATTAACGCTTCGCCACTTAGTTTCAGAAGAATTCTTTTGTATTTCATTTGAATGTTGATTTTTAGGTTGTGCAAAGATAATGAAATGTAAATAATTTCGTTAGTATAAAATAATTTATATAATAATTTTTCCTCAAACACAAAATAAGTTATTTTTGCAAGGTTGTAATCTTATGAAGTTAAAGTCGATTTTTGCTATTATTCTAGGAGTTAGTTCCGTGTCTTTATGGGCACAAAACGGAGCTAATGTCTATCCTTTTCTTAATCTTCCTGTTTCGGCAAGGCAAGCCGCTTTGGGAGGTGATGCGGTATCCATCAGGGATTATGATGTTAATTTCACTGGCGTTAATCCATCACTTAATCATTTGGATATGGACAATAGATTGGCTATCAACTACGCTTCTTATCTCGCAGATTCCAAATATGGGACAATGGCTTATGCCAAAGACTTAAATCACGGTCATCTCATTTCGGCTTATGCCAAATATATGGATTACGGAAGTATGCCCAGAACGGATGAAAGTGGCATTACCTCTGGAGAATTTAATGCCATAGATGCCGCTGTGGGCGTGGGCTATGCTTATCAGTTTGAAGAAAACTGGACCATAGGGGGAAGCATTGGCTTTGTAAGTTCTAAAATTGACAATTTTACTTCTATGGGGATTGCGGCTACGGGTGCCATTACTTACCACAATAATAAGGATAAGGAAACCCTCAGTTTGGTGGCAAGAAACTTCGGTTATCAGTTTAAAACTTACAATGGCGTTAGAGAGCGTTTACCTTTCAGGATAGATTTGGGATATACCAAAATTTTGGAGCAATTTCCCATAGCCATCACCATCACAGCACACGATTTGCAAAAATTTGACATCTCTTCCGAGTACAATAACAATGAACAAAAAGTGGGCTTTGGAAGAAAGGTGATGGATCATTTCTCCTTCGGGGCAGAGCTATTTCCAGAAGATGCCTTCAATATCCGATTGGGGTACAACATCAAGCGTGGTAATGAACTTGCCGTAATGGACCAAAGAAGCTTTGCAGGACTTTCCGCAGGATTTGGGGTAAAAATTTCCTCGTTTAGGTTTGATTATACCCACGCCAGATACCACAATGCTTCCCACCTCAATATGCTGGGTCTCACCTTAGATATTACCGAACTTTCAGGAAATAGAAGATAAATTATGAATAGAAAACCAGTTATTGCCATAGACGGATACTCCTCCACAGGTAAAAGTTCCATTTCCAAAATCATTGCCGAACGCTTAGGCATTGTGCATATGGATACGGGAGCCCTTTACAGAGGTATTACCTACTTTGCTTTACAGCATTGCTTTAGTAATGATGAGATAGACACCGCATTGCTTTTCAGTTCATTGAAAGATGTGGTTTTAGAATTTAAAGACCTTGATGGGCAGCTGGTACTCTTTCTCAACGGAAAGGATATTTCCAAAGAAATACGCCAGCCCGAGGTTTCAGAATGGGTGAGCTTCATTGCAAAGCAACCCGAAGTAAGAGCCTTCTTACTGCACACCCAAAGAAGCATTGCCGAGAATGGTGGCGTCATTATGGATGGCAGAGATATTGGCACTACGGTACTTCCCAATGCTGATTATAAATTTTTTCTTACCGCCAGCATAGAAGAGCGTACCAAAAGACGATACCAAGAGCTGCTCTCAATGGGAGAAAACACCACCGAAACGGAAGTAAGAGACAACCTCATAAAACGAGATAAAATAGATAGCGAACGAGAAATCTCTCCTCTAAAACAGGCTGAAGATGCCATCCTCATTGACAATAGCCACATCAACAAAGAAGAAACCATAGATTTGATTTTATCGTATATTAAAAAATAAATCTTCTATCCTCAAGCCATTATATTCTTATTAATGGCTTTTTTGTTTTGTGGAAACCATCTCAGAAGTCGGGTTAAAACCCGACCCTATTGAATGAAATTGAAACCTCATTTCACCTTGTGGAAAGCTTCGAGCAGTTGCTCAAACCTTATTTCACCTCTGCGGGAAGCTTCAAGCAATTGCTCAAACCCTATTTTACCTTGCGGGAAGCATCGGGCAATTGCTCAAACCTCATTTCACCTTGTGGGAAGCTTCGGGCAATTGCTCAAACCCTATTTCACCTTGCGGGAAGCTTCGAGCAATTGCTCAAACCCTATTTCACCTTGTGGGAAGCTTCGGGCAATTGCTCAAACCCTATTTTACCTTGCGGGAAGCTTCGAGCAATTGCTCAAACTTTATTTCACCTTGCGGGAAGCTTCGAGCAATTGCCTAAAAGTAGTTTCAACAAGGGGAAAAGTTTGGAGTAGATAAATAAACGCGTGTTAAAGTTTGTTAAAACCTCTGTTTTTAAATGAATTTTCACTACCTTAGACCTACAAATTTAAAAACATTAAGATTATGGTTATTATCATCAATTCAGACAATAATGTAGATACATCAGCGGAATTCAAAACTTATTTTCAAGGAGAATTGGAAAAAGATTTAAAACGATTTGAAAGCTATGTAACACGCTATGAAGTGTTCTTTTCAGACGAAACCAGTAATAAAGACACTCCAGGAGAAATCAAATGTGTGATAGAAGCGAGGGTAAAAGGTAAAAACCCTGAAAGAGTTTCTAACCACGCCGATACGCCTAAAGCGGCATTTGACGGTGCAGTAAGCAAAATGAAAACCGTTTTGGATAAAGCTGTAAGCAAGTAATTTAACGCATTTCTAACTAAACTCCCCAGCCTAAGTAAGTTGGGGAGTTTTTATTGAACATTGGAAGTATTTTATATTTCACTTAACACTCTGGTACATTTACGGCAATTGCCAGTCCGCCCTCGGAGGTTTCTTTAAAGCGTTCGTTCATACTTTGTGCCGTATCCCACATAGATTGTATCACTTCATCTAAGCGTTTTCTTCATTCACAGCTAAGGCAAAGCAAGATACCCATTTATTGATATTATTGAAGGTCTTTTCCTCATTTACTACCAAACTAAACCATTCTTCCATAGAATGATATGACTTTCAGTTTACCAATTTCTTATTCAATCCTGCGGCTCTTCGGGTTACATTGAGCCCCCCAGGCAAAGTACCTTCCTTATTAATACTCCTCTAAACATTGATTTAAAACACTCGGATTCAGTGAACTAAACGCTCTGTTAAAAGTATCGTGAGAAGGTATTCCATTAGGAAGCTGACAATATTCTTTTACAAAATCGTAATGATTTTCAGCAAATAATACCATTTCCTCATAGTCTTCACCGCCACTTAAATAAGCAAACAAGCCAATCAATAAAATATCCGAAAGCAAATAGTTACACTTTTATTCACTATTCTATAATCCTCAATATCCGAAAAGTATCCTGCTAAATCCATAAAACGAATATATGAAATTTCGTGCGTTTAGCTTACTTTAACATATTTTAAGAAAATTAAATTTAACCTACGCTGATTAATATCATCTAAGCATTCGGAGTGGCAATAGCTTCTCCGAATATTTTTTATACAAAATACTTATATATAAACGATTACTCAATGAACCAAACTGAAATCATTCAAAACTTCACAAAAAAATCCTTAGGATTAACGCTGGTACTATCAGCGGCGGCTTTTGCTTTTGCACAAGAAAAAGTAAATGTAACAGGGAAAATTGTGGACAAGCAAAACAATCCTATTCCCTACGCTTCTGTCACCTTTAGCCATCCTAGCAATAAGCTCTTTAGTGATGCTACTCTTACAGATGAAAAAGGACAATACAGTTTGCAACTGGTACCTGCCCATTATAACATTACCATAGAAGCGGTAGATTTTAAAAAACAAAACTTTGCACAACAGATTTCTGGGGGCAATGTAAAAAACTTTGTTTTGGATGCAGAGAGTACTGCTACCCTTACCCCTACTAAAAATATAGAAGGAGTAACCATTACAGCCGTATCTTCCAAAGCTTACAATGTAGAGATTGATAAAAAAGTTTATAATCCTGCTCAAGACCTTATCAGTAAAGGGGGAAGTCTTCAAGATGTTCTTCAGAATGTTCCTTCGGTTTCGGTGGAGTCTGATGGTACAGTCTCTATGAGAGGTGGGAGCAATGTTACTTTCTTAATTAATGGTAAGCCCTCTTCCATCTTAGGAATGGATGATAGCAATGCCCTACAATCTATCCCTGCAGACCAGATTGAAAAAATAGAAGTAATCACCAACCCTTCTTCTAAATTTGAATCCGCAGGAACAGCCGGTATCCTAAACATCATCTTGAAAAAAACACGCCAGATGGGATTCAATGGAAGTGTAGAGGGAATGATAGGCTACCTACCACAAACAAGGCTGAATACCAACCTGAGCTGGAGACGTGGTAACCTTACTTATTATGTGAATGGCGGTGGTGGATACAACCAATGGCGTTCTACATCCAGGTCTAATTTTACCCTTAACAACAGAACGGGAATCTCGCAAGGCACTACTTTGAGCTCCAATCAAGAAAGTATTACAAACAGCTATAATAAGACTTACAACCTTACCTCTGGATTGGTGTATGATTTTAATGATAAAACCTCTGTGAACTTCTCTGCAATGGTGAGAGGTAACAGAAATAGCAGTGAAAACGAAACCAATTACTATGAAGACCTTTACCTCACAGGCTTAGACAATGTACTGCGTACCAGCGATGGATTTACCAAAGGATTGGCCTATCAGTTTGATGCTGGGTTGGATAAAAAACTTAATGACCGAGGACATAACCTAACCTTTGCAGCAAGTTTTCAAAAAAATGACAACACCACAGATAGAACCATCTTGGAAAACTCTGCCTTTGGTAATTCTCTTAGCGTGATTGAAAATCAAATCAATAATAATACAACTTATCTCGCCAAGATAGACCACGAACTACCAATTGGCGAAAAATCAAAATTTGAATCTGGTTTGCGATGGGATAGAAATGAGAACAACTACGATTATACCGTAGATCAAAGTATTGCCAATGCGGCTTACCAACCCGTAAATGACTTTACCTTTGATGCATTTTATAATGAAATGTTCTCCGCAGCGTACGCACAATTTAAAAGTAAAATCGGAGAAAAGTTTGGCTATCAATTGGGAGCAAGAGTAGAAAATAGCATCATCGATTTTGATTTCACCCGTTTGGATGGAAACAATCAGAAAGGGGATAAAAACTATACCAATGTTTTCCCTTCCGCATTTTTGAGTTATAATCTTTCTAAAAACAATCAGTTATTATTTAATTTTACCCAAAGAATCCGAAGACCAAGAGCCTTTTTCCTAATCCCAGTGCGTTCTTATCAAGATAATAGAAACCAATTTATTGGAAATATTGATTTGAACCCCGCTTATGTAGATTCTTTTGAATTGGGCTACGCACTTCAGAAATCTAAAATCACAATAAATCCTACCTTGTATTTTAGACATACAAAGGATGATTTTAAGATGTACCAGTCCAGAAACATTGATGCCTACGGTAATACGGTAATCCAAACCACTCCTATGAACATCGGAGACGAATCTACCTATGGATTGGATTTAAACGCTTCGTTTGACCCTTATTCTTGGTGGAAAATTATTGCCAATGTGGATTTATTTGGCTACAAAACCACTGGTCGCTACGAAAGTATGGACTATGATGGGCAAGGTTTTTCATCCAGATTGAGATTAACCAATACCTTCAAGCCAGATAAAAAGACCAGCTTGCAAATCCAAACCTTCTACAGAGGAGGGCAGAAAACCAATAGTATGGACCGTAAGGCGATGTACTCTATCAGCTTAGGAGGAAGCCGCCAGATTTGGAATAATACCGCTACAATTGGTTTTAATATCCAAGATATCTTCAATACCAGAGCAATGGAGAATGTAGTTTCCACAGCAGAATTTGATAGATACAATTACAATCAATGGATGCCGAGAACCTTCAACCTCACATTCAGCTATCGTTTCAAGCAAGGCGATAAAGTGGAACAACCGAAGAAAAAACGCGATACCAACAACAATGCCGATGCTGGCGGTGATTATGAAGGTATATAATTCTCTTGATTATTTAGCTCCACTACTTATTACAAAGAAGCTGTCCAAAACTTTTCGGACAGCTTCTTTTTCAAGAATAGTTTTGCTCATTTAATGCAATCCAAATGGGATAGAATGACAAAAAATAAAGCTCTACACTCCTCCCCTACACTTAAAATACATCATTTTGTAAATACTATTTTTAATTTTATTAAAATATATTTTAACTTTATTTAGTTTTTGAATTATTTTATGTACATTTGTAGCCATAAAAATAAACCATTCTGCTATGACCAAACTCCCTACGGTTTGTCCGAGTTGTGATAATGCACTGAGTGTTAGCCAAATGAAATGTACCCATTGCTCTACAGAGGTATCGGGTGTGTATGAATTGCCTCTCTATCTGAAACTTACAAGAGAAGAGCAAGAGTTTATCCTCAATTTTTTCCTGTCAAGTGGTAGCATTAAGGAAATGGCAAAACAAGCCGAGCTTTCCTATCCCACAATGCGAAATAAAATGGACGATTTAATAGAGAAAATCAAACAACTAAACGATTTGAAATAATGAAAAAGAACTCCTTTGAATTGAAACACCTCTTCAACCCTTTTTTGAAATATTCCGAGCAAAAATTGCTTGTTACAAGTCTTTTGGGTTGGGTAATGCTTAATGTAAGTTGTGTGATGTTTAATCATAAAATGAACGGTTTGTTGCATTTTTCTACTCATAACAATTCGTGGCTTGATTCATTAAAAACAACTAACATTGTATTGATTATCAATCTATTGTTGTTTTATATTTTAGGAAAAATCATCAACCGAAAAACGCGTTTTATTGATATTTTCAATGCTATTTTGGTTGGAATTATTCCTCTTGTATTGATTACAGGGATTAGTGAAATTCCCATTTTTGCCAATGCTCTTGAAAAAGTCGCTCATTCTGCCTACCAATTAGAAAACTTTTCTGAAATGAAATGGGAATTAATGCTCGTAGCTATTAGTTCGTTGATCATACTTCCTTTGTTGGTGTACGCTATCGCGTTGATGTTCAATGGATTTCGAGTAGCTACCAATTCAAAAAATGGCTTGCATATTGCCTTGTTTTTTATCGTGCTATTTATATTAAATTCAATCACTCAATTTTATTTTTAAACGTATGAAAATCAGATTTTTTACTTTCATTTTGTTGTTTGCCGTACAACATATTTTTGCTCAAATTGAAGGAACTTGGAAAGGCGATTTGTCCATTC
The DNA here is from genome assembly GCF_042427575.1 of Bergeyella porcorum. Taxonomy (NCBI): domain Bacteria; kingdom Pseudomonadati; phylum Bacteroidota; class Flavobacteriia; order Flavobacteriales; family Weeksellaceae; genus Bergeyella; species Bergeyella porcorum. The sequence continues at coordinate 308,377 of NZ_JBHMFD010000001.1, forward strand.
AAGGAATAAAATTACCTTTGGTTATCGAAATCGAATCGGGAGAAAACGGCTATAAATCAACCTTATACAGTCCGAAACAAAGTTCGCAAGGATTTCCGACTTCTAAATTTACTTTTGAAAATTCGGAATTGTTTTTTGAAAATAAACTTCTTCAAGCCCAATACAAAGGTACGCTGAAAGACGGAAAAATCACCGGGACTTTCACCCAAGGAGGAATGAATATGCCTTTGATTTTGGAAAAAGCCGAAAAAACAGCCGCACAAGCTCATTCTGTGCCCAATATTGGAAATCGAGAAATCAACACAGAAAAACTCACCCGATACATTGAGTATTTCGCAGAAAAACAACACGGTGTAGGCAGTGTTTCTATCTCCCGAAATGGAAAGAAAATCTATCAGAAAAGTTTCGGACAAAATCAGTTGCCTCATCAGAATTACAACGAAAATACGGGGTATCAAATCGGTTCGATTACCAAACTTTTCCTCGCTACAATGATTATGCAAGATGTGGAAAAAGGAAAGTTGAACCTTTCGGACAAACTTTCAAAATTTTATCCTCACTTGCCCAATGCAGATAAAATCACCCTAAAAAATATGCTAAACCACACCAGCGGATTGGGCGACTATGTAGGAGAAACTGGCGAATGGCTTATGAATGAAACGGTTAGTGAAAAAATGGTTTTAGACAGCATTGCCAAACAAGGCGTGCTTTTTGAACCCAATGAAAAGGTAAAATATTCTAATTCAGCATACTATCTATTGTGCAAAATATTAGAAAAAAAACATAAAAAGCCTTTTAATGTGCTTTTAAAAGACCGTATTACCAAAAAATTGGGACTGAAAAATACGTTCTCCGTACTCGATTACCCTAAAAATATTTTTGCTTCGTATCAATTCACAGACGGAAAATACGTTCTTGTAAAAGATTTCAATTTCGTAAATGCTTTGGGGGCTGGCGATATTACTTCCACAACGGACGAGCTCAACGTGTTTATCCAAGCTCTTTTTAGCGGAAAACTTCTGAAAAAAGAAACCGTACAAATGATGCTTCCTGTTGATAGTAACTTTGGACTATGCGTGATGAAAGTACCGTTTTACAATCAAACGTATTACGGACACGGTGGCACTACTTTGGGAACAGATGCTCTAATGGCGTATAACCCTACCGACGACATTGCCATCAGCGTTTGTGTCAACGGCAGAGGGCTCTATTCTACCAACGAATTTAACATTGGAATTTTGAGCATTATTTACGACGAGCCGTTTGAGTTTGAGAAGGAATAAAACAACAAAAACCACAAGTCTTAGAATTTGTGGTTTTTATTTTAAGAAGTTTCAGAGCTTATGGATTAAATCTGGGTTTTCAGAACATCATAAAAACTAGGCATTATATTATTTCAAATCTGGTCTGGTAGGGCGTATTTCTATTTTACTTGGCAATGTTCTTGGGTTCATTTCAAGCATATCTACGATTAACGCTCCTATGTCTTCTGGCTGAATTTTCCAAGCATCACTTTCTGAAGGAGTATGTCCATTGAAGTTAGACGAAACACTTCCCGGCATAATGGTAGAAACTTTGATATTATACTTCCTTAAATCCAGCATTGCGGCTTGAGTAAAGCCTACCACACCAAATTTACTAGCATTATAGCCTGTTCCATTTTCAAAAAAATTAGTTCCTGCCAAACTGGAAATGCTTATGTAATAACCTTCTGTTTTTTTCAACGCCTCTACGCTTGCTTTTAGAGTAAAGAACGCTCCCGTAAGGTTGGTGGTAATCATTGCATTCCAATCTTCTTCGGAAAGTTCATCTATCGGTTTAAAGATGCCCAACCCTGCATTGGCAATGACAGCATCTATCCTGCCAAAACGCTCCACGATTTGTTGCACAGCATTTTGCTCATCGGTCAATTGGGTAACATCTGACGCCACCCCCATCACGAATGGAGCTACTTTTTGCAATTCTAGTTCTGCTTGTTTTACATCTTCAGCCTTTCTACCACTGAAAGCTACAGCATAGCCTTTTTCTAGTAAAACCTTCGCTACCCCGAAACCAATACCTTTGGTTCCTCCTGTAATGTATATCACTTTTTGTTTCATAGGGCTAAAATAAAAAAAAACGCTCCCGAACGGAAGCGTGTATATGAGTTTAATATTTTTTTAACCTTTAGCATAATTTTCAAAGAATAAAGGAATACTCTCTATACCTTTATAAAAATTGGCTAAGCCGTAATGTTCATTCGGAGAATGAATGGCATCTGAACCTAAACCAAAGCCCATCAACACAGATTTTGCTCCCAAAACTTCTTCAAATAAAGCCGTGATAGGAATACTGCCTCCACTTCGGAATGGCAAAACCTCTTTTCCAAATGCGGATTCCATTGCTTTTTTAGCCGCTTGAAACTCTTTGGTATCACTTGGCAACACATAAGGCATCCCACCGTGGTGAGGAGTTACCTTTACACGCACATTATCGGGAGCTATTTTCTCAAAGTATTTCGTAAACTTTTCGGTGATTTCATCAGGGGTTTGGTAAGGTACCAATCTCATAGAAATTTTCGCAAACGCTTTAGAAGGGATTACCGTTTTAGCTCCTTCACCTATATAGCCTCCCCAGATACCATTACAATCTAATGTTGGACGGATGGAGGTTCTCTCCAAAGTGGTATAGCCTTTCTCGCCCTCTACCCCTTCTAATCCGATGGATTTTTTGAAAGCCTCAGGGTCATCTTTCAGTTTGTTCATTTCAGCTCTTTCTTCATCAGATACCACTAGAACATTGTCATAAAATCCGTCTATGGTAATATGCCCGTCTTCATCTATCAGCTGTGCAATCATTCTTGCCAATGTGTGAATAGGGTTGGGAACGGCACCGCCATACAACCCAGAATGCAAATCTCTATTAGGACCTTCTACTTCCACTTCTATGTAGCTGAGTCCTCTCAACCCTGTGGTAACGGTAGGCTGCTCCATAGAATATAAACTGGTATCCGAAATTAAGATACAGTCGCAAGACAATTTGTCCTTGTATGTTTTAATGAATTTTTCAAGGTTTACAGAGCCTACTTCCTCCTCCCCTTCAATGATGAATTTAACATTACAAGGTAACGCATTGGTTTTCATCATTGCTTCAAAAGCTTTAAGGTGCATAAAGAATTGTCCCTTATCATCTGCTGCACCTCTTGCAAAGATGGCTCCTTCTGGGTGGATGTCTGTAGCTTCTACATAAGGCTCAAAAGGTGGTTTTTTCCACAAATCTAATGGATCTGGCGGTTGTACATCATAATGCCCATATACCAATACGGTAGGCAACTCTGGATTCAAAAGTTTTTCTCCATATACAATAGGATAGCCCTCTGTATCGCAAACTTCTACATTATCTGCCCCTGCATTTCTAAGATGCTCTGCCACTTTATCTGCACAGTCTAGCACATCTTGGTTATAAGCTGGGTCTGCACTGATGGAAGCTATTCTCAACAATTCAAAAAGTTCATCTACGAAGCGTTGTTTGTTTTCGTGGATGTAATTTAATGTATTTTGCATTGATAAAATTTTGATATTACTTGGGGTAAAGTTAAAAAAAATGCCTCGCTACTGCAAGACATTTTTTAATTATCATTTATATGGCGTCCTAAAAAGCAATATAATAAGACTTTCTAAAACTAAATAGAATCTATAATCTCATTCAAAGTGGCACTTGGACGCATTGCTGCGTAAGTTTTCTCTTCGTTTGGATGATAATATCCTCCAATCTCCTGAGCCTTACCTTGAGCACCTATCAACTCTTCATTGATTTTAGCTTCGTTGTCTTGCATTGCCTTTGCTACAGGTGCAAACTGTGCTGCCAACTCTGCATCTGCCGTCTGTGCTGCCAAAGCTTCTGCCCAATACATCGCCAGATAGAAGTGAGAACCTCTGTTATCAATACCGCCCACTTTTCTCGCTGGAGATTTGTCCGTAGCCAAGAATTTTGCATTGGCTGCATCTAAAGCATTGGATAACACCATCGCTTTACCATTGTTTTGAGTCTGAGCCAAATGCTCCAATGATGCTTGAAGTGCCAAGAACTCTCCCAGAGAATCCCAACGCAGGTAGCCTTCTTCTAAGAATTGCTCCACGTGCTTCGGTGCGGAACCTCCCGCTCCTGTTTCAAACAAGCCTCCGCCGTTCATCAATGGTACTATCGAAAGCATCTTGGCAGAAGTTCCTAATTCCAAAATCGGGAACATATCTGTAAGGTAATCTCTCAATACATTTCCAGAAACAGAAATGGTGTCTTTACCTTCTCTAGCTCTCTTCAGGGTTTCTAGCATCGCATCTTTCACATCCATAATGCGGATATCTAGTCCTTCGGTATTGTGGTCTTTTAGATATTGTTCTACTTTTTTGATGATTTGAGCATCGTGAGCTCTTCCCTTGTCCAACCAGAAAATGGCAGGGGTGTTGCTTAGCCTTGCTCTATTCACAGCCAGTTTTACCCAATCCTGAATTGGAGCATCTTTCGTTTGGCACATTCTGAAAATGTCCCCTTTCTGAACTTTTTGCTGAAGCAATACATTACCGTTTTCATCCAAAACTTTCACTTCACCATCGCCTTCCACTTGGAATGTCTTATCGTGAGAACCATACTCTTCTGCTTTCTGAGCCATCAATCCCACATTCGGTACAGAGCCAAAAGTACGAGGGTCTATTGCTCCATTTTTCTTCATATCCTGAATAATGGCATCATAGAAACCTGCATAAGTTCTATCTGGAATAATGCAAACGGTATCTTCCTCTTTTCCATCTTTGTTCCACATTTTACCGCCTCCTCTCACCAAGGCTGCCATAGAAGCATCTACAATGACATCCGAAGAAACATGGAAATTGGTAATGCCGTTATCCGAATTTACCATTGCTATTCTTGGTCCGTTTTCGATAGCTTTAGCAATATCCGCTTTAATCTCTGCTTCCTTCGGAGTTCCGGAGATTTTCTCAAACAATGTTGCCAAACCAAAATTAGGATTGATATCCAACGCATCAAATTCTGCTTGATATTTAGCAAAAACATCTTTGAAATACACTTCTACAATAGCTCCGAAAATAATAGGGTCTGAAACCTTCATCATTGTCGCTTTAAGGTGAGCCGAAAGCAAGACATCTTTTTCTTTTGCTTCATTGATGGCATCTTGTACAAAAGATTTCAAAGCAGCAAGGTTCATCACAGAGGAATCTATCACCTCGCCAGCCTTCAATGGTGCTAAGTCTTTCAATACTTTTTCAGAACCATCGTTCCCAAAGAAAACAATTTTGAATTTTCCTTCGTTTTCTACCGTTGTAGAAGTTTCTGTTCCATAGAAATCTCCTGCCTGCATATGAGCCACAGAGGTTTTAGAATCTGCCTTCCACTCGCCCATTCTGTGCGGATTGGCTTTAGCGTAATCTTTCACAGATTTAGGAGCTCTCCTATCCGAGTTGCCTTCACGCAATACAGGATTTACCGCACTTCCCAATACTTTAGAATATCTCGCTTTGATTTCCTTTTCCTCGTCATTTTTAGGTTCAGCAGGATAGTTTGGTACATTGAATCCTTGCTTTTGAAGCTCTGCAACAGCCTCTTCCAACTGTGGTACAGAAGCCGAAATATTAGGAAGTTTGATGATATTCGCCTCTGGCTGTGTTGCCAATTGTCCCAATTCTGCTAAATAATCTGGGATTTTTTGTTCATCGGTAAGGGCATCTGGAAAGTTTGCCAAGATTCTTCCCGAAAGGGAAATATCTGGGACTACGATTTCAATATCTGCGGTTTTCGCAAAAGCCTTTACCATTGGCAAAAAGGAATGCGTTGCTAGCATTGGAGCTTCATCCGTAAGGGTGTAATAAATTTTTGCTTGTGACATTATTATTCTTTTTATTTTTTTAGATTAATGATTTACAAATTTAATATTTTTAAGGGAAAACAACCTCATAAAATAGTAGAAAAAAAACAGCGTGATTTTAATCAGAAATGAGGTAAGCTATAATCTTAAAGCTTATTTTTGCAATAGCAATAAAAATATAAAACATTATGCAAGAGAAGGATAATAACTCTAAATTTAAAAAGTGGTTTAAGCGTGTAGGCTGGGCAGGCTTAGCATTTTTCACCATTAAAGGCTTGGTTTGGCTGGTAATTTTCTACTTCGGAGCAGATGCTCTTTCTGGCTGTTTTCAAAAGTAATTATTAAAGTTTTTAAACATCATTTTTACTATTCTGCCCAAATTAAAAAGCCTCTAGCAAAACTGCTAAAGGCTTTCTAACCATAAAACTTTAATACTATGAAAAAACAAATTTTTAACTGTTTTTCAAGGCTTCTGCACCAGATACAATCTCCAAAATCTCGTTGGTAATCGCAGCTTGTCTCGCTTTATTATAATAGATTACCAATTCATTTTTGAGGGCTTGTGCGTTATCCGTCGCTTTGTGCATTGCCGTCATTCTCGCACCGTGTTCTGATGCAATAGAGTCCAAAATTGCTTTATAAAACTGTGTTTTAATAGACTTCGGAATCAAATTATCCAAAATATCATTGCGATTTGGCTCAAAGATATAGTCTGTATCTACCTGTGTCTCATCCACTTCTGGCATAGAAATCGGTAAAAGCTGTTCTGTCTGTACCACTTGCGTAGCAGCATTTACAAACTTGTTGTAGATTAGATGAACTTCATCAAATTTACCTTCTACAAAATCCTTCATCACCACCTCAGTAAGGTTTGCAACCAAATCAAAACTCAGATGGTCTAAGATTGAACTTTGATTGTCATAAACTGTCTTGGTTCTTCTCACAGCGTCATACACTTTCTTACCTATGGTAAGGATTTCGATGTCTTTATCAGCATTTACAGCCAATTGCTGGTTGAGCTCCTTTACGATAGAAGAATTAAAAGCTCCCGCCAATCCTTTATTAGAAGTAATCGGGATGAAAAGAATTCTCTTAGACTCTCTCTTCTGAGCGTAAACCGAAACTTTATCTGGATCGGAACTTGAATTCACATTTTGGATGATTTCTTGTAACTTTTCCGAATAAGGTCTTAGCATCACGATAGCGTCTTGTGCTCTTTTCAGTTTCGAAGCTGAAACCATTTTCATCGCACTAGTAATCTGCATCGTAGATGAGATGGACGAGATTCTTCCTCTAATTTCTTTTAAGTTTGCCATTATCGTTATTGGGTTCTTGGTTGGGACATTTGGCTGGTAACAGAGTACCAACCAAAAGCCATCAACACATCATTATTTTTTAGTATTTAGAAGCAAGGTCTGCTGCAGCTTGTCTCAATACGCCAGTGATATTATCATCAATCTTACCAGCTTTGATAGCTGCCATAGTTTCAGGGTGTTTCGTTCTCAAGAACTCTACATAATCCTTCATAAACTCCTTCACTTTATTCACAGGAACATTTCTCAACAAGTTTTCTGTACCTGCGTAGATCATTGCTACTTGGTTTTCTACCGGTAGCGGAGAGTTTACTGGTTGCTTCAAGATTTCCACATTTTTCTCCCCCTTAGAGATTACCGCTTGTGTAGCAGCATCTAGGTCTGAACCAAACTTAGCGAAAGCTTCCAATTCTTTGTATTGAGCTTGGTCTAGTTTCAATGTACCAGACACTTTCTTCATAGATTTAATCTGAGCATTACCTCCTACACGAGATACAGAAATACCCACATTAATCGCTGGTCTTACCCCAGAGTTGAATAAATCAGACTCTAAGAAAATCTGTCCGTCTGTAATGGAAATCACATTGGTTGGGATATATGCAGATACATCTCCTGCTTGTGTTTCAATGATTGGAAGAGCCGTAAGTGAACCACCTCCTTTTACTAGTGGTCTTAGAGACTCTGGCAAATCATTCATTTGCTTCGCGATTTCATCATCTTTGATAACCTTCGCTGCTCTTTCTAACAATCTTGAATGTAGGTAGAATACATCCCCTGGATAAGCCTCACGACCTGGTGGTCTTCTCAATAGAAGAGAAAGCTCACGGTAAGCTACCGCTTGTTTAGAAAGGTCATCATAAATGATTAAAGCTGGACGACCTGTATCACGGAAGTATTCTCCAATAGCAGCTCCCGCCATAGGTGCATACACCTGCATAGGCGAAGGGTCTGAAGCATTAGCCGCTACTACTACCGTATAAGGCATTGCTCCCTTATCTGTAAGGGTCTGTACTATCTGTGCTACGGTAGAACCTTTTTGCCCTACAGCAACATAGATACAATATACTGGCTGACCAGCGTCATAAAATTCTTTTTGATTGATAATCGTGTCAATAGCCACAGTAGTTTTCCCTGTCTGTCTATCCCCGATGATCAACTCTCTCTGTCCTCTACCTACAGGAATCATAGAGTCAATGGCTACGATACCTGTTTGCAAAGGCTCATTTACCGGCTGTCTGTAGATAACCCCAGGTGCTTTTCTTTCCAAAGGCATTTCATAAAGGTCTCCACCGATAGGTCCTTTACCATCGATAGGGTTACCCAAAGTATCCACTACTCTTCCTAGCATACCTTCCCCTACTTTGATAGAAGAAATTCTCTGAGTTCTCTTTACGGTATCTCCTTCTTTTACCAATTTGGATTCACCTAGCAAAGCTACCCCTACATTATCTTCTTCAAGGTTGAGTACGATACCTTCTACTCCGCTTTCAAATTTTACCAATTCCCCGTATTGTACATTTTCAAGACCGTAAACACGAGCAATACCATCACCAATTTGAAGTACTGTACCTACTTCCTCCACATTGGATTGCGTATCAAAATTCGCTAATTGTTGTTTCAAAATTGCTGAAACTTCAGCTGGATTTATTTCTGCCATTTTATGGTTGTTTTAATCTTAGTTTAATTGAAATTCTTTTCTAATGTTATTCAGTTTTGATTTTACTGAAGCATCGATCTGCTGGTCTCCCACTCTTAGAATATATCCTCCCAAAATGTCTGGATTGATATTGATGCTAAGTGAGAACTTAGAGCTATCATTCACCAAGTGAGATGATTTCAAGATTTCATCAATATTAGATTGGGACAATTGAGATGCAGTCGTAAGGGTTACCTTCTGGATACCTCTCATCTGCTCCACTTTATTAATGAACTCTTGTGCGATATCTCTTAAATGCGTTTCTCTGCCCTGTTTAATGACCAAACTAATAATATTTTTACTCACTGGGGAGAAGTCTTTGAAGATTTCGCTAGCAATACCGATTTTCTTTTTCCCATCAATGATAGGTGATGCAAAGAAACTACGAAGCTCCTTAGAAGTGTCTAGAATCTTCACTACATCTTGCATTTCAGAGAATACAGACTCTGTAAGCCCTGCCTCTTGCGAGAAATCGATTAAGCCTTGTGCGTATCTTTTTGCTACTTTAGATGTAAGCATCGCTATTAGTTAAGATTATTGTTATTCAAATAGTTTTCAACCAAAGTATTCTGAGCATCGCTATTATCAAGCTTTTGCTTAAGGATAGATTCTGCAATACTCACAGAAAGAGCACCAATCTGAGACTTAATATCTGCCATTGCTGCATTTTTCTCTGCCAAGATAGTTTCTCTTGCAGAAGCAATCATTTTATCACCTTCCATTTTAGCGATATCTTTAGCCTCTCCTACGATTCTATCTTTAATTTCTCTCGCTTCTTTCAAAATAGCATCTCTTTCAATTTTAGCATCTCTGATGATTCTTTCATTATCAGCCTTCAGTGCCTCCATTTCTTTTTTAGCCAGTTTTGCTTGGTTCAAAGCATCTATGATGTTTGTTTCTCTTTCGTTTACTGCAGAAAGAATAGGTTTCCAAGCAAATTTTGAAAGTAAAAGCAATAAAATAACGAATACTACTGCTGTCCAAAAAATATTACCTACTGCGGGTGTTAATAAATCCATTTTAGTATATGTTTTATTTTGATTTAACTTTTTAAAAAGAATTCCACAGACCAACCGTCTGTAGAATTCTGTTCACTTTTTATCCGTTACCAAGTAATGCTACTACGATACCGAATAGACCAGCACCCTCGATAAGAGCGGCTGCGATAATCATTGCAGTTTGGATTTTTCCAGATTGTTCTGGCTGTCTAGCGATTCCGTCCATTGCAGAACCACCAATTTTACCAATTCCTAATCCTACTCCTAGAACTGCTAATCCAGCTCCGATTGCTGCGATACTACCTGTCATAATATAAAAATTTAAAAAAGTTAGTTTTTATTGTTTTATTTGTTATCAATTAGTGGTCGTGATGTGGCTCTTCTACTGCAGAACCAATGAACAACGCTGTGAGCATTGTGAAGATATACGCTTGCAATGCCGCTACCAATACTTCCAATACATAGATAAAGAGTGAAAGTCCTAAGGACACTGGCGTTATCATATAGGTTTTCATAATGAAAATCAATGAAATCAATGCCATAATGATGATATGCCCTGCGGTCATATTCGCAAAAAGACGAATCATCAATGCGAAAGGCTTAGTGATAATCCCCAATAATTCTACAGGAACCAAGATGAGATACACCAAAATCTTTCCTGCCCAAGGCATATTATTTCCAAGTGGGTCAAACATATGCCCCCAATAAGTTTTTCTACCGCTAAAGTTCACCACCAACAATGTAAATACTGCTAAAACCATTGTAAAGGCAATATTCCCTGTAGTATTTGCTGCTCCTGGTACCAATCCCAAAATATTAAGCACCCAAATGAATAAGAACAAAGTTACCAAATAAGGTACATACTTTTTATATCTCAAAGAACCAATGTTTTGCAAAGCAATATCATCTCTTACAAAAACCACGATAGGCTCCATAAACTTAGCCAATCCAGAAGGCACATTAGATTTCTTATAAGCAGAAGCCGCTCCAAAGCCTAATATCAAAAGAATCAACCCCGCCAAAAACATTTGTGCTACCACCTTGGTGATAGAAAAATCCAATGGCATCTTATTAGTAGGATGATCACCTTCCATTTGCAATGTCCCTTGTGCGTCTGTTTCGTAGATTTTATTATGATAAAGTTTATAAAACTTTCCATCCACCTCCGCTACTTGATCTTCGTGATGACCAAATTTTGAAGAACTAAAAACCTTTAAACCTTCATCAAACAAAATCACAGGCAAAGAAAACCCGAAAGAATTATCTCCCTCACCCCATAGGTGCCAGCTGTGAGAATCCTGAATATGGTGCATAATGAAAGGCACCGGATTATACTTACCTCCGTCTTCGGCAGACGCTCCGTGGTCGCTATGCACTTCTGCGGAAGCTAGTCCAAACCACATAGCACAGAAAATAACTATCAGTTTTTTAAAATTCATCGTGAACCTCTTTTCTTATTTTTTGCAAAAATAACAAATATTTTTCTCTAATAAAAAATTATATCAAAATGTTTTTATGATTTATGTCTTATTTTTTCTTCAGAAAATTGACTACCAGCGTTGCCTCCACTGCCAAATAAATCCAAAAAATCACAAAATAAACCAGTAGATACTCTCTAAAACCATTCTGAAATACAGCCAAATAACCTATTCCAAACATTTTGAATATTACAAAGCCCAAATATACAAATCCTATCTTATCTGACGAAGAAAAAATATAAAATATCGCGATTGACACAACAACAATAAAGGTCAAGACAAATAATAAAATATGAATATTAAAATCTGAAGGGAACCACGCTTTTCCAGAGAACAGCCAATGCAACCCAAATAATATCCCCGAAATTATCAGAAAATACAAACATTGCCTTAATGCTAACATCACTTTCGTTGAATCCATATCGCAAAAATACCAATTTTGAATCAATATCTGAATATGTTACCCAAATATTCCTCCCCTATTTTTCTAATCCTCTCAACAAAATACACTTCCCAACAAACCAATCATTTTAGACGATATCATAAAAATCCACCTGAAAACCTCCAATTATAGCAAGAGTTTCTCCCACTCTCCTTGCTGTTTCCTTGCGGAATCCTTCCCCAAAAACGCATTTTTTGGGAAGATTTGGGAAGAACTCCCGAAGAACTCCCGAAGAAAACTCCTAAAATATAGGACAAGAGATGACAAGAAAAGACAGAATGTGCCAACTAAAGACAAGCTGAAGGTAAATTAAGGACAAACGATGCCAAATAAAGACAATTTAGCTTTATAAACCGTGATGATTGCCCAATTTTTTCACAAGGTATGATATTGTAAATTGGATAAAAATATGCGCGTAAAAGTCATTAAAAGCCAATCGTAGAAATCTGACAATCAACATTCATTAGATAACGCCTTGAAATACAATTTTGTGCGTTTAACCTAAAATAGTTTTTAAAATTATTAAAATTCCTTATTTTTGCAATTCTTAAATATAAAGTATGTTCAATAGTTTACAAGAAAAATTAGATAAGGCGTTACACAATATCCAAGGACGCGGGAAAATTACAGAAATCAATGTGGCGGAAACCGTGAAGGAAATCCGTAGAGCCTTGGTGGATGCCGATGTTAACTATAAAGTAGCCAAAGACCTTACCAAAAGAGTTCAGGATAAGGCTTTGGGGCAAAATGTACTCACCAGCCTTACACCAGGGCAACTGATGACCAAAATTGTTCACGATGAGTTGGTAGAACTTATGGGAGGTTCCCAAGAGGGGATTAATCTTTCGGGGAAACCTTCGGTAATCCTCATCGCGGGGCTTCAAGGTTCTGGTAAAACCACTTTCTCGGGAAAACTCGCCAACTATCTTAAAACAAAAAGAAATAAAAAACCGCTTCTAGTAGCGTGTGATGTTTATAGACCTGCCGCGATAGACCAGCTTAAAGTTTTGGGAGGGCAAGTAGGTGTAGAAGTTTATACCGAAGATGGTGCCACCAACCCTTCTACCATTGCTGAAAACGCTGTAAACTATGCTAAATCCAACGGTTATGATGTCGTAATTGTGGACACCGCAGGACGCTTGGCTGTGGATGAGCAAATGATGAACGAAATAAAATCTGTACACTATTTCATCAAACCACAGGAAACGCTTTTCGTAGTAGATTCTATGACGGGGCAAGATGCTGTGAATACGGCAAAAGCCTTTAATGATGCCCTTAATTTTGACGGGGTAGTCCTTACCAAGCTAGATGGAGATACGCGTGGTGGTGCAGCACTTACCATCCGCTCCGTGGTAGAAAAACCGATTAAATTCATCTCCACAGGGGAAAAAATGGAGGCTCTAGACCTCTTCTACCCAGAAAGAATGGCAGATAGAATCCTCGGAATGGGAGATGTGGTTTCCCTTGTAGAAAGAGCTCAAGAGCAATTTGATGAAGAGGAAGCTAAAAAACTCCACAAGAAAATTGCTAAAAATGAATTTGGTTTTGATGATTTCTTAAAACAAATCAACCAAATCAAAAAAATGGGGAATATGAAAGACCTTATGGGAATGATTCCAGGGGTAGGAAAAGCGATAAAAGATGTGGATATTAATGATGATGCTTTCAAACACATTGAAGCCATTATCTATTCTATGACGCCAGAGGAAAGACGCCGCCCTTCTATTATTGATATGAACAGAAAAAAGCGTATTGCGAAGGGGTCGGGAAGAAAGTTGGAGGAAGTTAATCAACTGATGAAGCAGTTTGACCAAATGGGCAAGATGATGAAAATGATGCAAGGCCCACAAGGAAAACAACTGATGCAGATGATGAGCAAAATGGGAGGTGCAGGAATGCCCAACCTAGGTGGTCTTGGTGGAATGTTTGGAAAAAGATAACTATTGGAATAAGCGATACTATAAAAAGCGTTTTGGTGAATACCGAAACGCTTTTTTTACTACTCTACTCCCCTATCTATCCACTTAACAGGCTAAACGCACGAAATTTATAAACTACTAATAACTAACGATTTGTATTTCAGTCACTTTCTATAAAAGTAATCAAGGTTAAAATATAATGAACTGATATTCAATGTGTATATTTATCAAATGTCTTCAAAATATAATTTCGTGCGTTTAATCTATTAGATTTGTTGTAAGTAATAAAAATTAACACAAATAAAACAACTAAAACGCATCTGCTCAATAATGGACTATTTTTTCTGTCAATACATCCATTTACCAAAAGTTGATTCAAAATAATACATTAAAAATCAACTCATTAAAACAAAACAATTGTTTAACTCTAACAAAATTAACTTTTTTTTAACATATTACAATATACTATGCACGCATAATATTTGTACATTTGGTTCAGAACATTTTGATAAACTATGGAACAGAACAACGAAAAAATTGAAAGTATAGATTTAATCCTAAAATCAACTTGGCTCGCCGTTTCCAAAATGTATTCAGAAATGGCTCACAACCACGATGCTACCGTAGTACAAGGACTCACCCTCCTGAAAATAGACCCTAAAAACGGTACCAAAAGTACACAGCTAGGCCCTAAAATGGCTATTGAACCTACCTCGCTCACCCGAATCATCAAACTACTAGAGGACAATGGCTATATTTATAAGGAAAAAACAACTAACGACAAACGAGAAGTTGTAATAAAACTAACGGATAAGGGCATTAATTACAGAAATGTAACAAAAGAAATTGTCCTAAGCTTTAACAAAATCATTGTGGACCGAATACCCTCTGAAAAATTAAACACATTCAAAGAAGTAATGAGGGAAATTCAAAATATTACAGCTGAGTTTAATAAAAATAAACATTAACCCCAAAATGAACAATATGAAAAAACGCATCAAACACGTTACTGTACTCGGTTCGGGGATTATGGGAAGCGGTATCGCTGCTCACTTTGCCAATATCGGCGTGGAAGTGTTGCTGCTAGACATTGTCCCATTTGAACTATCCGAAGCGGAACAAAAAAAAGGTCTCACTAAAGAAGATAAAACGGTACGAAACCGCATCGCTACAGAAAACCTCGCGAAACTAAAAAAATCTTCCCCAGCCCTACTCTACTCACAGGCTTTTGCAGAGAGAATCAAGGTAGGCAACTTTGATGATGATTTGCACAAAATCAAAAACACCGATTGGATTATCGAAGTAGTGGTAGAACGCCTAGACATCAAAAAACAGGTTTATGAAAAGATAGAACAATTCCGAAAACCAGGTACTTTGGTTTCTTCCAATACTTCGGGAATTCCTATCAATCTCCTAGTAGAAGGCAGAAGCGACGATTTTAAAAAATATTTTGCAGGAACGCACTTTTTCAACCCCGTAAGATACCTCCCACTATTGGAAATTATCCCTACAAAAGACACCGCTCCAGAGGTGGTTCAGTTCTATATGGAGTATGGGCAGAAGTTCTTGGGGAAAACCACCGTTTTAGCCAAAGATACTCCAGCATTCATTGCCAATCGCGTAGGGGTTTTCAGTATGATGGATTTGCTTCATCGTGTGAAAGAACTGGGACTTACCGTTTCTGATGTGGATAAACTCACTGGCCCCGTAATTGGTCGTCCAAAATCGGCTACTTTCCGTACTGCCGATGTGGTGGGACTAGATACCTTGGTAATGGTAGCACAGGGCGTTCATAAAAGTGGTGCCGAAGCTCCAGAGTTTGCTTCTGTCTTTGAACTTCCTCCTTACCTTCAAACGATGATGGACAACCAATGGCTCGGAAGTAAAACCGATGGCGGCTTCTACAAAAAAGTGAAAAACGCCGAAGGAAAATCTGAAATACACGGATTAAATCTGGATTCCTTACAATACGAACTCCAAGATAAATCCAGCTTCCCTACTCTGGAACTGACTAAAAATATCGACAAACCTTTAGACCGATTTAAAGTCTTGATTTCTGGGAAAGACAAAGCTGCTGAGCTTTACAGAAAAACTCTAGGAGGTCTTTTCGCCTATGTATCGCACAAAGTTCCAGAAATTTCCGATGAACTCTACAAAATAGATGATGCAATGCGTGCAGGATTCGGTTGGGAAAACGGACCTTTCGAGATTTGGGATGCTGTGGGCGTAGCTAAGGGTGTAGAACTAGCTTCCGAAGCGGGCTATACGGTCTCCGATTGGGTTAAAGAATTAGCAGAAAAAGGTGGTGTTTTTTATCAAATCAATGATGAAGGACAAACCATTTTCTTTAATAAAGACCAACAAGCATACGCTAAAATTCCAGGGCAAGAATCCTTTATCATCTTGGATAATATCCGCAAAAACAAAACCCTATGGAGTAATTCGGGGGCGGCAATTCAAGACCTTGGCGATGGTATCATCAATTTTGAAATTCGTTCTAAAATGAATTCCCTCGGTGGAGAGGTTTTAGATGGTCTCAACCGAGCTATAGACCTTGCCGAGAAAGATTATGACGGGCTAGTTATCGCCAATCAAGGGGCTAATTTCTCTGTGGGTGCCAACCTCGCAATGATTCTGATGATGGCAGTAGATCAAGATTGGGACGACTTGAATATGGCGATTGCTTATTTCCAAAAATCAATGATGAGGGTAAGATATTCTTCCGTTCCTGTGGTGGTAGCTCCTTTTGGAATGACCCTAGGTGGTGGTTGCGAAATGACCCTCCACGCCGACCGTGTAGTGGCTGCCGCTGAAACCTATATCGGCTTGGTAGAAGTAGGCGTAGGGGTAATCCCTGGCGGTGGTGGTACCAAAGAAATGACCCTGAGAACTTCCCGTGAGTTTGCAAAAGATGATGTGAAAAACAACCGCCTAAGAGATGCCTTTATGAATATCGCAATGGGTAAAGTGGCAACTTCTGCTTACGAAGCTTTTGATATGGGCATTTTAGAAAAAGGAAAAGATTGGGTAGTAGTAAATAAAAATGCTCAAATCCAAACGGCAAAATCTGTGGCTAAGCAAATGGCTGATATGGGCTATACCCAGCCGATAGAACAAAAAGTAACGGTATTAGGAAAAGATGCCCTCGGAATGTTCTATGTAGGAACCGACCAAATGTTGGCAGGGAATTTCATCTCCGAACACGATAAAAAAATAGCAGATAAACTCGCCAATGTAATGGTGGGAGGTCCACTCTCTGAGCCTACTCAAGTGAGCGAACAATATCTATTGAATCTGGAACGAGAAACCTTCCTCTCCCTCTGTGGCGAAAGAAAAACCCTCGAAAGAATTCAATATATGCTCCAAAAAGGAAAGCCGTTGAGAAATTAAGTAGATGTTAGAATTTAGATATTAGAATTTAGATGAAAGCACATAAGTTACAAGACTTGAAAGTTTGGACAAAAGCAATCGGGCTAGCGAAAGAGGCTTATCTATTAACAGAAACCCTACCCGATGAGGAAAAGTTTGGATTAAAAAGTCAAATCCGAAGATGTGCTATATCTATTCCTTCTAATATAGCGGAAGGGGCAGGAAGGAATCATCCTAATGAATTCATTCAATTTTTAGGAATAGCTTCTGGTTCTACATATGAATTAGAAACACAGTTGATTCTATTAATTGAGCTAAACTTTATAAGTGAAGATGCTATCCAACCCCTATTAAATGAACTAACAGAAATCCAAAAAATGATTTATTCATTTAAACTAAAACTAAAAACCGGTTAGAATGTTCTAATTTCTAACCTCTAATTTCTAAAATCTAAAAAAATGAAATCAGCATACATAGTAAAAGGATACAGAACCGCAGTGGGCAAAGCACCAAAAGGTAGCCTTAGGTTCACAAGACCCGATGTGATGGCAGCAGCCGTTATCGAAAGATTGATGGCAGACTTTCCACAGTTGGATAAAAATAGAATAGACGACCTTATCGTGGGCAACGCAATGCCCGAAGCTGAACAAGGTCTTAATGTTGCCAGATTGATTTCCCTAATGGGGCTCAATACCGATAAAGTACCAGGCGTTACCATCAATAGATATTGTGCATCTGGCTCAGAGGCTATTGCCATTGCTTCGGCTAAAATTCAGGCAGGGATGGCAGATTGTATCCTCGCAGGAGGTACAGAAAGTATGAGCTACATCCCAATGGGGGGCTACAAACCCGTTCCTGAAACCGATATTGCAAAATCTAACCCCGACTATTATTGGGGAATGGGATACACCGCCGAAGCCGTAGCCAAGGAGTTTAACATCAGCCGAGAAGAGCAAGATTTATTCGCCTTTGAATCTCATCAAAAAGCCCTAAAAGCCAATGCCGATGGCAGATTTAAAGACCAGATTGTTCCCATCAAAGTAGAGCAAAGCTTTGTAGGTGAAAACCAAAAATTGCAAACCCAATCTTTTGAATTTTCAGTGGACGAAGGCCCGCGTGCCGATACTTCTTTGGAAGGCTTAGCCAAACTAAAACCCGTCTTTGCCAATGGCGGTTCGGTTACGGCAGGAAATTCCTCCCAGATGAGTGATGGTGCAGCTTTCGTATTGGTAATGAGCGAAGAGATGGTGAAGGAACTCAACCTAGAACCAGAAGCCCGTTTGGTAGCCTATGCTGCAGCAGGGCTTGAGCCGAGAATTATGGGAATGGGGCCTATCTATGCCATTCCAAAAGCTTTGAAACAAGCAGGGCTCCAGCTGAAAGACATTGACTTAATTGAACTCAATGAAGCCTTTGCCTCACAGTCGGTAGCGATAAAAAAAGAATTGGATTTAAACCCCGATATTCTGAATGTGAATGGTGGGGCTATTGCCCTAGGACACCCACTGGGCTGCACTGGCACAAAACTCACCGTGCAACTTCTCGACGAGATGAGAAAACGCGGTAACCAATACGGAATGGTCTCTATGTGCGTAGGAACAGGGCAAGGTGCCGCAAGTATTTTTGAACTTTTATAAAGTTTTGAGTGTTGAATTTTAAGTTTTGAATTACCGAAATGGAAATCACAATACAAGAAAGAACTTTATCCTTCGCTTTAAAAATTATTGAACTATACAAAGTTTGCAAAGCACAGAACGAGTATATTTTATCCAAACAATTATTGAAAAGCGGAACGAGTATCGGTGCCAATATCCGTGAAGCTGGTGCTGGGTTTTCTAAGAAAGATTTTCTACATAAGATGACCATTGCCAGTAAGGAAGCACGAGAAACCCAGTATTGGATTTTGCTACTTTCGGAGTCAAAACTTGTACAATTTGATGCCAAAGAGTATTTAGATGAAATTCAAAACATCATTAATATTCTGACCTCAATTGTAAAAACAACACAGAAAAACCTTAACGATAATATTTGAAATAACATTTCTTACTGATTTTGAGTTCCAATTAAAAAACTCAAAACTCAACACACTCAAAACTCAAAACTCAAAACTTAAAACTCAAAAACTCAACACTAAAAACTGAATACAATGAATACAGTAAACAAAGGTGGCGAATTTCTCATCAAGGAAACGCCTGCACAAAGTATCTTCACACTAGAAGATTTGAACGAAGAACAAAGAATGCTAAGGGATTCCATCAAGGAGTTCATCGATAAAGAAGTGATTCCTCATAAGGAACGATTTGAAAAGAAAGACTATGCCCTCACAGAGGAAAAAATGAAAACCCTCGGGGAAATGGGCGTTCTTGGCATTGCTGTTCCAGAGGCGTATGGCGGTTTGGGATTAGGATTTATCTCCACCCTTTTGGCTTGCGATTACGCTTCGGGGGCTAATGGCTCTTTAGCCACAGCTTATGGGGCTCATACTGGGATTGGAACCTTGCCTATCTTGCTCTATGGCACCGAAGAACAAAAACAAAAATACCTTCCAGACTTAGCCGCAGGAACCAAATTCGGGGCTTATTGCCTTACCGAGCCTGATGCTGGCTCTGATGCCAATAGCGGCAAAACCAAAGCTCGACTGTCTGATGATGGCAAACACTACATCATCAACGGACAAAAAATGTGGATTTCTAATGCAGGATTTGCCGATACCTTCACCCTATTTGCCAAGATAGATGATGATAAAAACATCACAGGATTTGTGGTAAACAGAAGTGAATTGGAAGACCCTAATTCTCTTACCCTCGGGGAGGAAGAGCATAAACTCGGTATCAGAAGCTCCTCTACGCGTCAGGTCTTTTTCAATGAAATGAAAATCCCTACGGAAAACCTTTTGGGTGAGAGAAACAACGGTTTCAAAATCGCCCTCAATGCCCTTAATGTCGGTAGAATAAAACTAGCTGCGGCTTCCTTAGACGGACAAAGAAGAATCATCAACCACGCCATACAATATGCCAATGAGAGAAAGCAATTTGGAACGCCTATCGCTTCTTTCGGAGCTATTCGCAAAAAAATTGCAGAGATGGCTACGGCTACCTTTGTTTCCGAGGCTGGAACTTACCGTGCAGGGCAAAACATTCAAGACAAAATCAATGAACTGATAGACAACGGAACCAACCACCAAGTAGCCGAGCTAAAAGGCGTGGAAGAGTTTGCCGTGGAATGCTCTATCCTGAAAGTTTTTGTATCAGACATTACCCAAAAAATAGCCGATGAAGGTATCCAAATCTATGGTGGTATGGGCTTCTCCGAAGATGCACCAATGGAAGCCGCTTGGCGTGATGCCCGCATCGGAAGAATCTATGAGGGTACCAATGAGATTAACCGATTACTCTCCGTGGGAATGCTCATTAAGCGTACAATGAAAGGCGAGATAGACCTCCTAAGCCCTGCAATGACTATTGCAAAAGAGCTGATGGGCATTCCGTCCTTTGATATTCCAGACTACTCCGAATATATGAGCGAGGAAAAAGCCCTCATTGCCAATCTGAAAAAAGTATTCCTAATGGTATCTGGAGCCGCTCTACAAAAGTATATGATGGAGATAGAAAAGCAGCAGCACTTGCTCCTTAATGCTTCGGAAATTCTCAATCAAATCTATATGGCAGAGTCTGCAATACTGAGAGCAGAGAAACATTTTGACACCGATTCTGTAGAGGCTGCTATGGCAAGGCTCAACCTTTACAAGGCGGTAGAAAGCATCATCACAGCAGCGAAGGAAGGTATCATTTCTTTTGCAGAAGGCGATGAGCAGAGAATGATGCTCTCGGGGCTTAGAAGATTTACCAAATATACCAATCATCCTAATGTGGTGGCACTTACAGAGAAAGTTGCTGCTCACTTCGTGGAAAAAGGAAGATACTAAAGTGTTTTTCAGCTAAAAGCATTCAGCTCCTCCTCGCTAATTTGTGGGGAGGAGTTTTTTTATTCAGTAGGAAGTTCCGCAGGAGTCTTTCTACACGGCGAGAAGCTTTCGGGAATTTATTATTGAAACAGCCGATGAGATACCTCGTTTTTAAATATTTATTCTTGCATTTTGATTTAGATTAACACCAGTATTACTCCCCCCTCCCTCTCCTGCACAGTATTTACCATCTTTGCCTATTTTTTAGCCTATTTAGTATTATTCACTTTCATTCTATATTAATTCATTTTACAAAAAAATAGATTAAAAAATTTTGTTCGTTATGTTTTTTTTTCTTTTTTTTGCAAAGAATCTTAAAACATTAATAAATGAAACATTTAATTTTATTTTCAGTGGCTGCCCTCAGCCTTACAGCGTGTAGAAACGATGATGATAACAGTAGTACAGAACCATCCATCGTTGGAACTTGGAAACTATCCAAAGGCAATATCTATGATGGGAAAACTAATAAACTGATAGAAACAGATACCTATGATGAGTGTGAATCTAAATCTAATACTACTTTGTCTGCTGATGGTAAATTCGTTACTATCAATTATACATCTGACTACAACAATCAGTGCGTTTCTGAGAACATCAGTGGAACATACAGCTACAACGCTGCTAATAAGAAATTAGTTTCCACAATAAACGGCGAAAAAGATGAATCTACAGTGCGTAATCTTACTTCAACCGAATTAGAAGTTGATAATGGTGAGAGAATTGACATAAATGGAGATGGAGTACAAGATGTTATAACCACAGTTCTTACCAGAGTAAAATAATCTTCAAAAAAAATCAAAACAAAAAACCACGAGCCAAATGCCCGTGGTTTTTGTTATTTTATAAAGAAACTACCATTCTGTGGTATTTTTAATGCCCAATTTTTCTGGTTCAAAGACTGGGTTTTTGCCCTCTTTCTTTTGGTTTTCGTAGTCCTTCAAAGTTACCAACGCTGTTTTATGAAGAATTAAAATTGCAATAATATTCAGCCAAGCCATAATGCCTACCCCAATATCTCCTAAGCCCCACGCCTCTCCACCAGAGGTGGTAGCTCCATAAACAATACTCGCAAAAAATGGAATTCTAATTACCCAAAGCCAAAGGTGGTTCATCTTCTTTTTAAAGAGATAAAATAGATTAGACTCTGCAATGAAATAATACGCCAAAGCCGTAGTAAAAGCAAAGAACAATAGTGCAAATGCTACAAAAGAATGCCCAATAGCTGGGAAATGTACAGAAATAGCCTGCTGGGTAAAAGCGGAGCCTTCTTCTACCCCTGGTAACGCTTCATATAGGAAACCACCCTTACCATCTTTCACATTATACAACCCAGAAAACAAAATGATAAGTGCCGTAGCGGTGCATACAAAAAGCGTATCTATATACACCGAGAAAGCTTGTAAAATCCCTTGCTTAGCAGGGTGTGTGGTAGCTGCTGCCGCCGCTGCGTGAGGGGCAGTACCTTGTCCTGCCTCATTAGAATAGATACCTCGCTTCACGCCCCAAGCAATTGCAGAACCTATAATACCACCGAAAGTAGCATCAGTACCGAATGCCGAGGAAACAATCAGTTTCAGAACTGCTGGAACTTCGGTAATATTTAATCCGATGATAACTACCGCCATTAGAATATAAGATGCTGCCATAAAGGTAACTGTAATCTCTGCAAAACGCCCAATACGCTTTACGCCCCCTATTACAATAAGGGCTAAAACTGCTGCAACCGCTATTCCCACCCAAAGTTTATCAAACTTGAAGGCTTCTTTCATACTCTCCGCGATACTATTAGACTGTACGCCTGGTAAAAATATGGTGCAAGAAATCATTGTAGAAACCGCAAAAAGCACCGCATACCACCTTTTCCCTATTCCTTTTTCTATATAGAATGCAGGGCCTCCGCGGTAGTGTCCATTTTTTTCCTCTTTGTAGATTTGCCCTAAAACCGCTTCTACAAACGCCGTAGCACTTCCCAAAAATGCTATAATCCACATCCAAAAAACAGCCCCAGGCCCTCCCATAGCAATGGCAGTAGCAACCCCTGCAATGTTCCCTGTGCCTACTCTACCTGCAATAGCTAGAGAAAACGCCTGAAAGGGCGATACCCCTTTATCATCAGAATTTTCTTTGAAAAGCTGCTGTACCATATCTTTCAAAAAACGAACCTGCAAAAATTTGGTTCTTATACTGAAATACAGTCCTACTCCTATACAAAGTACAATGAATACATTAGACCAAATAATGGCATTGGCAACCTCTATGAACTGCTCTAAAAAAGATTTTGTAGCTAATAGTTTTGTCATAATAAATAAAGAAATTTCACAAGCCCTAATGTTACAAAAAAATCTAAAACCTGACAAATTTCATTTTTATTACTGATTAAAAACACTTTAACTGATTTTTATCACTTTATTTTCACCTTTCAATTACTCCAAAAATCTTATGATAAACTCATTTTTAATAAAGTAAAGTCCTTTTCTATTTTTCCAATCTTTAAATTTTAATTAACTTTGTAGCCATATTTTTAGTTACATTTATTAAAATAAAATGATGGATATTTTTGATAGAATCAAGCAAAATCCAGGTCCATTGGGACAATTTGCTGATTATGGTGAAGGTTACTTTATCTTCCCAAGACTTGAAGGCCCTATTGGCCCAAGAATGAAGTTTCAAGGTCGCGAAGTGATTTTTTGGAGTGCCAATGATTATTTGGGACTTTGCAACCATCCAGAAGTATTAGAAGCCGATGCTAAAGCTGCCGCAGAATACGGTATGTTTTACCCAATGGGTGCTAGAGCAATGTCTGGAGAGACAGACCAACACTTACAATTAGAAAGAGAATTGGCAAGCTTTGTAAATAAAGAATCTGCTTATTTGCTCAATTTTGGTTACCAAGGGATGGTTTCTACCATAGATGCTTTAACTTCTAGACACGATGTGATTGTCTATGACTCTGACTCCCACGCTTGTATTGTAGATGGCGTGCGTCTGCATATGGGTAAAAGTTTTATGTATCGTCATAACGATATGGAAAGCTTTGAAAAAAACATTAAAAGAGCTACCAAAGTTGCCGAAGAAACTGGCGGAGGTATTCTGGTAATTACAGAAGGTGTATTTGGAATGACTGGACAGCAAGGTAAATTGAAAGAAATAGCAGCATTCAAATCTCAATATAAATTCAGGCTATTGGTGGATGATGCCCACGGTTTTGGTACTTTGGGTAAAACAGGAGCGGGTGCAGGAGAAGAGCAAGGTTGCCAAGACCAGATAGATGTTTACTTCTCTACATTTGCCAAGTCTATGGCAGGTTTCGGAGCGTTTATCGCTGGCGATAAAGAGATTATTCGTTATCTGAAATTCAATCTTCGTTCGCAGATTTTTGCTAAGTCGCTTACAATGCCAATGGTCATTGGTGGACTAAAAAGATTGGAACTCCTAAGAACCAGACCAGAAATCAAAGCGAAGCTTTGGGAAAATGTCAATAAATTACAAAATGGTCTTAAAGAAAGAGGATTCAATCTTGGTAATACCAATACTTGCGTTACCCCTGTAATGATGCAAGGTACCCCTGTAGAAGCTACGCTATTGGTGAAAGATTTAAGAGAAAACTTTGGAATCTTTACCTCTGTGGTGGTTTATCCTGTAATTCCAAAAGGAATGATTCTCCTTAGATTAATTCCTACGGCAACCCACACCGATGCAGAGATTAATGAAACACTGGATGCATTTGATGCCATCCACGATAAACTGGTAAATGGCTACTATAAAGAACAAGCCGACCAGCTTTTAAAAGAACAAGGGTTAAGCTTTAAGCCTTTGTAATAGTAAATTTTTCATAATATTCTTTTCCCCTTTTTGATGATTTTCAGGAAGGGGATTTTTTATCTTCAAATCCCTAACTTTACAAACGAATCTACAACCTTGATAATAGTAGCTTATCCCAAATAAACTGCCATCAAGCTTTCTGCAATGGTTTGGTCGTTAAACTTTTGCACAAAGATTTTTCCACATTCTGCACGGCGTTGTCGCTCTGCGGCATTGTGCCATAGGAAATTTATTTTAGCCCGAATATCGGCTACATCGTGAGGATTTACATAGAGGGAATCTCTGCCCCCTGCTTCGGGGAGGCAACTGGTATTGCTGGTAATCACGGGCGTTCCAGAGAACAAAGCTTCTATCACGGGAATACCAAATCCCTCAAAAAAACTTGGGTATATAAAAACCTCTGCCAAACGATAAATCCCTGCCAATTCTGGCATAGAAACTCCTTGTAATACTTGTATTTTGATATTATGCTTCCGAGAAAATCGCTCGATTTTTTTATAATATTTGGTCTTCTTTCCTACTACTACTAGAGGTATATCAGAACCTTCTAAGGCTTTGACTACATTGAGTAAATTTTTCCTTGGTTCAATGGTACCTACATTGAGCAAAAATCGCTCGGGCAATTGAAATTTTTGTTTGATGTGTTCCAGTTCCTCATTGGATATTGGTGCTTTAAATGCCTGATGACATCCTTGATAGACCACTTTGATTTTAGATTCAGGAACTTTGAGAAAGTCTATAATATCTCGCTTCGTTTGCTCCGAAATTGCGATAATAACATCGGCAGCTTGAGCTGCTTTTTTAAACTTCCAAAAGTGAATTTTTCTATCAAACCACGAGTAATATTCCGGATAGCGAACAAAAATCAAATCGTGAATGGTCACAATTTTTTTGATGGGTTTATTTTCCCATTTTAAGGGCAACTCCCCAGATAAGCCGTGGAAAATATCCGCTCCTAAACTTTGAGCCTCTTTACCCAATTGCAATTGTCGGGCAAAGGTTTTGGAGGAAGTTGCTTTATAGGAAACATTGGGCAAAGCCAAAATGTCTTTGCCCCGTTCCGATTGGTTTTTATTCAGTATATAATAGGTGTGTTCTGGAAAATGGGTGGCTAATATCCGTACCAAATCGCGAGAGTAATTGCCTAATCCCGATGCGTTATGAAAGAAACGCTTTCCATCGTACGCTATTTTCATACTATCTGAAATGATATATTATTTTCTTATACAACTTTTGCAAGCGTCTCGATAAAAATCTAAAAGCTCCTGAACGCTTATTACCAATTAATGTACTTACATTTCCATTAATACTACCTTGCGTAGCAATAGTAGGATGCGACCAATAAATTTTTAGAATTCCTTTTTTATCTAAACTATCATAAAACCAGTCTATTGGTTGATTGCATTTATTGGTTTTTACATAATTAAGGATATTTTTTGCTGCTAGTTGATCTATTAATAATGCTCCTGTAAAACGAACTCTATCTTTCTTATACAGATAAACTCCTTTCTCTCTTACAGAAGCTTCTATAAATTTCATATTACTATCCTCTAGCGAAATAACACTTGGATGCAGAACTCTTCTATCTATTTCTTTAACGAATAAGTTAATTTTTTCACAAAAGTCCTTATTTACAATAATATCATCTTCTAAAACGATAGCATATTTCTCCTCAGACTGCACAAGTTTTTCTAACGCTAAAAAATGTTTCAGAGCACAAGAAACTTGTGAGTTCATCATACCATTTTTAGAAAAATACTTATTTAATATTTCTTCATTAAAAGATGAAATATCTCCTTCTGTTATCCAATCAGCTTTTAAGCACGGATTAGCCTTCAACAGATCAAGCATATGTATTTCCCTATCTGTTGCTGTGGAAACATGAATGATATAAGTTTTCATTACACCGCTACATTATTGTCTCTCAAAGCGTCGTTTAGAGAGGTTTTCTTATCGGTTGATTCTTTTCTTTTTCCAATAATTAATGCACAAGGTACCTGATATTCTCCTGCTGGAAACTTCTTGGTATAACTCCCTGGAATCACCACCGAGCGGGCAGGCACTCTTCCTTTGATTTCCACAGGCTCATCTCCTGTTACATCTATAATTTTAGTAGATGCGGTAAGCACCACATTGGCTCCCAATACGGCTTCTTTCTCCACGTGTACGCCTTCTACTACAATACATCTAGACCCTACAAAAACATCATCTTCTATAATGACTGGTGCCGCCTGTAATGGCTCCAAAACACCACCTATGCCTACGCCTCCACTCAAATGTACATTTTTACCAATCTGTGCACAAGACCCTACCGTAGCCCAAGTATCTACCATTGTACCACTATCTACATACGCCCCAATATTTACATAAGAAGGCATCATAATAACACCAGATGCTACAAAAGCTCCTTCTCTTGCAATGGCGTGTGGCACTACTCTTACTCCCTTTTCTGCATAGTTTTTCTTCAAAGGAATTTTATCGTGAAACTCAAAAGGCCCTACCTCTATGGTTTCCATTTTTTGGATAGGGAAATACATTACTACGGCTTTCTTTACCCACTCATTAACTTGCCAACCGTTTTCTGTAGGTTCTGCCACACGAAGCTCACCAATATCCAATTTAGAAACCACTTCTCTAATGGCTTTCTGGCTGTCTTCGTTTTGTAGTAATTCTCTATTATCCCAAATATGTTCTATGGTCTGTTGTAAATTCATTTCAATTATTTTTTTAATGTTGGCAAAGATAATTCTTTTAGGAAGACAAAAAAAACCTTTAAGCATTTTATACTCAAAGGCGATAGATGATATTTTATAATACTCTGGTTGCGTGAAGATAGGCTTTATTCCAATATTTCTCATTCAGTGAAGAGATAATAACACCTTTGGAGGTAGAGGCGTGGATGAATTTTACCTCGCCATCTTCTCCTATATCGTGCACGATGCCTACGTGTGAAATTCTACCCCCCCCAGCTGTGGCAAAGAAAAGTAAATCTCCAGGTTTTACATTTTTAATATCTATGGTATTTCCCACAGCGGCTTGGTCTGCCGATCTTCTTGGTAGTTTAAAAGAGTTTTGCTCAAAAACTGTGAGGGTAAATCCAGAGCAATCAAACCCTGAAGAGGATGCCCCTCCAAATTTATATGGAGCACCGAGATATTTCCTGGCATCTTTCAGTAATTTTTCTATTTCAGAATTGGTTTTCCCTGAAAATCGGGAATTTAATGTTCTCAATCCTTCTGTTTTTTCCACTGTTTTTGTAGGAGCGGGTCTTTTTACAGGGGTATGGGCAACCTTAGATGCACCGCACGATACTAAAAAAAGTAACAAACCTGTGGTTAAAAATATATTTTTAAAATTCATTCTTGGAGTTATCTGATTGTGTTTTAACGATAATATTTTGTTTTTATTATTAGAACAGCACCACAAAGATAAGGAATGTTTCTGCAAGAATAAAGCAGCATTCCATCAATAGAACACTGCTTTACACAAAATAACATAGATATGAAGAAATATTACTATTTCACGATAAAGTCTTTAATCAGCTGCTGAGCTTCTTGATGCTGATTAGGATTTAGTTTCATCAAAGGAGTGTAGAGATACGTATCTTTTACCCCTTCTTTTACATACAAATCTTTCTTCTGAGCCATTCTATCATCCCAAGTTTGCCTTATGGTTTTCCAGAGAGGTGCATATTCTTTCCAGTAATTGGCTGCGATGATACACTTGCCGTCATCTACTTTTTTATAATATTCTAAGCCTTTTTCTTCTGCGATAATTACATCCGTGCTTCCTTCCGTTCTAAGGACTTTCTTATTGTCTTGGTTATGAAGCCACCCCCACGAGAAAAGCTCTTGTCTATTGGTTCTGTTCAAAACATTATAATCATTTCTTGTAGTATACTCTCTTCTCGGAAGCGGTGCATCTGCATTACTTTCCCAATAGTGTTTTCCATCAGCATGTATCCAAGTTCCAGAGCCAGAATACCTTGGTGAATCATCTACCTGATAAACCACCTGGGTCCATTGTCCTTTTACGGCTTCTGGAGATAGTTTTTGGTATTTCCAATGGTTACCTTTGTCAAAGGTGTATAGGTCTGTGTTTTGATAAAGCCAATCTTGTCGCCAATGTTTTACGATGGCGTCCTTACCTTCTCCTTTGGGATTGACAACGAGGATATGCTGAAGTACAATTTTATTGGGCGATTCTTCGGCTACTCCTATCCATTCTAAAGCCTTAGAAGTATAGTTTTTTTTCTTTTCATAATCTTTGTTGGGCGAGAATGTTTCCGCAAAGTTGAACGAAACCTCATAACATCCCGTCATTGCTTTAATGGCATTAATATCCTCTTGTTTCTGTGCCCCTGCAAGGGCAAAAGCCATCATAGAAAGGCTTAGCACTGCTTTTTTCATAATCATTTATTTAATAATATGTTTTGTTTTGATTTTTTTTATTGCTTTACGATATAGGCTTTAAGCAATAAGCCTTAACTTTAATCAAATAATTAATATCTTTTCTATTAGCTCAATAAGTTTATCTCATATTTTTATTATTTTGATAAACATTTCCATTTTTACTATCTACATCTTTAAAAAACGGATTTACATCTTCAAAAAACGGAATGCATTTGGATTTTTTCTTATTACATCTGCGTAAAACGGGCTTACATTGGCTTATTTTCACATTACATCAGTTCATTTTCCTTTTACATCGGTGTATTTTGGTGTTACATCCGTTTATTTTTCTTCTACATTAGGTTATTTGTTTAATATTATTCATAACAATGATATTTTTTTTGAGAATTATCAAAATATCACCCCGATATACCATAGGTTTTAGTTAAAAAAACAGAAATATCTTTTCTACTGAGTCATTGGGGTGAGTTTCAAAATCACAAAGGTTGGTATTCAAACTCTGGGTATCCTCTATAGCCTTCTTCGTTGGACATTTTCATCATTCTAAGTTTGAAATAAAATCCTTCAGCATCTTTAATGATATAAAACCTATCACTGAAGACCTCTGCACCATTAGCCCCCGTAGTGGTACGCCAATGGCTCCCTAAAGCCCTTTGGTCATTATACACAAAGCGGCTCTCATCTACATCCGCTTTTTGAAAGGCTTTATAAGCCACTTCGCCCTGCCCTGCCTCTGTGGTAACTTGGTAAACACCCGTATGGTCTAATGTATTGTGAAGAATCATATCCGAAAAGGTATAAGATGTGAAGTATGAGCCTGCATCTACAGCATTGGTGAACACAGTGAAGCATAAATCCCATTTCTTCTTAGGCGGTTGAATTTTTACCAACGATTTTTGGCGAAGGCTAAAATAATTGAAATGGTAGTCTGTATCTTTCTCTATGGTGAGTTCCTCGTGGGTAGGGCTATCCAACTCTGCAAATTGGATTTTGTATTCCGTAGCCGTTCTTAGGATTCTTATCTTCATCCAACCTCGCTCTGCTCCTCCTACAAACGCTCTTTTGGGAGCAATACTTCCTGTATAAAGCTCACGCCCCATATTGAGAAGGTAAACGGTATTTTGAGACTCTGATTCATTAATCTCTGCAATCCCTGAAGTTTGATTAAGAAAATCTCCCGATGGCACATCGATATACTGCACATTATCCTGAAAATTTCCCACTTGAACTTTTGATTTTAGCTCTGCTACCGTCTGAGAATTAACCTGGTCTATATCTGTATAGCCCTCCACCTTGCCTACTGCCATCATTATAGATGAATTAATGAGTACTCTGAACTGGCTTCCATTATAAAATGCCAAATCCCAACGATCCCTTTGGTTGAAGGTTTGTGTATTTTCGCTAAGGTCTATCCACACCTGATTGGGTTGCGTGGCTCCTCCTACATTGGCAGCAATGGTAGCCCCCTCTATCGGTGGTATTACTACGGGCGTATCATCTTCTCTGATGCAAGATGCTAACATCCCCAAAGACATCAATAAAATAAAATGTATTGTTTTCATTCGCTAAAAGTTAAAATTGATTCTACCAAAATAGCTTCTACCATAGAAGAGCATCTGTGCATTTTCCCCTGTTCCGTGAGCTCCTCCCGTGGAAGTGGTATTTCTAACATTGGTAACATCCAAGAGATTTCGCACGCCCATTGTTAATGAAAAGCGTTCCTTGAAAAAAGATTGAGAAACCGATGCATCTAAAAGAGAAAAGCCTTTCCTCTTGGTTAAAATATATTGGGTAACGCCCAAAGATTGGTCTTCCATTATATCATAATTACTACCTACCCCTTTATAATACACGGCAAAAGAAGTTTGCGTTTGAGGTATTGTATAATGGGCTGAAGCATTCCACTCCGCAGAAAATCTGTATTGGTCTTTCAAAATTTCATAAATCTCCTGCGACCTTCCCATTATAGATGCTCCCGCTCTGATAGACCATTGGTGGGTATTCAGCTTTCCAGATACGCTGGTAACCCAGCTTTCAAAAGCATCTACATTGATAAATCTGAACTGCAACGGAGCGTTGTTTACCACAGCTGAATGAATCTTATCCCGAATCTGAAGATACATTGTATTGGCATCAAAACTCCACCTTATTCCAGCATTATTTTGCCCTGAAATGGTATAAAGTATAGAGCCAGAATAAGCATTTTCTGGTTTCAGATTTTCGTTACCCCGAATGTCGTGGTTGCTATCTACAAAATAGGTAAACAGTTCCTCAAAGTTGGGATTTCTATTGGATGTTCCTATAATGGCTCTCACCTCAGATTTTTCGTTCAACAAAGTTTTTAACACTAGAGAATAGGTAGGTTTGGCTTTGAATGTATCAGAAAAATTATAACGAATACCAGGTCTTATAAACCATTGCGGCAATAGTTGAAATTCTCCTGAGGCGAAAATACCCCCAGAAAATACAGAACGGCGGATGTCTGATTGATTATAACTTCCCGCAGCCCAATTGGAAAATCCTTTGGTATAATCTACCTCATAACCCAGCTGAACATCTGTATTGTCTTTCCTGATAAAATTGGAAATATTCCCTCTGGAATAAAGTGTTTCCGACTGATAATATGTGGTTTCATCTCCCGTCAATAAGATATTTCTTGCAGGAATATCAAAGCGAACATCTTGGCTGTTTCTGGTTTGTTTTTGATGAGAAAGGTCTATATTCAGACGCGTTTTTTCAAAAATCTGCGTACTGATGCCCATATGATTTAGCCATCGGGTGGTAAAATAGTTTCTATCATTGGAAATATAAGTTCTATTCCCTCCGCCCAAACTTAGCAATTGAACAAGTGGATTGTAATAATTGACATCCTCCGAAAGGAAATCCAGCTTGTAAAACCATTTGGTATTTCCACGATTGTACCTTAGCGACAATGCTGAATTGACTTGCTCTTTTGGTTGCCATTCATAGCCTCTTTTATTATCCTGTTCAAAATAGTTTTTTCCTTTTTGCTCACCCCAAAACCCTTGAAAATCGGTTCTGTTAAAGGAAAGATTTACAAACCAATTCTCATTGATATTATGAGAAATCCCCAAAGACTGAATATGTTTTCCCTTGCCATAATCTATCCAATCATATTCATTGTTTACGGTTTCTTCCTGCACAAAACCACGGATGTCCCATTTTTTCTTATCCGAATTTTTCGTGATAATATTGATAATGCCTGCCATTGCATTATTCCCAAACTCTACTCCCATAGAGCCTTTCACTATTTCAATGCGTTCCACATTATCCAGATTGATTTTCGTCAAATCAATATTACTTCCCAAGCCTTCATCTCCGATTAAAGGCACATTATCCACCAAAATTTTGGTATAATTAGCTCCCAATCCCATAATATTCGCTTTTGAGTTTCCAGAATTGCGTTCAGGAATGATGAGGATATTCAGATTTTGGTTCAGCACTTCAGCTACAGAATTTTGAGACATTTTTTTGATATCTTCCTTAGTAATCACCTCTACCTTGTGCAGTGATTTTTTGATGGTACTTATACCATATTGTCCCGTTATGACCACTTCTTCTATGCTACGCTCCAAAGAATCTCTTGATGCTTTCAGCCTCACATTCTGAGCATAAACATTTACAACACAAACAGTTGACATCAAACACAGCCCAATTAATTTCATCTTTCAGGTTTTATTTTTTCGCAAAGTTAATTTTTATTTAGAATAAATCAAAATAAATTTTATAATTTTGCATCGTTAAATAAATTTAGTCTATTTAAAAATTATATCAAAAATGAAAACAAAACTATTCTCTATTGCCCTATTAGCGGTAATCCAAAATGGAATGCAAGCCCAGCAAACAGATGCCAATGGCTACACTACTGTAGAAGCTTCTATGGGAGCTGCTTATGCCAATCGTTTGTTTTTTGATTTATCTGAAAATCAATTAACTTCCCAACCTGCTAATACTTGGGACATTGCGTTTTGGAGAAATAGTGCAATGCAACTGGGAACCAGAATTAATGATGCTAAAAACATCTTGGTTTATCAGGTCTCTACAGACATTGCCAGCTGGGACTCTATTGATGTGAGCAATATCGGGAACTGGGGAACACCCCTCTACAATCCAGACCAGACAACAGACCTTAGCCGCGGTGCTTTGGAAACATCAACCATCAATACTGCCTGCTCAGGAGCTTTCAATATGGGCTGGGGCTGCTATAACATTGCTACCCACGAGGTGGAAGGCAAGGTAATTTTCGTGCTGAAATATTCAGACCAGTTGTATTACAAACTTTTTATTGAGAAATATTATGGCGGCTATACTTTCAAATATGCTAAATATGATGGAACCGCGTGGGGAGAGACCATCACCAAAACTGTAGCTAACGGAAATGCAGACCAATATTTTAATTATTTTTCATTTGATAATAATGAGGTAGTGACCAATATGGAACCATCTAAAAATCAATGGGACTTGATGTTTACAAGATATTGGACTTTTTATAACAATGTGATGATGTACAGAATGTCTGGGGTTATCCAAAACCCGAGAATTACCGTTGCAAAAACTTCTGAAACCCAAGAAACCTCTGCGGTAAATCTACCCGATGCCTCGGTATTTTCTTCTACCATTACTACCATAGGACACAGCTGGAAACCAACTTCTGGACTTATTCCTAATGTGGTGTATTATATCAAAGAAAACGACCAATATTACAGACTGTATTTTACGCAAAATGGTGGTGCTAGTACGGGAAATATGTATTTCAAGTACAAAAATATCACAGAGAACCTATCCACTTCGGAGATAGATTCTAAGATAAACTTTGGGCTCTACCCCAACCCTGCTCCTAATAAACAAGTTACCCTAC
The DNA here is from genome assembly GCF_042427575.1 of Bergeyella porcorum. Classification (NCBI taxonomy): domain Bacteria; kingdom Pseudomonadati; phylum Bacteroidota; class Flavobacteriia; order Flavobacteriales; family Weeksellaceae; genus Bergeyella; species Bergeyella porcorum. The sequence continues at coordinate 342,529 of NZ_JBHMFD010000001.1, forward strand.
TCTATGACAACAAAAATGCACTAGACCAAAAAGGACTTATCCAAATCTATGACTTCTCTGGTAAAAAAGTTTATGAAACCGAAATATCAAAATCGGCAGGTTTTTATCAAAAAGAGCTTCACTTGTCTCATCTAAATGCTGGGACTTACTTGGTTACACTTAAAATAGGACACCGTACAGAAACTAAAAAGCTGATTATAAAATAGTTTAAAATATTTATCTAAAAATAGTGAAGCTGTCCGAAAAGGACAGCTTCTTTTGTAAAATTTGAGTAATTATTTTTTCTGAAGGGCTTCTTCCTTCGCTTTAAATTCTTTGAATTTAGCTTCGTTTCCTGTAGATTGGTACAAGCCTTTCAAAAGAGAGACAGCATCTATATTGTTAGGTTCTGTAGCATACCATTTTTCTGCGTATGGCAATGCTTTTCTGAATCGTTCTCTACGAGCCTCGATAATTTTATTGGCTTCTGCCGCTTTCCCCGCTTTTCTCAATGCATTGTACTCATCAATGTGTTTACCATCATTATCCAAGTCCATTAGCATATGCGTTAAGTTTTGGTAAGCTGGTCCGTAGTTAGAATCAATTTCCACTGCTTTTTTGAAATAAGATTCTGCTTCTTCTTTTTTGCTTGGATCTTTACTTGCTAAAACACCTAAGTTATACCAACTGATTTTATCTTGAGGATTTTTAGCTACCAAATCTTTCAAACTTGCCATAAACTGCTCAGTTTTACCAGATTTATAGTATGCCATACCTTGTATTTCGGTTAGCTTGGCATTTTTTGGGAATTTTTGAGTTCCTTTTTTAGTAAGTTCTATAGCCTCATCATATCGCTCTGCATCTAGAAGTAGCTGAGCATTAGTTTCGTACAACTCTTCCTCTACGCTTTTAGTAACTTCGGTTTTAAAATCGGTGTAGTCTGCACTTGCCCCCGCTTTTTTCATCAAATCCCAAGAAGCTTTGTCCAACTCTTCTACATTACCAGATTTTTTGTTTTTAGCCAAATATTTGGTTGTTACGCCTGTATATCCAGAGTTAATCAACTCATTATAAGCCGATATGGCATTGTTTCTATCTTCGCCCAAGGCATAAGCAATAGCAGAATAATAAAGGTATTGCTTGTTATCTTGCCCTGCCGCTTTCAATAGATTATAAACCTCTCCAAATTTATTAGCCGCCGTTGCATAGTTTTTAGCATTATAAGCTTCTATAGCTGTTTTATTAGAACTTTCCACCAAAGGACTTACCAACTCTACGATTTTTGGCGTAAGCGATGGCGAAAATTTATCAGTTTTCAAATCGCTAATTTTAGCAAAGCTTTTTGCACCACCAGCAATATCTCCAGATTTTAACTGGGCTAAACCTTTGGCATAGTACAATTTTTCTAATAAATCTGGTGCTACGGTTCCAGCATTAGCCACAGCAGCTTCTGCAACTTCAACCTGAGATTTTGTTTTTGCAATATCTCCAGATTCAGCAGCCTTAAATGCAGCGTTTATTTCTTTCTTTTGTGCAAACGAAACCGTTGCAGATACTAATGCTAAACTTAAAATGATTCTTTTCATTTTCTAATATTTTAATTGATACTTAAATTATTCTTTATCTTCTGTATCTTGATTTTCAGAAGTGTTTTCTATGGTTGGGTTATTAGAGTCATCGTTAATGATTTCTGCATCAGCAATATCCTCTGTCTCCTCCTCTACTTCCTTATCCATTTCCACTTTGGCAATGGCAGCTATCTCATCATTATTTTTCAAGTTGATAAGCTTCACACCTTGGGTATTTCTTCCCATCACGCGGAGTTCATCTACACTCATTCTGATGGCAACGCCAGATTTGTTGATAATCATCAATCCATCACCATCTACCACATTCTGAATCGCGATAAGGTTTCCTGTTTTTTCAGTAACATTTAGGGTAATCACGCCTTTTCCACCACGGTTGGTGATACGATAATCTTCTACCGCCGAGCGTTTACCATACCCTTTTTCTGAAACCACCAAAACACTTTCATTGGCTACATCATTCACAACAATCATACCAATTACCTCGTCATCATCTTCCATAGAGATCCCTCGCACTCCAATGGAGCCTCTACCCACAGCTCTTGCCTTTTCTTCTGGGAATCGGATACATTTACCAGATTTGGTAGCAATCATTATTTCGGATTGTCCATCGGTAAGTTTTGCTCCGAGCAATTGGTCGTTATCACGAATTTCTATGGCATTAATACCATTGGTTCTCGGTCTAGAATAAGCCTCAAGGGAAGTTTTCTTCACCGTACCATTTTTGGTAATCATCACCACATACATTTGTTTCACATACTCGGCATCTTTCAGATCATTGGTTCTGATATAGGCTTTTACTTTATCGTCAGATTCTATATTAATCAAGTTTTGGATAGCTCTCCCCTTCGCTGTTCTAGAACCTTCTGGGATTTCAAACACCCTTAGCCAATAACATTTTCCTTTCTCTGTAAAGAAGAGCATATATTGGTGGTTGGTAGCAGAAACGATGTATTCTAAGAAATCTTCATCTCTGGTAGTTGCCGCTTTATTCCCTACTCCTCCTCTACTCTGTACACGATACTCAGAAAGGGAAGTTCTCTTAATATAACCTGCGTGAGAGATGGTTACTACCACCGTTTCATTCGGGATAAAGTCTTCTATAGACATATCACCACCTGCATAGTCTATTTCTGTTCTACGCTCGTCACCATATTTTTCTTTGATTTCGAGCATTTCGTTTTTAATGATTTCAAACCTTCTGCCTTCGTTGGAAAGGATGTCTTCCAAATCCTTGATGAGAGCCATAATTTCTTCATACTCTGCACGGATTTTGTCCAATTCCATTCCGGTAAGCCTTGCCAATCTCAAATCTAAGATGGCTTGTGCTTGGATTTCCGAAAGTTCAAACTCCGCCATTAAGCCTTCTTTCGCTTCTTGTGGCGTAGCACTATGGCGGATGATGTAGATGGCTCTATCCAAGGTATCTTGCGAAGCAATCACCTTCATAAAGCCTTCTAAAATATGAGCTCTTTCTTTGGCTTTTTTCAGTTCGTACTCGGTTCTTCTTACCACAACTTCGTGACGGTGGTCAACGAAATGGCGGATGATGTCTTTCAGATTGAGCTGCTCTGGTCTTCCATTGACCAAGGCAATATTATTCACACTGAAAGAGGTTTGAAGTGCCGTATATTTATAAAGTAGATTGAGTACCACATTTGGGATAGCATCGTTTTTCAATTCATAAACGATACGCATCCCTCTTCTATCAGATTCATCTCGGATTTCGTGGATGCCTGGTATTTTATCTTCTTTTACCAATTCTGCAGCACGGGCAATCATCTCGGCTTTGTTTACCTGATACGGAATCTCTGTTACAATGATGGCATTTCTATTACCCACTTCCTCAAAATTCACTTTAGCACGCAATACAATTCTTCCTCTACCCGTATGGAATGCATCTCTCACGCCATCATAGCCATAGATGATACCGCCTGTAGGAAAATCTGGAGCGATGATATGCTTCATCAGCTCATCTATCGTAATATCTTTATTATCAATATAAGCACAGATGCCATCTACAGCTTCGGATAAGTTGTGTGGAGCCATATTGGTAGCCATACCAACGGCAATCCCAGAGGTTCCGTTTACCAAAAGGTTTGGAATTTTGGTTGGCAAAACGGTAGGCTCTGTAAGGGAATCGTCAAAGTTATTTTGAAAATCAACGGTTTCTTTATCTAAATCTGATAAAACTTCATCTGAAATTTTCTTAAGTTTTGCCTCGGTGTAACGCATAGCTGCTGGAGGGTCGCCGTCCATAGAACCGAAGTTACCCTGTCCATCTACCTGTGGATAACGCAAACTCCAAGGCTGAGCCATACGCACCATAGCATCATACACAGAACTATCGCCGTGCGGGTGGTATTTACCCAATACATCTCCTACAATTCTGGCAGATTTCAAATATTTTCTATTATGAAAAACGCCTAAGCCATACATTCCGTACAATACTCTTCTGTGTACAGGTTTTAGTCCATCTCTTACATCGGGCAATGCTCGGGATACAATAACCGACATCGAATAATCAATGTAAGAGGTCTTCATTTCATCAACTATGTTGATGGGTATTAATCTTTCTCCTTCTGTATTCATATACTTCTAATAATATGATTTCCAAAGCCTTGTAAGCCTTGAGAAATTTATTTGATTTTATAATTAAAATAACGGGTAAATTTACGAAAAAAATACCGATTTTTGTATGACAATTTTCAGTGATAATCATAAAATTTTCATAAAATGAGCATTCTTAGTTTAACATTTCATACCACAGAGCAAGCCTTGACAGCGTGGGAGCAATATGCCACTACCGAATTGGAACTGCTAATAGACAATCTGATGGATGTGGAACAATACATCCTCTCCGAAGTGGAAACCGAGATGATTACTGAAGGAAAAAACACCAATTTGTTATTAATTTTTGATAATGAAGAATTTCGGACACAGTTCATAGAAAATGAATTTCCGAATATTGTGGAACGCATCGAAGCAAAGTTTGGTGATTCAGTAATGATTTTCAAAACCATTCTCAATGCAAAAAAGTCAAGATTTTAAAATCTTGACTTTTTTTAATTTAAGGTTTAATGTTGAGAGGTTAGAAGTTAGAGATTAGAGGTTAGAAAGTTAATAGTCTTTTTTCTTTCTTCTTTCATCAAAAACTCAACACTTGAATTTGGTTGTCGGTTGATAGTTGTTGGTTGATGGTCTTTTCTCTTTCTTCTTTTCTCTTTCCTCAACACTTAAAACTCAGCACTCAAAACTTAAACTGACAAATTCTCAATTACGATAGCTGAAGCCCCACCTCCACCGTTGCAGATGGCGGCAGCACCGTATTTACCGTTATTTTGTTTCAAAACATTGATAAGCGTTACAATGATTCTAGCTCCAGAGCTTCCTAGAGGATGTCCCAAAGCTACAGCTCCTCCGTTCACATTCACCTTCGCTGGGTCTAAGCCTAAAATTTTGTTATTAGCCAAACCTACCACAGAAAATGCTTCATTAAATTCAAAAAAGTCAATGTCAGATAGTTCTAGATTAGCCTTTTTCAAAGCGATAGGCAATGCTTTGGCTGGTGCAGTTGTAAACCATTCTGGCTCCTGAGCTGCATCGGCATAAGACACGATTTTAGCCAACGGTTTCAGCCCAAGCTCTTCCATTTTTTCTCTAGAAACCAAAATAAGAGCAGAAGCACCATCATTTAAGGTAGATGCATTAGCGGCGGTTACCGTTCCATTTTCTTTTTGGAATACCGTAGGCAAAGAAGGAATTTTATCAAATTTTACAGCTTTATATTCTTCATCTTCAGCAAAAATAATAGGCTCTCCTTTTCTCTGTGGAATTTCTACTGGAACCACTTCATCCTTAAATTTCCCTTCTTCCCAAGCCTTTGCAGAACGCTTATAAGACTCTATAGCAAAGTTATCTTGCTCTTCTCTTGAGATATTGTATTCCGCAGCACATTTCTCTGCACATACCCCCATATGGACTTTGTTATACACATCTGTAAGACCGTCTAATACCATTCCGTCTTGCATTTTTACATCGCCTAATTTGGTTGCATTTCTTGCATTGAAATAATGGGGCACTTGAGACATATTTTCCATTCCTCCTGCTACGATGGCTTCTGCATCTCCAGCCTTAATAGCCTGTGCTGCCATCATCACCGCTTTCATCCCAGAAGCACAAACTTTATTGATGGTAGTGGCTGGGGTTTCTTTGGACAATCCTGCTCCTAAAGCAACCTGACGCGCTGGTGCCTGTCCCTCTCCTGCTTGTAACACATTTCCCATATAGATTTCTTGAATGTGCTGGGCATCTAGATTAATTTTGTCCAATGCTCCTTTTACAGCAGCTGCTCCCAATTTTGTAGCGGGAACTGTAGAAAGGCTTCCCAAAAAACTTCCCATTGGCGTACGAGCCGCCGATACGATAAATACTTCTTTCATTTTATGATTCTTAAATTTATGTTGATACTTCAAATTTGACTTCGCTAAAAGTACAAAAAAATCTGCATTTACAAAATAAAATGCAGATTGATTTTAATCTATTGCTTTACAGATTAGTGAGCGATATCTTTAATCGCATCTGGACGGTGCTTATGCTTGAAGATAACAGCAAACAACACCGCTACCACTAGAGCATATCCCGCAAATATATACCAAGAGGTTCTCCAGCCTTCCAATTGCAGCGTCAAGTCAGTTTGGCTATAAACAAAATGGTTCACTACCTCTTGTGCTGCAAGCATTCCTATAGTCGCCCCAAAGCCATTGGTCATCATCATAAAAACACCCTGTGCAGAAGACTTGATGTCTGCCGAAGTTTCCTGATCTACGAATAAAGACCCCGATACATTAAAGAAATCAAACGCAATACCATATACAATCATAGAGATGATGAACATCCACACGCCAGAGCCTGGATCGCCTAAGCCAAATAATCCAAAACGAAGCACCCAAGCCACCATTGCCATTAGCATTACCGTTTTAATTCCAAATTTTTTCAAGAAAAAAGGAATCAATAAAATACATAGCGTCTCTGAAACTTGCGATAGAGAAATCAAAGCATTAGCATTATTAGCACCCCAAGAATTAGCATATTCTGGTACGCTTTTAAAGGTTGATATAAATGGATTGGCATAGCCATTGGTAATCTGTAAAGAAACCCCCAAAAGCATAGAGAAAATAAAGAAAATTGCCATCTTCGTATTCTTAAACAATGCAAAAGCTTTCAGCCCAAACGCATCTGCTAAAGTGGTTTTTTCCTTAGAAGCATTGATAGGGCAATGTGGCAAAGAAAAGGAATATAAGAATAGTAAAATACCTAAAAAACCAGACACATAAAACTGATAATAATTGGATTGGAAACTTTCAAAATTTGGATTGCTATCAAAATTAAACCCGAAATGTCCATTTTCAAATCCTGAAAAATTAACAAATAACATTGCACAGATAAATCCTACTGTACCCAAAGTTCTAATCGGTGGAAAGGCTTTAATAACATCCAATTGATTCTGTTTCAGAATACTATAAGCCGTAGAATTGGATAATGCGATGGTTGGCATAAAGAACGCCACACTTAAAGAGTACAGCGTGAAGATGGTAGTGAAATCCACATTCTGCCCTGCCGAAGCACCATAATATCCTGTAGCAATAATGAATATAGCAGCTATCAAATGATTAATCCCCAATAGCCTCTGTACGGGAATCCATCGGTCTGCAATAATCCCCATTATCGCAGGCATAAAGATGGAAACGATTCCCTGCATTGCATAGAACAAACCAATTTTAGGCCCTAAGCCAATGGAACCTAAATAATTACCCATTGATGTAAGGTAAGCTCCCCAAACAGCGAACTCTAAAAAGTTCATCACCGTTAATCTAAACTTGATATTCATAATTCTATTAGTCTATTTTCTTTTTTCTTCTTTTAATTTCCTCCTGAATTTCTACAGCAGCATCAAAATCTTCTTCTTTCACCACCTGCTCCAGAAGGATTTGTAATTCCTCATTGGTCATATTTCTAAGACTATCTTCGCCATCAGTTTCTTCCTCATCTGCAGCAGCATCTTCATTGGTAGCCATCTCCAATTCCAGCAAAATTCCCGCTTCATTCAGCACCTGAGAGGTCGTGAATATCGGGGCATTAAACCTTACAGCCATAGCCACAGCATCAGAAGTTCTAGCATCTAAGGTTAATTCTTCTTCGGTTTCTATATTTTTGAAATTGATATTAGAAAAGAAAACACCATCTATAATCTGATAGATAATCACGGATTCCAAACGATATCCCGTGGCAGTAACAAACTGCGAAAATAAATCGTGCGTAAGCGGTCTGGGAGGTCTTAAATCTTTCTCTAATCCCAAAGAAATAGATTGTGCTTCAAAATTCCCAATAACCACAGGAAGTTTCACTTTTGATTCCTCGTGTTCTAGCAAAAGAGCATACGCCCCCGACTGCGTTTGGCTGTAAGAAATCCCTCTTATGATGAGTTTTTTGTAATCCATACACAAAGATAAGTATTAAATTTAAACTAACAATCAATTCTCTGCTGAGTTTTGAAGAAAGAAGAAAGAAGAAAGAAGAAAGAAGAAAGAAAAAAGACCATCAACCGACAACCAACAACTATCAACCAATTTAAGTTTTGAGTT